>DATJVS010000256.1:0-38370 GCA_035501715.1 Usitatibacter sp.
TGCGGCGCGCCGCTCTTCGCCAACGCCGAGGGCGAGATCGTCCACGCCGAGCTCCCCGAGGAAGCGGACACGCAAGCGGCGCACTTCCACTAGCTTGGACGCGCTCTCCGAAGTCCTGCGACTCGCAAGATTTTCGGCCAGCGTCACGCTGGATGCCACGGGACGCGCGCCGTGGTGCGTCTCCGTCGCCGCGAGCCCGTCGCTCCTGCGCGCGCACCTGGTCCTCGAAGGAGCGCTCGAGCTCAAGCTCGCCGGCGCCGATGCCGTCACGCTGAAAGCCGGCGAGATCGCGTTGCTCACGCATGGGGACGCGCACCTCGTCGGCCATCCGCTCGATGCGCCGGCCAAGGCGCTCTCTTCGCTCGCGAAGGCGCCGGTCGCCGGCGAGCCCGTGCCCATCTCGCTCGGCGGCGGCGGCGATGCCACGCGGTGGATCGTCCTGTCGGCCACGCTCGAGCGCCACCTGTCCGAGCCCTACATCGATGCGCTCCCCCGGGTGATGCGGGTCGATCTCGGCAACGCGAAGGCGCTCGATTCGCTCACCGATGCCCTCGGTCTCACGCTGTCCGCGAGCGACGCCCCAGCCGTGGGCGCGGGCGCGCAACGCGCAAGCCTCGCCGAGCTCGTGCTCGTGGAAGCGATGTCGCGCTACGTGGAGCGCCTTTCTCCCGGCGGCAAGGGATGGCTCGCGGGATTGGCCGACCGCTACGTCGGCCGCGCGCTGGCGCTCGTGCACGGGCGTCCCTCCGAAGCGTGGACCGTGGAAAAGCTCGGCCGCCAGGTGGGACTGTCGCGAAGCGCGCTCGCCGAACGCTTCAGCGAAGTGATGGGCGAGCCCATCTTCGGGTTCCTCACGCGCTGGCGATTGCAGATGGCGGCGGAGTTCCTCCTCACGACACCGCGATCGATCGAATCCATCGCGCACGACGCGGGCTATGAATCGGCGGGCGCCTTCTCGGCCGCGTTCAAGCGCGTGTTCGGGAAACCGCCGTCAACGTGGAGGAAGCGCCGGCGCAAGGGCGCCTAGCTCGGTCTGGTCGAGGGGCCACATGGGCCGGTGCAGGTTGCGATAGGGAAGCGCCGCGAGGTTCGCGTTGAGCGCTCCCGGCGCGTCGCAATAGACGGTCGCGCCTGCGATGGCGTCGAAGTGCGCGCGGAAGTGCTGGGTGGACTTCACCACCACGAAGCGCTTGGAGGCCGGATCGATGCCGAGCTCCGTGAAGCAGTCGGGCGAGAACACCTGCTGGCGGATGCTGTTGAGCACGACATCGACGCCCCGCACCCGAACCGCGGCGCAGGGCCCCAGCTCGTCGTGAAGCTCGCCGAAACCGCGCTGGCTCGCGGCCTCGCGGCATGCGAGGACGACCGCCTTCGCATGCAGCGGCTCCCCGGACATGGGGCCGTGCTTTCCCCCGATGTCGAGCACGACTTCGCGTCCCGCTCCAGCCGCGGTGGCAAGCGCGACGGACTCCGGATCCCAGATCATGCCCAGCGCGGCGTTCGAGATGCCGCGCTCCAGCAGCGCGCGAAGCATGAACGTGCTGTCGCCGGCCGCGCCGCCGCCCGGATTGTCCGAGCCGTCGGCGATCACCACCGGGCGATCGCCGATGCGACGGCTCTCGAGCTCGGCCGCATCGAGCGCTTCCTCGATCGGCACGCGCTTGGCCGGGGAGCTTCCCCTGAGCGAGAAGAATTCGAGCGAGAGCTCGCGCGCGAGGCGGCCCGCCGCTTCGTCCGCTCCCGGGTGGGCGGCGTCGTACACCACCAGCATCGCCGCCGAGGTGTAGGGCGTGTCCGACCACGGGAATCCGTGCATCGCGGAGACCGAAACGATGCCCGGTTGCCGCTCGCAGTCCTGCATCCTGCGCACGAAGCTGCGCATCGGCTCTTCGGTGGTGCCCATGATCCCCAGCATCGGCACGCTTTGCTTGAGCGTTCGCGGCCGCGAGCCTCCGCGGGATGCGCGCGCGAGCTGCTCGTAGAGCTCCGCGGCGCGTTGCGGATAGTCGATGTGGGGATATTCCTTGCACGCGACGAGGATCGCTCCGTCGGCGACCATGCCGTCGCTCACGTTGCCGTGCAGATCGAGCAGCGCGCCCACGGGCGTCGAATCGCCGACGATGGCGCGAACGCGCCGCAGGATGTCGCCCTCGCAGTCCCAGTAGAAGCCCTGCGCCACCATGGCCCCGTGCAGGACGAGGAAGACGAAGTCCACCTTGCCGGCGGCACGCAGGTCGGCCAGCAATTCGTCGCGCAGCTCCTCGTAGTCGGCGCGCGGCAGCGGCCCGCCCGGCTGCGCCCACGCGCAAAGGCCGGCGATGCACTCGTCGCCCCGGGCGCGCGCGAGATCGAGGACATCGGTGTAGCCGGCGAACTCGCGCGCCTTGGCAAGCGTCGCCGCATCGCCGCGATGATGCAGCAGCCCCTCCGCGAAGGATTGCCGGGTCGTCGGTATCGGCGAAAAGGTGTTGGTCTCGTGCGCGAGCGCCGCGAGGAAGATGCGCACGGAACGAGCCTCCGGGCTAGAAGGTCGCGCTCACCGACACGCCCACGGTGCGGGGCTGCGCCGGCGTCACCTGGGCATATCCGCCGAGCGGAATGAAGTTCGTTCCCGCGCCCAGCTGCGCGCGCTTGTCGAACAGGTTGCGCGCGTAGAGCGTCACCTGCCCCCAGTGGAAATCGCCCACGGCATGAAGGTCCACGAGCGTGTAGTCGGGCAGCTTGTAGTTGGGCAGCGTGCTGCTTCCCTCGAAGCCCGCGTTGCGTTCGCCCACGTAGCGCACGTCCGCGCCGGCCTGGAACTTGTAGCCTCCGGCCTCGAAGTCATATTCGGCGCCGGCGTTCGCGGCGTTCTTCGCGGCGTTGGGCAGCCGCGCGCCGGAGCTGCCCAGCCCGGGTGCATCCTCCGTGAGCTTGCCGTCCGTGTAGGCGTAGCTTGCATATAGCGTCCAGGGGGGCGACGGACGATAGCGAAGCGCGAGCTCCGCGCCGTCGACCTTCGCGTCGCCGGCGTTCACGATCACGCCGATGCCGTTCACCGCGGCGATCTGCTGCAGGTCCTTCCACCTGATCGTGTAGATCGCCGCGTCGACCGAGAGCCTGCGATCCATCAGTTCCGCCTTGTATCCGGCCTCGTAGCTCCACAGCGAATCGCTCTTGAACGTGGGCGGCGCCGTCGGCTCTCCCGTATTCGGATCCTTCGCGACCGCGTTCGGGCCGCCGGGCCGGAAGCCGCTCGCGGCGCGAGCATAGACGTTGCTCGTCGGAGTGACCGCGTAGCGTGCCGCGGCGAGGTAGGTGTTCGTCGTCTCGGACGAATGGCCGTTGACGGAGCTCGGCCCTCCCGCGAGGGGGCCGTCGCCGATCTGCTGGAAGTCCTGCTTGTTGTTCGAGGAGCGAATGCCGCCGGTGAGCGAGAGCTGCTTCGACGGATTCCACGTGATGTCGCCGAAGAGCGCGTTCTCCGTGTATTCGCCCGGCAGCTGGAAAGTCGCGAGCAGCGGCCCCGGGACACCCGGGGAAATGCGGCTCGTCACGAGCTGGTCGTTGGTGCTCTTCTCGTGGCTGTAGAAATATCCCGCGAGCCACTCGAGCGCGCCGCGTGGCGAGGTGAGGCGCAGCTCCTGCGTCTGGCGGCTCACGGTGACCGTGTTGTCGAGGGGCACCTGGTCCACGGGCAGGCCGATCGAGGCGAGCAGCGGCCCGTAGACGTACGTCGCGTCGGTGCGATTCGATACGTCGGTCCTCTGCCCGGCCGTGATCGAGTCGAGCCGGGCCCATCCCATGTCGTAGTCCAGCTCGAGACCCAGCACGCCGGTCTTGATCGAATAGGGCTCGAGCAACGCGAGCTTCTTGACGAGCGGTCCGTTCACCGCGTTGCCCGCCTGGTCGTAGTCGACCGCGTCCTTGCTGTCGCGGCGGATCTCCTGCGCGGTCGCCGTGAGCTTCACGCGCAAGTCGCGCGTCGGCGTCATGAGCACCGAGAAGCGGCCACCCACGGTATTGCCGTGGTTCACGTCGCTGCCCGCGGCCGGGCCCACCGCATCCACGTAGCCGCCGTTGTGATCCTGGAATGCGGCGAAGCGCACCGCGGTCTCGTCCGAGACGGGCACGTTGAGCACGGCGTTGAGCGTGTTGTTCGCCGAGCCGTGCGCCGTCGTGCTCGCGGCGAGCGTCGCGCTGCCCGACATCCGCAGGGGGTCGGGATCGTTCGTCACGTACTTGATGAGGCCGCCCATGGTGCTCGCCCCGTAGATGGTGCCCTGCGGGCCGCGCAGCACCTCGACGCGGTTCAGGTCGAGCAGCCCCATGTCGAGCGCGGTGCCCGAGCCGATCGCATAGGCGGTGCTCGAGCCGAACGGAACGTCGTCGACGTACATGCCGACGGTGGCGATCGTCGGCGCGCCCGTGGACACGCCCCGGATGGTGACGCTGCCCAGGCCCGGGCCGCCCGACGTGTTGAGGTCGATGCCCGGCTGCGTGGCCAGGTAATCGGTCAGCGTCTTCGCGCCCGACTGCTCGAGCGTTTCGGCCGGGATGGTGTTCAGCTGCACGGGAACGTCGCGCACCGGCTCGCGGCGGCGCGTGCCTGTCACGGTGATCGCTTCCAGCGGCTGCGCCGTCGCGGTCGTGGAAGAGGTTGCCGGCGGGGAAGCCGCGGGCGAATCCGCGGCCGGTGGGGTTTGGCCGGCCGCGGACCCGCTCGCGCCCGCCGCAGCGGCGACGAGCATTGGAAGGAGGAGCGGACGGCAACGGCGCAAGCCGGATGAACGCACAACGAGGCGACGCAGGTCCATACATCCTCCCTGGGGATATTAATTTCTTATTCGGATAGTAGATTTCTTTTTTGGAAATTACAAGCTTGCCCGGGCAACTCCATCCCGGCGCGATAAAAGGGTAGACTCCACGCATGAGCGCGCGCCACGCCGGCAGTCCCGTCACCGAAACCAGGCCCACTCCCGGCGACACCATCCGCGCCATCCGCAAGAAGCTCGGGCTCACCCTGAACGAGGTGGGCCGGCGCACCGGGATGGCGGTGTCCACGCTCTCGAAGATCGAGAAGGGCCGCGTCTCGCTCTCCTTCGACAAGCTCCTGTCCATCAGCAAGGCCCTCGGCGTGGACATGGCCGAGCTCCTCGAGCCCGCGCCGCACCACGACGGAGCGGCCATGGGGCTGCTGCGCGGCAGGCGCGTGGTCCAGCGCGCGGGCGAAGGCCAGCTCGTGGAAACACGCAGCTACCGCCAGGTCTATCTCGCCACGGAGCTCCTCAACAAGCGCATGACGCCCATCGTGGTGGAGCTGAGGGCGGGGACCATGGAGGAATTCCGCGAGGAGTTCGGCGGGCTCATCCGCCATCCCGGCGAGGAGTTCGTCCACGTGATCTCGGGCGAGCTCGAGTTCCACAGCGAGCTCTATGCGCCGCTGCGCCTTTCGGCCGGCGATTCCATGTACTTCGACAGCGAGATGGGGCATGCCTACCTGAACGCTTCCCATCCGCCCTGCCGAGTGGTGGTGTCCTGCGCCCCGCGCGGGCGCGACGAGAACGTGATCGAGGCCTTCATGGGGGCTTCCGAGCGCCACGCCGCGAACCAGGAAACCCCCGAGACGCCGCCGCGAACGCGCAAGGGCAAGGCGCGCAGCCGCTAGATCCTGAATTTTCCATACTGGAAAAAAGTTTCCATTTGAAATAACATGCGCCGTGCACTTCGAGGCAGCGCATGTCGAGTTCCCATAAGGTCGATTTCGTCGTCGTCGGCGCCGGCATTGCCGGCGCATCGGTCGCCGCGGCGCTCGCCGAGCGCGGATCCGTCGCGGTGCTCGACATGGAAGAGCACGCGGGATACCACACGACCGGCCGCTCGGCGGCGCTCTATTCGAAGATCTACGGGAACGCGGCCATCCGCGCCCTCACGCGCGCGAGCCACGAATTCCTGTTCAGGCCTCCCGCCGGCTTCGCGCTCCATCCCCTCGTGTCGGCGCGCCCGACGCTTTACTTCGCGCGCCCGGACCAGGCCGCGTCGCTCGAGCGCATGCGCGCCGACGACGACGTGAAGACGGGCACGGAGCTTCTCGACGGGAAGCGTGCGGCGTCCATGGTCCCCATCTTCCGTCCCGGGTACCTCGGGTCCGCGGCGCTCGATCCCGAGTCGGCCGACATCGACGTGCACGAGCTGCACCAGGCTTTCCTGCGAAGGACGCGCGCGCTCGGCGGCCGCATCGTCCTGGGCGCACCGGTTCGCGAGGCGCGGACCAACGGCGGAGGCATATGGCATGTCTCCACCGCGAAGGAAACGTTCTTCGCACCCGTCGTCATCAACTGCGCGGGCGCCTGGGGAGACGAATTCGCCGCGCTCGCCGGCGTTCGTCCCATCGGCTTGCGCCCGCTGCGCCGCACGGCCATGCGGATCGAAGCTCCCGCCGGCACCGACGTCACGCGCTGGCCGGTCGCGATCGACGTCGACGAGGAGTTCTACTTCAAGCCCGAGGCGGGCGCATTGCTGCTTTCGCCCGCGGACGAGCACGAGAGTCCCGCGTGCGACGTGCAACCCGAGGAGCTCGACGTGGCCATCGCCGTGGACCGCTTCGAAGGCGCGACCACGCTGCGCGTCGAGCGCGTGACACGGCGTTGGGCGGGACTGCGCGTCTTCACGAGCGACCGGACGCCCGCGATCGGCTTCGACGGCGAGGCGCGGGGATTCTTCTGGCTCGTGGGCCAGGGGGGCTACGGAATACAGACTTCACCGGCGCTCGCGCGGATCGCGGGGGCGCTTGCATGCGGGGAACCCACACCGATCGACGTCGCCGCGCATGGCGTGCGCCTCGAGGCGCTCACGGTCGACCGCTTCAGGCACTGATCGAATACATGAGGAGGCAATCATGATGAAGGCACTCAACGCCCGGCTCATCCGGATCGCGGCGGCGGCAATTGCATGCATCGGGCTCGCGGCGCCGGGTCTCGCGCAGGCCGCGGCCCCGCGCGAGGCGAAGCCCCTCACTGCGGGCGATGTCGAGGCCTGGCTCGACGGGCTCATGCCCACGGCGCTCAAGCTCACGGGCACGCCCGGCGTCACGGTCTCGGTCGTGAAGGACGGGCAGGTCCTCTTCGAGAAGGGCTACGGGTATGCCGACATGGCGAAGCTCACGCCGGTCGACGCGCGCTCCACCCTCTTTCGCCCGGGCTCCGTGTCGAAGCTCTTCACCTGGACCGCGGTCATGCAGCAGGTGGAAGCCGGCAAGCTCGACCTCGACACCGACGTGAACAAGTACCTCGACTTCACGATTCCCCCGTACGAGGGCAAGCCCATCACGCTGCGCAACATCATGACGCACCGCACCGGATTCGAAGAGGTCGTGAAGGATCTCATCACGTTCAAGGGCCCCGGTCCATCGGACGGCCAGACGGTGAAGTCCTACGTCCCGCCGCGCATCTATCCGCCGGGCACGGTCGTCGGCTATTCCAACTATGCGACCTCGCTCGCGGGCTACATCGTGCAGCGCGTCTCCGGCGAGCCGTTCGAGCAATACGTCGAGAACCACATCTTCAAGCCCCTGGGCATGAACAACTCCAGCTTCCGCCAGCCGCTGCCCGAAGCGATGCGCGCGAACATGGCGACGGGATACAAGGATGCCGAGACTCCCGGCGACGGCTTCGAGATCATCAGCATGCCCGCCGCGGGAGCGCTTTCGTCCACCGCGGACGACATGGCGAAGTTCATGATCGCCCACCTGGACGACGGCGCGGGCCTGCTCAAGCCCGAGACCGCGAAGCAGATGCACGACTTCTCGCTGCGCGCCTTTCCGGACCTCAATGGCAACGCGCTGGGCTTCTACGAGCAGTCGATCAACGGGCACCGCGTGATCGCGCACGGGGGCGACACCGTCTATTTCCATTCCGACCTCGCGCTGTTCGAGGCCGAGAAGGTGGGCCTGTTCATGTCGGTGAACGCCGGAGGACGCGGCGGAATGGGCGCGCGCATGCGCATGTTCGTGTTCCCCGAGTTCGCGGACCGCTATTTCCCGCGGGCGGAACCCGCCGTGGCCACGCCGCTCGACGCACAGACCGCCAAGGCGCATGCGCAGCTGATCGCGGGGCGCTACAAGTCCACGCGCCGCGCGGACTCGACCTTCATCTCGCTCGCCACGCTCGTGGGCGCGACCACGGTCAAGGCCGAGCCCGACGACACCATCTCGATCGCGGTCCTCGGATTCCCCATCCGCTATCGCGAGGTGAAGCCCTTCCTGTGGCAGGAGGTCGGCGGGCACGACAAGCTGGAAGCGACGGTCGCCGGCGGCAAGGTCGCCTCGTGGTCGACGAACATGCTCGGCGCCATCTTCTCCTTCGAGCCGGAATCGGGCCTCGCGGCCGCGGGCGCGGAGCTGCCGCTGCTGGGCCTCGCGACCTTGTTGATCCTCGTCGGCCTGGCGATGTGGCCCGCCGCCGCGATCGCGCGGCGCGCGCTTGCGCACCCGCGCGTGCTGCCGCCGAACAAAGTGCTCGCCGTTCGCGCGGGCCGCGCGCTCGCGATCGTCGCGTTCGTCGCGCTGGTCGCGTGGGCCGGAATGTTCCTCGCGGCGGCGCAGTTGCTGCTGCCCGGGCTCGACACGTACCTCGTGATCACGCAGGCGCTCGCGCTGGCAGGATTCGCGGGCGGCACCGTCGTGGCCGCGTGGAACCTCGCGATCGATTTCCGGGCAAGGCTGGGCTGGAAGCGGCAGTTGTGGGACGCGCTCATCCTGCTGTCGTTCGCGATGCTCGCGTGGATCGGCGCCGCTTACGGCTTGCTGCGCTTCTACACGAAGTTCTAGGAGCGATCATGCCGACCTGGTTCGGCCAGCCGCGCGGCCTCACCATCCTCTTCCTCACCGAGATGTGGGAGAAGTTCTCCTACTTCGGGATGAGGACGCTGCTCGTGTACTACATGGTGAAGCAGCTGCAGTACGCGCAGGGCTATGCCTCGATGGTGTACGGGACCTACTCGGCGGTCGTGTTCTTCACGCCCATCGTGGGCGCGTACATCTCCGATCGCTGGCTCGGCAAGCGGCGCGCGATCGTGATCGGCAGCATCACGATGGCCATCGGGCATTTCATGATGGCCTTCGAGCCGATGTTCTACGTCGCCATGTCCACGATCGCGATCGGCAACGGGCTCTTCCTGCCCAACCTGCCGAGCCAGATCGGGCAGCTCTACGGGAAGGACGATCCGCGACGGCAGTCGGCCTACAGCCTGTACTACCTCGGCGTGAACCTGGGCGCGTTCTTCTCGCCGCTCGTGTGCGGGACGCTCGGCGAGATCTATGGATGGCACTACGGCTTCGGCGCCGCGGGCGTGGGCATGTGCATCGGCCTCGCGATCTATCTCGCGGGCAGCCGTTACCTTCCGCGCGACACGCGGGACGAAGTGCCCGAAACCTCGCCACGGGAAGCGAGCCGCGAGACGGTTCCCTACGGCTTGCTCCTTGCGACGGCGCTCGCGGTGATCGTGTTCCGCAGCGCGTACGAGCAATCCGGCAACTCGCTGGCGCTGTGGATCGACAGCGGCGTCGATCGCGCGGCCGGCAGCCAGGCGATTCCCGCGACGTGGTTCCAGTCGTTGAATCCCCTGTTCGTCTTCATGCTCACGCCGATCGTCGTCGCCTTCTGGAATCGCAGCAAGGCCCAACGCGAGTATCGCCAGGGTGCGCTGCGAAAGATGGCCCTGGGCGCGTTCGGCGTCGCGTTCTCGTATGCGCTGCTCTGCGGCGTCATCACGATGGCGGGCGCCGCGCTCGTGAGCTGGGCCGTCGTGATCGCGTTCTTCCTGCTCTTCACGCTCGCGGAGATCTACATCCTGCCGGTGGGCTTGAGCCTCTTCGCGACGCTCAGCCCCAGCCGCTTCACGGCGACGTCCATCGCCGCATGGTTCCTCGCGGCATTCGCGGGAAACCTGCTCGCGGGTTACGTGGGCACCTGGTGGAGCGTGCTGGGACCGGCGCCGTTCTTCGGCGCGATGGCCCTCGTCGCGGGGACATCGGGGCTGGTGCTCGCGGGCCTTGCCGCGATGCAGGCGCGCCCGCTCCGCACCGCCGAAGCTCAGTAGATGTAGAGCGAGACTCCGGACACCATCGCGCCCAGCTCCGCGTTGCCGTACACGCCGAGACGGAAGCGATAATTGACGAGAATGTAGTCGTCGGGATTCGTGGAAAGCGCCGGGTTGACCTGCCGCGCGATGGCGATGACCTTGTCGAAGTCGGGGCGATGCAGGCGGAACGTGTAGCTGCCGCCGCAACTCTGCGACGGGCACGGGCTGAAGTCGCCCACCATCCGTTCGCCGAACAGGGGATTCGCGCGGAACACCGTCGAGACGAAAACGTTTCCGGTCTGCGGCTCGGCCACGCCGGCGAAATCCCCGGGCGCGACGCTTCCGAACGCCTGCAGCGTCACGTCGATCGATTGGCCCGAGACGGTGTCGCGGAATTCCAGCATGGGATGCCCCCACGCCTGGCCCTGCGCATCGCCGAGACGGAACGTCGGAACGTTCACCAGGAAGATGAGCTCGAGATAGCCGAAGTCCGGGCTCACCGTCCGCCACGGGAACAGACGTGCGTCGGCGCCGCCGGCCGCCGGGGCACGGGTCTTGAACTGGTAGATCGAGTCCATGCTCGCGATCTGCGGCGCGGTCCGGTCGATGGAGCTCAGGTGGAATCCCATCGTCGGCGCCTGCGGCACCTGGATGAACGAGTGCGCCAGCACCGCCGGCCCGTCCGCAGGGTCCTGCGCCGTGAGGATGTCGTAGAAGTAGCCCGTCGTGCCGCTATATGAATACGACCATTGCGGGTTGCTGGTCACGTAGAACGGCGGCAGGAAGGGGCCGATCCGATTCGGGAACGACGCGGACATGCCGTCCATGCCGATGCATCCGGTGCTCGTGTTGATGTCCTCGTTCTCGCAAACGGCGCGCGAGGCGATCAGCGTCGGCGTGATCTCGAGGGACAGCTGGGGAGCGCGATACAGGCTCGCCGAGCAGAACGCGATGCCCTCGTCGATCCACCCCGCCGCGATCAATCCATTGGCCGTGTCTTCATCGAAGACGTAGCGGTGCGCCGAGTCGTTGTACTGGAACCGGTTGTTATAGAAGCGGCGGATGGGAAACAGCCCCGCCGCGCAGGCGCCGTTCACCGGGACGGCGATCTCGAAGCGGACGCCCTCGTAGATCCAGCCGTACTCCGGATGGTCGATGAGCAGGTTGCATTCGTCCGGATTGGCCGTATAGAAGTGCGAATTCGGCGAAGGCGCATAGAACCGGCAGACCTCGCCCGCCGCCCGCCCGGCGCCGGGGACGAACGCGCTGAACTGGAAGCCGGTCGTGTGCCAGCCCGGCCCCGCGGCCCCGGAGTCGATCGCCGTGAAGTCTGCAGGGAGCGCCGCCAGGAAGTAGTGGCCGCTGATGTCGTTCCTGTACTCGACGACTTGCGTGACCTGGGGATCGGGGAGCGGCCCGACAAGGAACGCGGCCGCGCTCCCGGGGCCCAGCAAGGCCGCAACGGCGAGCAATGTCGCCGCGAAACGACGCTCGATCAGGCCGGCTTCAACCACCTGTAGAGCTGCGGCAGCGACACGTCCATCCGGTAGTCCACGTCCGAATGGTTGTCGTCGAACTCTTCGTACACATGATCGATGCCCGCCTCGTGCAGCCTCTTGGACAGGATACGCGTGCCGTAGTGGATGTGGTACTGGTCGCGCGACCCGCAGTCGATGTAGATGCCGCGCAGCGACTCGAGGTTCCTGCGGTACTTCGACACGAGGTTGATCGGATCGTTGTCGCGCCAGCGCTTCCAGCGCTCGGGGATGAGCTCGCCCGTCTCCAGGTTGAACGGCAGGCGGAATCCGTTGGGCGCCTTCGGGTCCGGGTCGTAGGTCGCGGCCATGCAGAGGTTCATGATCGTGTGCCCCTCGGCCATGGAGACCTTGGGCTTCTTCCAGAACGACTCGAGGAAGCGCTTCACGCGCCCGTCGTCGAGGCCCGCGTCGGCGCCCTTCTCCATCGCCATCACATCGTAGGCGCCCTGCTTCGCGGGAACGTTGCGGTGCTTGGCGAGCTCGTTCAGCGTGTTGGGCCAGTCGTGCCAGTACACGAAGTCGAAGTACGCGTCGCCCGAGTGATCCGCGATCGCGCCCCACGTCTTCGGATACTTCATGCCGTGGATGATGGCGCCGTAGCCGCCCGAGGACTTGCCGAAGCAGCCGCGGTGGTCGCGCGAGGCGAGGGTGCGGAACTCGCGGTCCACGAAGGGCACGAGCTCCTGCGTGATGTAGTCGGCATAGTTGCCGAGCGCGGAGGAATTCACGTACTGGTTGCCGCCCAGCGCCGTGAAGCAATCGGGCAGCACGAAGATCGCCGGCCCCATGGCCTTGTCGTGGACGAGGCGCGCGGCGCGCTCGGGAATGTTCTCGGTGAAGGCCTTCCACGAGACGTGCGCCGGGCCCGCGCCCATGAAGCCCACCATGTCGTAGAGCACGGGGAATCGCCGGCCCTTGCCGCGCGTCGCGCCCTCGTTGTACTGCGGCGGGAGCCACACGGTCACCTTGCGCACATGCGGATCGCCCAGGGGGTTGCCGCGCAGGATCTTCGAATCGTGCTCGAGGACGACGAGCGTTCCCGAGCCCCAGGAGGGGCGTTTGAGCGTCATGGGCGCGTTCTTCCTTGTCCTTAGCGGGCTGTTTGCGTGAGCGGCGAGAGTTGCTGGGTTCCGGACTTGGCGCCCTCGAGGACCGCCTTGCGCACGGCCTTGGTGACGTCGGCCGTCTTCGCGTTGCCGCCCAGGTCGGGCGTGAGCGTGCCCTCGGCGGTGACGCGCTCGACGGCGCTCATCAGGCGCCTCGCCGCATCGTGCTCGCCCAGGTGATCGAGCATCATCGACACGGTCCAGAACGTGGCGATCGGATTGGCCACGCCCTTGCCCGTGATGTCGAAGGCCGAGCCGTGGATGGGCTCGAACATCGAGGGAAACTTGCGCTCGGGGTTGAGGTTCGCGGTGGGCGCGATGCCGAGGCTGCCGGCGAGCGCCGCGGCGAGGTCCGAGAGGATGTCGGCGTGAAGGTTCGTCGCGACCATCACGTCCAGCGTGTGGGGCTTCAGCACCATGCGCGTGGTCATCGCGTCGACCAGCTCGCGGTCGGTCTTCACGTCGGGGAATTCCTTCGCCACCTCGAAGAACACCTCGTCCCACATCACCATGCCGAAGCGCTGCGCGTTGGACTTGGTGACGAGCGTGAGGTGCTTGCGGGGCCGCGCCTGCGCGAGCTTGAACGCGAAGCGGTGGATGCGCTCCACGCCCGTGCGCGTGAAGACCGCGACCTCGGTGCCGGTCTCGATCGGCAGCCCCTTGTGCGCGCGGCCGCCCATGCCCGCGTATTCGCCCTCGGAGTTCTCGCGGATCACGACCCAGTCGATGTCCTTGCCGTTGGCGAGCGGGCTCTTCACGCCCGGAAGCACGCGCGTGGGACGCACGTTGGCGTACTGGTCGAAGCCCTGGCAGATGGGAAGGCGCAATCCCCAGAGCGAGACGTGATCGGGGACCTGCTGGCTGCCCACCGCGCCGAAGAGGATGGCGTCGAAGCCCGCGAGCTTCTCGAGGCCGCCCGGCGGGATGTAGTGCCCCTTGTCGAGATAGAGCTTCGAGCTCCAGTCGAAGCTCTCGACCTCGAAGCGGAAGCCGCCGTCGGACGTGGACAGGGTCTCGAGGACGTCGAGGCCCGCGGCGACGACCTCGGGACCGATGCCGTCGCCGCCTATTGCCGCAATCTTGTGGACGCGCATATCTGTCACCCCGGCGAAGGCCGGGGCCCAATCATGCTGCGACGCGGCGCTTGTATTCGTTCGTGCGGGTGTCGATCTCGATGCGATCGCCCGTCTCGCAGAACGCCGGCACCTGCACTTCGAAGCCGGTGGCGAGCTTGGCGGGCTTCAACACCTTGCCCGACGTGTCGCCGCGCACCGCGGGCTCGGTGTACTTCACCTCGCGCACGATCGTGGTCGGCAGCTCGAAGCTGATGGCGCGGCCTTCGTAGAAGAGCGCCTCGCCGGTCATGCCGTCCTCGAGGTAGTTCACCGCGTCACCGAGGTTTTCCTTCTCGATGTCGATCTGGTTGTACTCGCTGTCCATGAAGACGTACATCGGGTCGGCGAAGTACGAGAACGAGACTTCCTTCTTCTCGAGCACCTGGAGCTCGAACTTCTCGTCGGCCTTGTACACCGTCTCGGTGTTGGAGCCCGTGAGGAGGTTCTTCAGCTTCAGCTTCATCGTGGCGGCGTTGCGGCCGCCCTTGTTGTACTCGGCCTTGAGCACCACCATGGGGTCCTTGCCCACCATGATGACGTTGCCGCTGCGCAGTTCCTGGGCGATTTTCATGACTGTCGGTCCATTTGAGTTTGCCGGTCCCGCCGAGCGGCGCTTCGCGCCCGCTCCGACGAGGTTCCCGCTTTGGGATTTGCTACGAAAAGCCTTTAATTATAGCACGTTATCGACGAAATCGACAAGCTCCGCGGCGAGATCGCGCCGGGTGGCGAGTTGCGCGCACCAGCGCCGCGAATGCTCCGTCAGGGCCGCCTGCCGCGCCGTGAACTGGCCCCACGCCTCGGGCAGCGAGGGCTTCATCGCATCGATGTCGATCTCCTCTTCCACGCGGCGATTCCACGCTTCCCACATGGCGGTCACCGCGGCCGCATGCCCGCGCTCGAGCTCTGCCGTGTATCGCGCGAGGAAGGCCGCCATCTTCACGTAGTGCGCGCCATCGTCCGTGGGATAGACGTGCCACACGAACGGACGCCCGGCCCACTGCGCCCGCACGAAGGAATCCTCGCCGCGCACGAAGTTCACGTCGCACGCCCAGAGCAGCAGGTCGTAGCGGTCCTGCGGCATGAAGGGGATCGTGAAGCAGCGGATCGCCTCGCGCGCCCGGGGCGAGAGGTTGAGCGAGCCCAGCACCGTCGCCGCCCAGCCTTCGGGCGCGACGAGCCACACGGGGCCCGCGCCCTGCGCGCAGCTTCGCGCGAGCCCTTCCACGGGCGCGCCCGCATACGAGAAGAGGCTCACCTTGAGCGCATCGGCCGGAGGCACTTCGCCCACGATGGAGCGCCAGAACGCGGCCTGCGCGCCCGGGTCCGACTGGAATTCGTCGCGGCGCCGAAGCAGGCTTTCCTCGCGCAGCAGCCCGCCCGTCTTCGGCGTGAATCCCGGGAAGAAGAAGTGCTTCACGAGCGGCAGGCGCGGATTCGGAGAGGGCAGCGCGTGGCTTCCCTCGACCCACTCCTCGGCGCTCAGGTACTCGAGGTTGATCCAGCGCGGCCTGGGCTCGCGATGGGCCATCGCGTGCACATAGGTCTCGGGCGGGTCGCAGCCGAAGGTCTCCACCACGACATCGGCGACGGCCGCATCCTCCGCGTCATCGCGGATGCGCGAGACTTCCACGCCCTCCAGGCGCTGCAGGTCGTACGTGGCATGGATCTCGGGGCGCAGCTTCGACAGCACCGTGAGGTCGTCGATGTACAGGCGCACGGCCTTGCCGTGCTCGCGCGCGAGCTGCCTCGCGAAGCGCCACGAGAATCCCACGTCGCCGAAGTTGTCGATGACGCGGCAAAAGACGTCCCAGCGGCCCGGTCGAGCATCCATGGTAACGATTCTAGCTGGCCGCTCGGATACCATGGCCTCGATGAGGATCCTGGTGATCGGCGGCACTGTCTTCCTCGGGCGCGCGTTCACCGACGCGGCGCTCGCGGCAGGGCACGAGGTCGTGCACTTCAACCGCGGCCGGTCGGGGTCGCCGGACGCGCGCGTGCGGCGCATTGCGGGCGACCGCAACGACGAGGCGGCGCTTGGCGCGGCGGCGGCCGACGGCTCCTGGGACGCGGTGATCGACACTTCGGGGTACCTTCCGCAGGTCGTGCGCAAGTCGGCGAACGCATTCCGCGACCGCGCCGCGAGCTATCTCTTCGTCTCGTCGATCTCGGCGTACGGCGAGGACGGAGTCGACGAGACCTCGCCGCTGCAGCCCGTGCCCGATCCGCTGCCCGACACGATGACGCCCGACAAGTACGGCGCGCTCAAGGCGGGATGCGAGGCGGTCGCGCAGGAGATCTTCGGCGACCGCGCGATCGTCGTTCGTCCCGGCCTCATCGTGGGCCCGCACGATCCCACCGACCGCTTCACGTGGTGGCCCCATCGCGTGGCGCTTGGCGGGCGCGTCGCGGCGCCGGGCCGCCCGGTGCGAACGGTGCAGTTCATCGACGTGAGGGACCTCGCGCGATGGATGGTGCTCGTCCTCGGAAAGCAGGCGCACCGCACGTTCAATGCCACGGGCCCGCGCGTGCCCGTCACGATGCAGGAGCTGCTGGAAGCCTGCCGCGCGGTGGCCGGCAGCGACGCGCGCTTCGAATGGATCGACGAGGCCTTCCTCGCGGGGACCGACGTGAAGCCGTGGACGGAGATGCCGCTCTGGGTGCCCGAGCGCGATGGCGAGACGGCGGACCTGATGGACGTGCCCATCGTGCGCGCCGTCGCCACGGGGCTCACGTTCCGCGCGCTGCACGACACGGTCGCCGACACGCTCGACTGGAGCCTCACTCGATCTTCGCTTCACGCGTGGAAGGCGGGGCTGCCCTCGCCGCGCGAGGTGGAGCTGCTCAGGTCGTGGGACGCGCGGCCTCGATGAGCCGCAGCAGCTTCACGTGCGCGATGAGCGCCTCGGGCACGTCGTTCACGATCTTCCAGTAGGCCGCCGAGAAGATCGGGTTGCGGCCTTCGGGCGCGACCAGCGAACGCAGCGCATCGAGCATCGCGCGCAGGTCCTCTTCCCTCGCCTCTTCGTCTTCCAGCCACTCGTCCAGGCGGGCGATCAGCGCGGATAGCTCGCGAAGCCACGCGAACTCGGGATGCTCGAGGACGAGGCCGAGGAACTCGCTGCTCGTCTCGATCCTTCCGTGCGCGCGCTCGTACGCGACGCGCTGTGCGTCCATCAACGACTTGTGAAGATCGAGGAGCGCGTGGCGGAGCTCGTTCATGAGGCCGAAATCATCGCACGCGGCGCCACGCCCCCTCAAGGCACGCGTTGATTGACTGGCATCAAGCCCGCGTGGCCGCCCTGGGAAACAATGGGTCGGAAGCGCCACTGTCACATGAGCGGCACAGACTTTGGCTCCCACTTGGCTTCGCGGTGAAACGAGCGATGGAAAAGTCCAGGATCATCGAAGCACTCGGAGAGGACGGGCTGAGGCTTCCGGCGCAGCTGAACGAGGCCCTCGAGGCCAACGATCGCGCGAAGTATCTCTTCAGCGTGCTCCAGGTCGCCCAGGAGCGCGCCGAGCATCCCGAGCGGCCGCTGTCGGACCTCGGCGCGGAAGGCAAGGCCGCGGGCATCGGGCTGGACGGCTTCCAGCAGCTCGTCGCGAGCGCGACCAAGGTCGATGGCGACCGGTACCTCATGCCGGGCGTGGACCGGCTCTGCGTGCGCCTGTACGGCGAGCTCTCGACAATGATCGCTCCGCTGAACGCGGCGGGCACCGAGGACGCTCCACGGCTCGCGGAGAGGCTGCGGCGGCTGTCGGAAGCGCCCTGGTGCGACGACGACTACGTGAGCCGCTCGCAGATCGCGGCGATGACGAGCGCCGGAAGCGAGGATGCCGACACGCTTCACAGGCTGGTGATGGACGCGCACCGCAACCTCAACGCACTGCAGGCCCGCATCGCGGCCGAGACCATCGATGGAGCGCACGTGTACGGCATCCGCGACTCGGACCGCGCGCTCATCGCCGCGTTCATGTCCGGCCTCAACCGGACCTCGCCGCTCAAGTTCGACCATCCGGGACTGGGCACCACGGCGACGCGATCGGGTTCGCGCCTGCTCATCCAGAACGACATCGGCACGACCGACGCGCACGTGATCGTCGTGCACGTCGAGGGGCTGCGCGTCACGATGAACTACACGGACGTGCACATGCAGCGGCTGCTCTTCTTCCAGGGACTGTTCGAGCGCTGGGCGGTGGACTGGGACGATACGCTGTCGCGGGCCGATCGCGCCATGGAGGACGGCGTCTATCACCTGTGCCTCGGCACTTTCACGGCCGCCTCGCCCGCCGAGCTCGAGGAATACCTCGCCTTCCTGGGTTCGCGCCTGGTGTTCCTGATCGACTGGAACCGTGCGCGCAAGCGCTTGCGCCTGCTGCTGCCGAAGAAGGAGACGGCCGACCTGCTCAAGTGGGCCGCGCAGAACGACTATGGCCACATGGCGTTCCTTCGCGCGGGGGGCGAAGCGATGGTGTTCGACGCGCTCGCCTACGCATCGCAGGCGCCCGCGCCGTACGGCTCGCGCCTCGACGAGCTGCTCGGCCGCGAGGTGGCCGAGGAGTTCATGCGCTACGTGATCCGCGTCTGCGCGCAGGGATTCGCCGCGGGACGCAGCGAGGCGCTGGTGCGCGACGAGGTCCGCGCGGAGCTGATGTCCTGCTTCAGGAGCGCGCAGGAAAGCGCGCTCGACATCCCGGCCGAGCACGCGGCATTCACGCTCGAGATCGCGTCGGGAATCCGCGACGCGCTGCTCGCCGCGTCGGGCGCGGGATGGCAGGCGGCCTTCGAGGCGAACGCGGCGCGCGCGAAAGCGTGGGAACGGCGCGCCGACGAGTTGGTCGAGCGCGCGCGAAACGCGGGGCGCAGCAACGGGCACGTGCGCTTCTATCGGGAGCTGGTGGAGATTGCCGACGACGTCGCCGACGAGCTCGAGGAGGCGGCTTTCCACCTCACGCTCGCGCCCGCGCGCGGCTTCGACGAGTCCTTCATGGGCGCCCTGCGGCCGCTCGCCGCCCTCGCCGTCGAGAGCGCGCAGGAGTACGTGAAGGCGGTGGAGTCGGCGCGAACGCTCAGCCGCGCAAGCCCGCGCGACGATCGCCAGGACTTCCTCGAGGCGATCCACAGGATCATGAGCGTGGAGCACCGGTCCGACGAAGCCCATCGGGCGAGCAAGTCCCTGGTGGCCCGCAGCGATGCCCCGTATGGCGAGGTCTTCGCTTTCGTCGAATGCGCCCGCAACCTCGAGGCCGCGGCCGATTCGCTGATGCATGCGGGACTCGCGCTGCGCGATTTCGTCCTGCGCGAGATGGCGGTCGAGTGAGCGCGACGCAAGGCTGCGTCTACGGGATCGGCCTCGCCACGCAAGGCTCCGAGCCCGCGGGAGTGGCGCAGATGGGATTCAAGGCGTACAACCTGCGCCGCCTCGCGGATTGCCGCCTGCCGGTGCCGCAAGCGTTCGTGCTCGGCACGGACTGGTGCGCAAGAAACCGTCTCGACCGGGATGGCGCGAGGAACGCGCTTCGTGAAGCGCTGCCTGCGTGGATTCGCCGCCTCGAGCAGGCGAGCGGGCTCGCCTTCGGCAGCGAAAGGAAACCCTTGCTGGTGTCCGTACGCTCGGGCGCGCCGGTGTCGATGCCCGGCATGATGGACACGCTGCTCGACGTGGGACTCACGCACCGCACCCTTCGCGGCATGGTCCGCCTCACGGGCAATCCGCGGCTCGCCTGGGATTCGTACCGGCGCCTCGTGCAGCAGTATGCGCAGATCGTCCACGGGGCGGATGCGAGCCCGTACGACGAGATCGTCGACGACGTGATCGCGAAGGCGCGAGTCGCCAGCGCGCGCGAGCTCGACTTCGACAGCCTTCGCGCGCTCGCGACGCGCTGCCTCGGCCTGTTCGAGGAGCAGGTCGGAAGCCCCTTCCCCCAGGATCCGCGCGAGCAGCTCGAGGCGGCGGCGGTGGCCGTGCTCGACTCATGGCAATCGCAGCGCGCGCGCGACTTTCGCCGCCTCCAGGGAATCGACGAGGACCTGGGCACGGCCGTCACGATCCAGCGCATGGTCTTCGGCAATTGCGGCGGCACGTCCGGATCCGGCGTCGGATTCACCCGCGATCCCTCGACGGGAGACGACCGCATCTACCTGGACTTCGTGTTCAACGCGCAGGGCGAGGACGTCGTGTCGGGACGCCACATGGTCACCGATACGGCGCGGCTTGCGCAGGCGCTGCCCGAGCTCGCCGCGCGGCTCGAATCGCTGCGGGTGGAGCTCGAGTCCCTTTTCGGCGACGCGCAGGAATTCGAGTTCACCGTGCAGGAGGGCAAGCTCTACATCCTGCAGACCCGTTCCGCGAAGTGCTCGCCGTGGGCCGCGCTGAGGATCGCAGTGGACCAGGTGGCCCAGGGACTCGTCACTCCGGCCCGCGCGCTCGAGCGGCTGAGGGCCCTGGACCTGCCGGCCATCGAGCGGCGCCTGCTCGTGGCCCGCGAAGTGCCTGCCCTCGCGGCCGCGGAGCCCGCGAGCGCGGGCCTCGCTTCAGGTGCGATCGCGCTCGACGCGACGTCCTGCGAACGGCTCGCCAGGACGGGACATGCGGCCATCCTGGTGCGGAGCGAAACGAGCACCGACGACATCGGGGCGATCGCGCTCGCTTCGGGCGTGCTCACCGCGCGCGGCGGGCGGACCTCGCACGCGGCCGTGGTGGCCCGCCAGCTCGGCAAGGTCTGCCTTGTCGGCTGCAGGGCGCTCAGCCTTGACGAGCATGCGCACACGATCCGATTCGGCGACCGCGTGCTGCATGAAGGCGACACGATCTGCCTCGACGCGGAGCGCGGCCTCGTCTACGAAGGCGCCCCCGAGGTGCGGGTCGAGCGCCCGACGAAGCTGATCGAGCAGGTCCGAAGCTGGGGCGGCGCGAGCGCCTAGGCGCCCAGCGCCGTGTAGAGCTCCACGATGGCATCCCTGCGATCCCGCTCCGCATCGATCGCATCGAGGCGCGCGGCAAGGAGCTGCCGCTCCGTTTCCAGCAGGTCGAAGAGGTTGATCGCGCCGTTCTGGTAGCGAAGGCGCGCGAGCTCCAGCGTTCGCGAATACGCCTGCTCGCGCTCGACCTGCTTCACCGACGCTTCACGCAGCTCGCTTTGCGCGACGATGGCATCGCGCACTTCGCGGAAGGCATTGGCCACGGACTTCTGGTAGTACTCGGCCGCTTCGCGCGTGCGGGAGTCGGCGAGGTCCACTCCGCCCTTGATCTGCCCTCCCGCATAGATGGGTTGCAGCAATCCGCCCGCGAGGCTCCACGTGCGCGCCGGCCCCGTGAACAACCCCTTGAGCGCTTCGCTCTCGCTGCCCACGTAGCCGGTGAGCGAGATGTCCGGGAAATACGCGGCTCGCGCCACGCCGATGCGCGCGTTGGCCGCGTGCAGGTTGGCTTCGGCCTGGCGCAGGTCGGGACGGCGCAGCAGGAGGTCCGACGGCATTCCCGCGGGGACCTCGACCACGTCCGGGATCGACACGTTGCCGCGATCCAGGTGCGCCTGGAAGACTTCGCGCGGCGTGCGCCCGAGCAGGATCGCGAGCGCACTCTCCTGGCGCGTGCGCGCAAGGCGCATCACCGGGAGGAACGCCTCGGCCGCGCGCAGCTGCGATTCGATCTGGCGGTACTCGAGCTCGGAGACCGAGCCCGCATCCAGCCGCGCCTTCTGCAGGACGAGCGCTTCCGCCCAGCTCTGGCGCGTGCGATCGAGCGTCTCGATGCGGCGGTCGTACGCGAGCAGCGCGAAGTATCCGTGCGCCACGTCCGAGACGAGCGAGGAACGAACCGCATCGCGGCCGGCTTCGGTCGCCACGAGGTCGGCCTTCGCCGCTTCGGTCGCGCGCCGGTACTTGCCCCAGAAGTCGAGCTCCCAGGAAAACTGCGCGACGACGCGGTTGTCGTTGGTCTCCAGGAATTCCGGCGGCAGCGGCAACGAGCTGATCGACGACGAGCGCGTGCGATTCTTCGATGCGTTCACGCCCGCCTGCGGCAACTGGTCGGAGCGCGTGATCGAAACCTGCGCCCGCGCCTGCTCGATTCGCTCGGCCGCGGCGCGCAGGTCGCGGTTGTTGGCGAGCGCCTCTTCTTCCATGCGGTCGAGCACCGGGTCGTTGAAGAGCTTCCACCAGTCCTGCGCGGGCTCGGCCTTGGCCTGCGCGATCGCGTAGTCCTTCGGGATGTCCGCCTCGGGACGAACGTAGTCGGGGCCCACGGTGCAGCCCTGCAGGAAGATGATCGCGAGCGCGAGCGCGATGATGAGGATGGCGAGCACCGGCCCGCCGCCGCGCGGTTGATTGTCAGTCATCGGAACCCTCCGTTCGCGGCGTGTGCCGCGTCGGACCCAGCGGTGTGGAATGTCTCTGGAGCTCGCGGTGGTGCGCGGCCTCGCCCTTCAGCTCGGCACTCGTGCGCGGCTCGCGCAGCTTCCTCTCCGTGATGAGCTTGTAGAAGTACGGCACGAAGAAGATCGCGAGGAACGTGGCCGCGAGCATCCCGCCCATCACGCCCGTTCCGACCGAGTGCCGTGCGCCGGCGCCCGCGCCGCTCGAGAAGGCGAGCGGAGACACGCCGAGGATGAACGCGAGAGAGGTCATCAGGATCGGGCGGAAGCGAAGGCGCGCCGCCTCCAGCGCCGCGGCCGAGTAGCTCAGGCCCTCCTCGGTCTTGAGCACCGCGTACTCCACGATCAGGATCGCGTTCTTCGCGGCAAGCCCCAGCAGCGTCACCAGGCCGATCTGGAAGTACACGTCGTTGGTGAGCGGGTCCCACCCGAAGAACATGCCGACGTGGTTCTTGAACCAGATGGCCGCGAGCGCGCCGAACGTGCCGAAGGGCAGCGCCAGCATCACCGACAGCGGCAGCGACCACTTCTCGTATTGCGCGGCGAGGATGAGGAACGCCATGAGCGCGCCCATGCCGAGCGCGATGATCGACGTGCCGCCCGACGCCTTCTCCTGGTACGACGCGCCGCTCCACGCGAGCGTGAAGTCCGGCGGCAGCACTTGTTTGGCGATGCGCTCGATCTCGGCGATCGCCTCGCCCGAGCTCACGCCGGGACGCGCGTTGCCGATGAGCTTCACCGACGGGAGGTTGTTGAAGCGCTCCATCGTGCCGGGGCCGTTGGTGTACTGGATGCGGGCTATCGCGCGCAGCGGGATCATGTCGCCCTTGTCGCTGCGCACGTAGACGTTGCCCACGTCCTCGGGGCGGCGGCGCTGGTCGCGCTCGGCCGACATCAGCACCTGCCACGTCCGGCCATACCGGTTGAAGTCGTTCACGTAGTAGGTCCCGAGAGTGGCGGCGAGCGTGTTGAAGATCTCGTCCACGGGAACGTTCAGCGCCTTGGCCTTCTCGCGATCCACGTCCACGTAGAGCTGCGGGACGTTGGGGCGCCAGAACGTCTGGACGAAGGCGAGCTTCTGGCTCTGCATCGCCGCGCCGATGAACGCCTGCGACACTTCCGCCATGCGCTTCGGCCCCCCGTCGCCGTGATACTGGAGGTTGAACTCGAAGCCCCCGGTGGCGCCCAGTCCGAAGATCGCGGGCGGGCCGAAGGGCAGCACGAGGCCTTCCTTGATGCCCGCCGTCTTGCCGTACACCTCGCCCACGAGCTGCTTCACGTCCACGCCGGGGCGCTCGTCCCAGTGCTTCTGCGACGTGAAGATCGTGGCCGCGTTCTCGCGGAAGACGAAGCCGCCCGCGAAGTCGAAGCCGGTGAAGGCCATGGTGTGCTCGTTGTTGGGGTCGGAGCGGATGTCGCCGATCACTTCGTTCACGACCTTGTCGGTGCGCTCGAGCGAAGCGCCGTCGGGAAGGAACACGAGCGTGAGGAACCAGCCCTGGTCCTCGTCGGGGACGAGGGAGGTCGGCGTGAACTTCCAGAGCGTGCCGGCGAGCGCCACCATGCCCGCGAAGAGCAGGAGCGCGATGCCGCCGCGGCGGATCATGAACGCCACGCCGTCCTCGTAGCGGTCCACCATGCGGGCGAACACGCGGTTGAAGGCCTGGAAGAACCGGCCCGGCTGCTTGTGCTCGCGCTTCATGATCAGCACCGAGAGCGCGGGCGTGAGCGTGAGCGCCACCACGCCGGAGATCACCACGGCGATTGAGATCGTCACCGCGAACTGGCGGTAGAGCTCGCCCGTGAGGCCGCCCAGGAACGCGATGGGGATGAAGACCGCGCAGAGCACCAGCACGATCGCGATGATGGGGCTCGTCACCTCCTTCATCGCCTTCACCGCGGCCTCGCGCGCGTCCACGTGGTCCTCGTGCATCACGCGCTCGACGTTTTCCAGCACCACGATCGCGTCGTCCACGACGATGCCGATCGCGAGCACCATGCCGAAGAGCGTCAGCGTGTTGATTGAATACCCCAGCGCGAAGAGCCCCGCGAAGGTGCCCAGCAGCGACACCGGGACCGCGGCGAACGGGATCAGCGTGGCGCGCCAGTTCTGCAGGAACACGAACACCACGAGGAAGACGAGAACCATCGCCTCGCCGAGGGTCTTCAGCACCTCGCGGATCGAGACCTTCACGAACATCGTCGTGTCGAACGGGATCGTGTAGGCGAGCCCCTTCGGGAAGCTCCTGGAGAGCTGCGCGAGGCGCGCGCTCACCGCGTCGCCCACGTCGATCTGGTTGGCGCCCGGCTGGAGGAACACGCCCATCAGGGTCGCGGGCTTGCCGTTGTACCTGCCGATGAACGTGTAGTCCTTGCCGGCGAGCTCGACGCGCGCCACGTCCTTCAGGCGCAGCGTCGAGCCGTCCGGATTGGAGCGCAAGATGATGTTCTCGAACTGCCCGGGCTCCGTGAGGCGCCCCTGGGCGGTCACGTTGTAGACCAGCTGCTGGTCGTTGCGCGCCGGCGGCTCGCCCACCTTGCCCGCGGCGAACTGCTGGTTCTGCTCGTTCACGGCGCGCGCGATGTCACCGGGCGTGAGCTTCAGCTGCGCGAGGCGATCGGGCCTGAGCCAGATGCGCATCGCGTAGTCCTTGGCGCCGAAGATCTGGACGAGCGTGGTGCCGGGAATGCGCTTCACCTCGTCGAGGATGTTCAACGTCACGTAGTTGGAGATGAAGACGTCGTCCAGGCTGTTGTCGGGCGAGTAGAACGCGAGCACCTGCAGGAACGCCGACGAGCCTTTCTCGACCGTGACGCCCTGGCGGCGCACTTCCTGCGGAAGCTTGTTGTCCACCTGCTTCACGCGGTTGTTCACGTTGATCGCGGCCTTGTCCACGTCGGTGCCGATGTTGAACGTGACCTGGATCTGCACGACGCCGTTGGCGGCCGAGGTGGAGCTCATGTAGAGCATGTTCTCCACGCCGTTGATGGCGTTCTCGATCGGCGCCGCGACCGTCGATTCGAGGGTGGTGGCCGATGCGCCCGGGTAGATGGCGGTCACCGTGACCACCGGCGGCGAGATCTCGGGGTATTGGGCGATCGGCAGCACGCGAAGCGCGGCGAGGCCGGCGAGCGCGATGAAGATCGAGAGCACCGCCGCGAAGATCGGGCGGTCGATGAAGAAGCGCGAGAGCATGTCGGTCTCCTACTTCTTCTCGCCCTTGGGGGCGGCGCCCGGTGCGCCGGGCGGCGGCGCGTTCGGATCGCCGACCATCACCTGCGCGCCGGGATAGACCTTCATCAGGCCATCGACGATCACCTTGTCGCCCGGCGCGAGACCGCCCAGGACGACCCATTCGTTGCCGGCCCAGCCGTTCAGCTTCAAGGGGCGCGGCTCGGCCTTGCCGTCCTTGCCGAGCACGTAAACCATCTTGCCCATGGGGCCTTCGACGACCGCGCGCTGCGGAACGGTCATGGCATCGGGACGCGTGGCGCCGCGCAGGATCACGCGCACGAACTGCCCGGGGCGCAGCTCGCCCGTGGGATTCGGCACTTCCGCGCGGGCATCCGACGTGCCCGTCTGCTGGTTCAGGCTCACGTCGGTGAACGCGAGGCGCCCGAGGCGCGAATAGGTGTGGCCGTCTTCGAACTTGAGGGCGACCTCGAAGCGGCCGTCCTTGGGCATCACGAGCTTGCCCGACGCGGTGTCGGCACGGATCGCGGACTGCTCGGCCTCCGAAAGGCCGAAGTTCACCCAGATGGGATCGACCTGCGTCACCGTGGTGAGGAGATCCTGCGGCCCGCTGATGAGCGATCCTTCGCTCTTGAGCGAGCGGCTCGTCACTCCGGTGATCGGCGACTCGACCTTCGTGTAGGCGAGATTCAGGCGCGCATCGTCAAGGCGGGCCCGGGCGCTCTTGAGGTCCGCCGCGGCCACCTCGTCGGCCGAGATGGCGTCGTCGAGGTCCTTCTGCGACGCGGCCTTCGCCTCGAACAGCGGCTTGGTGCGCTTCAGGTTGCGTGACGCGTTGTTCAGGCGCGCTTCGGACGCGGCCACGTCCGCCTCGGCTCGCTCGACCGCCGCTTCGTAGGGCGCCGAGTCCAGCGAGAAGAGCGACTGGCCCGCCTTCACCGTGGCGCCTTCCTCGTAGTTGCGCTTGAGGAGGATTCCCGAGACGCGCGCGCGCACCTCGGCGTCCCGCGATCCCGCGGTCTGCGCGGGATATTCGAATTCGACCGGGACCGTGTGGATCTTCACCTCCTCCACGGCGACGAGCGGCGGAGGCATCTGGAAGCCGCCTTGCCCGCCCTGGGGGCCGCATGCGGCGAGGGCCAACGCGATTGAAAGAAAGAGGACCGGCCTCGTGGCGCGTGGTTTGATCTGCGTCATGTAAGTTCCTTCGGGGGCTTTACAGGCTTCTTCGAGGAGAGGATAATTTACATACAAGCATGTATGTATGTCAACCCCGGGGCACACCGGGGGCATTTACGCGGCACCACGCAACGGGGGAGTTGGGCAGCAAACATGGCAAGACGCACCAAGGAAGAAGCGCTCGAGACGCGCACGCGCATCCTGGATGCGGCGGAGGTCGTGTTCCACGATCGCGGCGTGGCCAACGCCTCGCTCGAGGAGATCGCCGCCACCGCGCGCGTCACGCGCGGCGCGATCTACTGGCACTTCAAGGACAAGGCCGAGCTCTTCGACGCGATGATGCAGCGCGTGGCGCTTCCCGTGGAGGACATCCTCGAGCGCGCCGGGGGCTGCTGCGGCGCCGAGCCGCTCCAGGTGCTGAGGCAGGCGACAGTGGACGTGCTCCTTCGCACCGCGCGGGATGCGCGCGTTCAGCGCGTCTTCGACATCGCGTACCACAAGTGCGAATACGTGGGCGACGCCGCCGGCGTGCGCGATCGGCATATCGCGAGCCAGGCGGAGTGCGTGAAGACAATCGAGGCGGCGATGCGCGCGTGCGTGGAATCCGGCGCGCTCCCGAAGAGCGTGAACCCGCGCGAGGCCGCCATCGGCGCCCTTTCGCTCGTCTCGGGCCTCATCGCCAACTGGGTGCTGGCGCCCAGGAGCTTTTCCCTCGAGCGCCACGCCGCGTCGCTCGTGGACACCTGGTTCCGCGGGCTCGCCACCGCACCGGCCGCCGCGATGGACTGCCCGGCGAAGGCTATCGTGCGGCGACTTCGGAAGTGATGGCGAGGACGTTGCCCTCGCTGTCGTCGAAGAAGCACATCCACACCTCGCGATCCGGAAGCTTCGCCACCAGGTGCGGCTCGTCGCGGAAATGCACGCCGCGAGCCTTCAGGTCCGCGTGGGCCGCGCGGATGTCGGGCACGTCGAAGTAGAGGATCGAGCTCGCGTGGTCGAACTCGGCCTCCGAGGCCGCGGAGACCATGAGGCGCACGCCACCCGCGTCGAAGAAGCTCAACCCCGGCCCCGCGTCGAAGAGGTGCTTCACGCCGAGCGCATCGCGGTAGAACGCCGTGGCGCGCGCCACGTCCCGGGCGTTCACGCTCACCTGCCTGATTGTCGAGAGCTTCGTCATGGGCCGCCTCCAGTACCATGTTAGCAATCCCGAACGACGGAGGCACGAAATTGAAAGTCCACTACCTCGACGACCTTTCCGTCGGCCAGCGCTTCAGGAGCGGCACCAAGCTCGTGACCGAGGAAGAGGTGATCCGCTTCGCGCGCGAGTACGATCCGCAGCCGTTCCACACCGACCCCGAGGCCGCCAAGGCCACGTTCTTCCAGGGCCTCGCCGCGAGCGGGTGGCACACCATGGCGATGACGATGCGCCTCATGGTCGACGGCGGGCTTCCGCTCGCGGGCGGCATCGTGGGAGCGGGCGGCGAGATCAGCTGGCCGATGCCGACGCGGCCGGGCGACACGCTCACTGTCGAATCCGTCGTCGAGGAGATCCGGCCCTCGCGCTCGCGCCCGGACCGCGGCATGGTCACGGTGCGCAACGAGACGAAGAACCAGCGCGGCGAGATCGTGCAGGTGCTGGTCGGAAAGCTCGTGGTGCCGAAGCGCTCCGTCTAGCGCTACGCGGGGCGGCGCGCGTGCGTCGTCATCACCTGCAGCACCTTGCGGCCCGCGGCGCCAGTCACTTCCGTGCGCGCGACCGCGGTGTCGCGGCCGTGATGGATGAGCCTCGCGGCGGCGTGCAGCGACTCACCCTCGCCGGGACTCACGAAGCACGCCGTGGCCGATGCGAGCGTCCAGCTCGCGGGCAACGCCGCCATCGCGGTCTTCGCGGCGAGACCCACGAGGAGCCCGCCCTGCGCGTGGCCCACGCGATTTCCCACGTGCACGCCGTTCTTCATGGTGCAGGAGGCGCCCGTTTGCGTGCGATGCGCCTCGTAGCCCCAGAACGCGTCGATGAAGGCGAGCTTAGCGCTCACGCGATCGAGCGCCGCGTCGGCATGCGCGACGATGGCGGCCTCGGCCGGCGCGAGGTCGGACTCGGCAAGCGGCTTGGCGGGCCGGTCGCGTTCGAGCACCACCGGATGCATCGTGACGCCGGCCGGCGGATCGAGCGCCATGAAGGCGCCGGTGCCATAGCAGGCGCGAACGCCATGGGCATCGAGCGCGAAGCGCGCAAGGCCCTGTCGCGCGGCGGCGCCCTCGATGAATCCCTCGAACGCACCGCGCGCATCGATCGGGCCGTCCAGGCGCGCGCCGGTGAACTGCAGGTGCATGCTCACCGTGGCGAGCCGCACGCGATCGGAAGCGAGCGCCGCGCGCACCGCCACCGCGAGCGCGATGTCGGCGATCATCGCGACCGCCCCCACGCTCACCTGGCCATCGGCCTCGATGCAATGGGGGCCGCCCGCGAGCCCGATGCGCGAAGCATCGGCGGACGCCTCTTCGAACGAGACGCCGAGGAAGCTTCCCGCGAAGTGAAAGCCCGGCACGCGGCTTGCGGCAAGCCCGCCCAGCACGCGATTGCGAATCTGCTCCCTTGCGTTCATTGCTGTAATTTACAGTCTATTGACAGTACCGCCCTGCGAAAGCCACCGTGGCGGCTTCACCGGAGAACTGCGCATGAAACTCCTCACGGTCCTGCTCGTCGCCGCCCTCGCCATGAACGCCGTCGCCGAAGAGCGCGCGCTGCACAAGGAGGTCGTCGTGAAGGCCCCGCTCGCGGACGTGTGGAACGCGTGGACCACCACCGAAGGCGTGAAGACCTTCTTCGCCCCCGACGCGAACGTGGACGCGCGCCCCGACGGCCCGTACCAGATCTACATGAATCCATATGCCGAGCCCGGCATGAAGGGCGCCGACGAGATGCGCGTGCTCGCGGTGCAGCCCATGAAGATGATCTCGTTCAACTGGAACGCGCCGCCCTCGCTGCCCGAGGCGCGCAAGCAGCGCACCGTGGTGATCGTGCGCTTCTCGCCCATGGGCGAGGCCGAGACGCGCGTCACCCTCACCCACGTCGGCTGGGGCGAGGGCGGCGAATGGGACAAGGCCTACGCCTACTTCGACCACGCGTGGGGCATGGTCCTCGGCAACCTCCAGAAGCGGTTCGACTCGGGCCCCATCGACTGGACCGAGTGGCTCGCGCGCCTGAAATCGCGACCCGGAAAGTGAAACGCCGCCGCAAGGCCGATCGTGTATACTGCGCCACGCAGTGATCAGGATTACAAGCAGTAACTCCAGTACCCGCCGGCAAAACCGGCGCTTCACTTCAGTTCCCGCCTTGCTTTCCTTTTGACGCTGTCCCCAGCCCCGTGGGTCTTCCGGGGAATCAAACGAAAGGAAATGCAATGAGCACCGGTACCGTGAAGTGGTTCAACGACGCGAAAGGCTTCGGCTTCATCAAACCCGACGGCGGCGGCGAGGACCTCTTCGCCCACTTCTCCGAGATCCAGGGTTCGGGCTTCAAGACCCTCAAGGAAAACCAGAAGGTGGAGTTCGAGATCAAGGAAGGCCCGAAGGGCAAGCAGGCGGTCGCGATCAAGCCGATGGCCTGATCACGATCCTTCGCTCGTAGAAGGACGGCAGCTTCGGCTGCCGTTTTCGTTTTGTCATGAAGCTCGCCACGACTCCCCTCTCGGTCCTCGACCTCGCGACCTATCCGCAGGGCGGCACCATCGCGGGCGCCTTCGAGACTTCGCGCGAGCTCGCGCAGGGTGCGGAGCGCTGGGGATACAAGCGCTACTGGGTCGCGGAGCACCACAACCTCGAAGGCGTGGCGAGCTCGGCGACTGTGGTGATCATGGGCCACATCGCCGACCACACGAGGACGATCCGCATCGGCTCGGGCGGCATCATGCTGCCCAATCATGCGCCGCTCGTCGTGGCCGAGCAGATCGGCACGCTCGAATCGCTGCACCCGGGGCGCATCGACCTGGGACTGGGCCGCGCGCCCGGGACCGATCCGCGCACGATGATGGCGCTGCGCCGGGGCGGCGGCCGCAGCGAGGAATTCGACCTGCAGGTGGGCGAGCTGCTCTCGTACTTCGAGCCCGAGCGCCCCGGCCAATCGGTGAAGGCGATTCCCGGCGCGGGCATCGACGTTCCCGTGTGGATCCTGGGGTCGTCGACGTGGAGCGCGCATTTCGCGGCGGCGATCGGGCGGCCCTATGCGTTCGCATCGCACTTCGCGCCCGACGACCTCATGGAAGCGCTCGAGATCTACCGCCGGGAATTCAAGCCGTCGAAGCAGCTCGACAAGCCCTACGTGATGGTGGGCGTGCCCGCGCTCGCCGCGGAGACCGACGAGCGCGCCGAGTTCCTCGCCACCAGCATGTACCAGCGCTTCCTCGGCATCGTCCGCAACGATCGCAGGCCGCTGCTGCCGCCCGTGGCCGACATGGACGCGATCTGGACGCCGGGCGAGCGCTACGCCGTGGCGGGCCGCATGGCGCTGATGGTCGTGGGCGGAGCGCAGCGCGTGGCCGAAGGACTCGAGGAGATCCTGCGCGTGACCGAGGCCGACGAGCTCATCATCGTCTCCGACGCCTACGAGCGCGCCGACCGCCTGCGCTCCTACGAGATCATCGCGCAGGCGAAGTCAGTCGAACTTCGCTCCTGACTCCTTCACCACCTTCGCCCAGCGCGCCTTCTCGCTCCTGATGAACTCCCCGAACTGCGCGGGAGTCTGGGGCCGCACCTCGGCGCCGGCCTTGTCGAGGCGATCCTTCATCTCGGGCGTGGCGAGGATCTTCGCGACCGTGTCGTGCAGCCTGTTCACGATCTCCGCCGGCGTTCCCGCGGGCGCGACGATGCCCTGCCACGAGCCGGTCTCGAATCCGGGAAGGCCCGACTCGGCCACCGTCGGAACGTCGGGCGCCGCGGAGAAGCGTTTCGCGCTGGAGATGGCGATCATCTTCAGCCGGCCGTCCTTCACGAACGGGTAGGTCGCGAGCATGCCGTTGAAGAGGACCTGCGCCTGGCCTCCGACCACGTCGGTGATCGCCTGCGAGCCGCCCTTGTACGGGATGTACGTCCACTTGATGCCTGCGCGCATGGCGAAGTCGATGCCCGCGAGGTGATTCGCCCCGCCGATGCCCGAGACCGCGAAGTTGAGCGAGTCGGGCTTCGCCTTCGCGAGCGCGATGAGCTCCTTCACGTCCCTGGCCGGCACCGAGGGATTCACCGCGAGGATGTGCGGCGAGTAGGCGACCATCGCGACGGGCGCGAAATCCTTCACCGGATCGAAGGGAAGCTCGGACGAGACGCTCGGGCTGATCGCGAGCGAGCCGATGTCCGCGAGCAGGAACACGGTGCCGTCGGGCTTCGACTTCGCGACGTAGTCGGCTCCGAGGTTGCCGGTCGCGCCGGGCTTGTTCTCCACGACGACGGGTTGCCCCAGCGCCGCGGTGATCCCCGGGCCCAGCGCGCGCGCGAGGATGTCGGACGTGCCCCCCGGCGGATACGGCACGATGATGCGGATGGGCTTCGAGGGCCACGTATCGGCCAGTGCGATTCCGCCCACGCCGCACGCGATGGCGGCAGTGGCGAGGCAAGCGAGCAGCCGTTTCATCGAACCTCCCGTTTCAGCGTTTGAGTCCCAGCACGACGACGCCCGCGGCGACGAGCGCGATTCCGCCCCACTCGCGCAGCGACGGGCGCTCGCCGAGGAACATGAAAGCGAAGATCGCCACCAGCACGAGCGAGAGCTTGTCCACGGGCGCCACCTTCGAGGCCTCGCCGATCTTGAGCGCGCGGAAGTAGCACACCCAGGACGCGCCGGTCGCCACGGCCGAGAGCACGAGGAACGTCCACGTCTTCGCCGAAAGCGCCGTGGGATCGCTCCACTTGCCGGTCGCATACACGAACGCCGACAGCACCACGAGGATCACCACGGTGCGGATGAGCGTGGCGAGGTCCGAATCCACGCCCGCGATGCCCACCTTCGCGAAGATCGCCGTGAGCGCGGCGAACACCGCCGAGCCCAGCGCCCACAGGAACCAGTTGCCTTCAGCCGCCATGGATTCCTCCCATCAAGTGGTGCGGGCCCAGCTCCGCGAGCGAGTTCACGCCGAGGAGCGCCATGTTGCGATCGATCTCGCCGCGCAGGATCTCGACCGCGTGAAGGACGCCCTCCTCGCCCGCGATCGCCGCCGCGTAGTTGAACGGCCGCCCGACCCACACGAATGCGGCGCCCAGCGCGAGCGCCTTCAATACATCCGTTCCACGGCGAATGCCGCCATCGATCATCACCGGCATCGATCGTGCCTCGAGCAATACCGCCGGCAGGACACGCAGCGCCGAAACCGTGCCGTCCAGTTGCCGGCCGCCGTGATTCGACACGATGATGCCGTCCATGCCGCTTTCCCGGGCGATGCGCGCGTCCTCGGGCGCGACGATCCCCTTCACCACGAGCCGCCCCTTCCAATGCGCCCGGATCTCCTCGACATGCTTCCAGTTCAGGTGCGCGCGCCCGGTGAAGTCGCGATCGACGGTGCGCGAGAGGATCGGCGCGCCGCGCTCGGCGAAGCTGTTCTCGAAATGCGGCATCCCGTGTCGCAGGAACGTGGCGAGGAAACTGCCGAAGAGCCAGCGCGGATGCGTGACGCCGTCCCATGCGAGCCGCAATGTCGGACGAAGCGGCGTGGAGAACCCCGCGCGGATGTTGTTCTCGCGGTTCGAGAGCACCGCGGTATCGACGGTGACGACGAGTGTCGAGAAGCCGGCGGCCGCCACCCGGTCGACGAGCGGCATGATCTTCGTCGTGTCGCCCGGCAGGTACGCCTGGAACCAGGCGAGCGGATTGGCCTTGGCGATCTCCTCGAGGCGGATCAGCGACGAGCCGCTCATGGCCATGGGAATGTCCGCCTTCGCCGCCGCACGCGCGAGGACGAGATCGCCCCGGTAGGCCGAGAGCGCCGAAATGCCCATGGGCGCCACGCCGAAGGGCGCGGCCCACTGGCGGCCGAAGAGCGCGGCCTTCGTGGTGCGCTTCGACACGTCCACGAGGACGCGCGGCACGAAGCCCAGCTCCTCGAACGCCGCTCGATTGTCGCGATAGGAAATGCAGTCCTCGACCGCGCCCGAGACATAGGCGAAGACCGGCCGCGGCAGGTAGCTCGCTGCCGCGCGCTCGAAATCGTCCAGCGAGAGGATGCGTCGGAGGGACCGGTGCACGGCGTTACTATACCGTCATGAGCCCCGCGCCCTCCCTCGCCCGCCACTTCGCCGTCGAAGCCCACAACAACGCCTGGGCCAACCACCGCCTGCTGAACGCGTGCGGCGAGCTCACGCAGGAAGAGTTCGCCGCGAAGCGCACGAGCTTCTTCCCGTCGATCAAGGCGACGCTCAACCACATCCTCATCGTCGATCTCTACTACATCGAGGTCGTCGAGAAGAGCCTCGCCGGCGTCGCGACCGGCGATGCCCGGCGCCACTTCGCCGTCGAGGAACCGTACGACACGTGCGCGGACATCTCGCGCGAGCAGCGCGCCTGCGACCGCAGGCTCATCGCGCTGTGCGAATCGCTCGACGACGCGCGCATGGGCGTTGCGGTGCTCCTTCCGCGCCGCGAAGGCGTGGTGCGCGACACGATGCAGCGGATCCTCGCGCATCTCTTCCAGCACCAGATCCACCATCGCGGCCAGGTGCACGCGATGCTCGCCGGAACGCGCGTGAAACCGCCGCAGCTCGACGACTTCTACTGCGCGAACGACGCGCCGATGCGCGCGCCCGACTTCAAGGCGCTCGGGTTCACCGAGGAAGCGATCTGGCGATGAGCTCGCGGCGCGAAGCGCTTCGATTGATGGGCCTTGCCGCGGCCGCGATCGCCACCCGCGCATCGGCCGCACCGGAGGACAGCATGCTCTTTCGCGCCATTCCCTCGACCCGCGAGCTCCTTCCCGTGATCGGCATCGGCACCTGGCAGACATTCGACGTGGGAAGCTCCGCGCAGGAACGCGCGCCGCTCGAAGAGGTGCTCAAGGCCTTCGCCGAGCTGGGCGGCACGTTGATCGACTCGTCGCCGATGTACGGGCGCAGCGAGGAAGTCGCGGGCGATCTCGTCGCGAAGACCCAGTCGCCGAGGAACCCGTTCATCGCGACCAAGGTGTGGACCTCGGGCAAGGACGCCGGCATCCGCCAGATGCGCGAGTCGATGAAGAAGCTGCGCGTGAAGACGCTCGACCTCATGCAGGTCCACAACCTGCTGGACGTCGATACGCACCTCGATACGCTCGCCGCCTGGAAGCGCGAAGGGACGGTCCGCTACGTGGGCGTCACGCACTACACCGCGAGCGGCGCGGATGACGTGGCCGAGCTCGTCTCGCGCCGCAAGGTCGATTTCGTCCAGATCAACTATTCGGTGGCCGAGCGTGACGCCGAGCGGCGATTGCTGCCGCTTTGCCGCGACGAGGGCATCGCCGTCATCGCCAACCGTCCGTTCGCGGGCGGGGGGATCTTTCGCCGCGTCGCCGGGAAGCCCGTTCCCGATTGGGCCGCGGAGATCGACTGCGCGAGCTGGGCGCAGCTCATGCTCAAGTTCATCGTGTCACACCCGGCCATCACGTGCGCGATCCCGGCGAGCGCGAAAGTCGAGCACACGCGCGACAACATGAAGGGTGGCTACGGGCGCATGCCCGACGAGAAGACGCGCGAGCGGATCGCCGGCGCGATCGCGAAGCTCTAAACCGGGGACAGACCCCGGTTTAGAGGGTTTCGCCGTCCTTCAGGACGCCCGCGGTGCGCAGCGTTGCTTCGAGCCACTTGGGACGAAGCTCGCGCCCCTGCTTGATGGCGGCGATGCGCGCGGTTTCCTCGGCGACTTTCTTCGCGGCGCCGTCGAGGAGCGACGCGGCCTTCTCGCGCTCGACCACGAGCACGCCGTCGGCATCGGCGCTGACGAGATCGCCGGGCGCCACCGCGATTCCCCCGCAGGAGATCGGCCAGTTGATGCGCCCCGGCGCCACCTTGAGCGGCCCGTTGGGATTCGCTCCGGCAGCGAAGACGGGGAATCCCAGCTCGCGAAGCTCCAGCGTGTCGCGCACCGCACCGTCGACCACGACGCCCGCGAGCTTCAACTGCGCGCACGCATTGATCATGATCGCGCCCATCAGCGCGCACGTGAGATCGCCCTTGCCGTCGATCACCAGCACGTCGCCGGGCTTCGCCATGGTCATCGCCGTGTGGATCATCAAGTTGTCGCCGGCACGCACTTCCACGGTGAACGCGGGCCCGCAGCATTTCATCCCCGGCGAGAGCGCGGCGATGCGGCTGTTCATGGTGCCGCGCCGCCCCGCGATGTCGGCGAGGATGGCGGGCTGGAACCCGGCGGCGCGCTTCACCACGTCGGAGGGGACGCGCTCGAATTCGCGGCGGATATCGGATAGCGATTGGGTCATGGCTCGTCGGGAGGAAACATAATGAATTCCGGAAGCGCCTCGGCGCGCTGCGAGAGCGCGGCGAGCGCGGGATACTGGCCGGCGGGAAGCGACGTGTACGGCCGAAGATGCATGAAGCGCCACATGCACGCCGTCATCACGTCCGCCGCATTCATGCGATCGCCACCCATCCAGCCGCGCGCCTTCGCCGCAACGGGTTCCATCTCGCCCAGCGCCGCCCTCACCTGGCCGATGGCGCGATCCACCCACGCCTGGTGCATCCGCTCCGGCGGGCGCTGCTCCTTCTCGTAGATCACGTTCACGACCTTGTCGGTTGCCGCGAGCGCGAGCCCGACCATGCGAAGCGCCGCCTGCCGCTCGGCCACCGCCTGCGGCATGAGCCGCTTGCCCGGCGCGACCGTGGATTCCACGTAGTCGAGGATCAGCGTCGAATCCATGAGGACCGTGCCGTCGTCGCACACGAGCGTCGGCGCCTTCACGACGGGATTCACCTTGCTGAACTCGGCATAGGTGCGGAAAACCGAGAGGGAGCGGTGCTCGAACGCAACGCCCATCAATCTCATGGACACCGCGCAGCGCCGCACGTAGGGAGAGTCGAGCATGCCGATGAGGATCATGGCGCCGATTCTAAGCGATCGGCGGCACGGCCGTGATCGCGCGATCGCTCACTTGCCGCGCGGCTTGCACCGCGGATCGGCGATCTCGACCCTCCGGTTCTTCATCCGGCCCTCGTCGGTGTTGTTGTCGGCAACCGGCATCGTCTTGCCGTAGCCCTTCGCGCCCATCCGTGTCGAGGCGACACCGTGTTGCGCGAGCCATGCCATGACCGATTGCGCCCGCCCTTCCGACAGCGTCTGGTTGTAGGCATCGCCGCCTACGTTGTCGGTGTGGCCCTGGACCTCGATGCTCAACGACGGATTCGCGGCCATGAGTGCCGCCACCTGTTGAAGGGGCGCATCGGATGCCGCCTGGAGCGTCGACTTGTTGAAGTCGAACAGCACGCCGTAGAGCGCGACATGGCAGGAGGCCGCGAGGCTCGCCTTCATCTGATCGGTCGAAGCTTCCCTGCCGACCTGGATGCTGTACGACTCGTCGTGATCGTTCAGGTACGCCCAGATGTTGCGCCCGTTCTTCGCATAGTGGGCGACGATGACCTCGTGGTTTGCGCTCTCCTGCACGATCTCCCAGCCCGCCTTGGTGAGCGCATCGTGATACACGACGCTGAACAACACCTTGGACAGGTCCTTCAACGAGTAACGCCGTTCGACGGAGCCGTTGGCGACGATCTCCGGCTGGCTGGCGCCCTTGGGCGTCAATCGAAGCGGCGCCGCGCTCTCATCGCCGCCATGCGCGGTCGAGCCCGGAATCGGCGAGAGGAACGGGAAATCGCCCTTGCCGCCTTCAGGCAATTTCTCGGGCGTGGCCGCGGGCTCCTTCAGCGTGAGCGAGATCGGTGGCGGTCCGATTTCGATGCAGTCGAGCACCAGCCTCGTCTGCGTGTCCATCACCGCATTCATCCAGGCCTCGACGCCGTTCCGGTTGTAGTGCAGCAGCGCGAGAAAGCCGCCGTTGGGATTTTCCGAGACGACGGTCCAGCCTGCCTTGATCGCGACGGGCCTCGCCACGGCCCATCCATCCTTCAGCGCGGTGCTGCCCTTGGGTGCGGGAATTTCGACCCAGAGCGTCCAATGACGCCCCTGCCTGTTGACCTGGTTGTCTCCGTATCGGGGGAAGGTTGCCTCGCCCCAGGCCTCGTAGGGATAGCGCGTGTGGACTTCGCCCCACGTGGAGAGGAAATTCAGCTCGGCGGGAAGCTTCGGCGATTCCGCCGCGCACGGAAGCGCAAGCATCGTCGCGGTGACGGCCAGGATTGCCGCGAGCCGCGCGAGCACAAGGGCCCGGGTCATGGGATGGGCCTACGCCTTCGTGTCGTCGATGAGGTCGAGGATCACGTGGCCGCGCGCGCGAAGCCGCTTGCCGACCTCGAGCACCATCTGGTCGCGCAGCGTCTTCGCATCCTCGAGCGTGGCCGCCTCGGCGACCTTCACGCCGCCGGTGCGCTCCTCGGTGCGCTCCGCCTTGGGGACCGCCGAGACCATGACGCGGAACCTGTCGGGCGCGATTTGCGCGATATCGGCCCAGATCTGGTAGGTAGCCATGGCGCCTATTGTAACGGCGCCGTCATGTCACCGCTTCGCGGGAACGGGATTTCCCTCGACGATGCGGTACTTGAACCATGCGTCGATCATCATCTTCTCGTAGCGCATGGGATCGTACGAGAGCGATTCGCCGTGCATGAGGTAGCTCTCGCCGGAGATCTTGTCCACGGCCTCCATCGGCGGGCGGCCGGGC
>DATJVS010000257.1:0-11380 GCA_035501715.1 Usitatibacter sp.
GTTTGCGCGATAATGACTCCGTCATGTGCCCCGGCAGTCCCGACATCCCCGACCTCGCCCAGCTGCGAAGCGAATACTCCCGCGCGGCCCTCGACGAGTCCCATGTCGATCGCGATCCGGCCAGGCAGTTCCAGCGCTGGATGCAGGAGGCGATCGCGGCGAAGCTTCCCGAGCCGACCGCGATGACGCTCGCCACCGCCACTGCCCAAGGCCGCCCCTCGGCGCGCATCGTGCTCCTCAAGGGCGCCGACGCGGCGGGCTTCGTGTTCTTCACGAACTACGAGAGCCGAAAGGGCCGCGAGATGGCCGCCAATCCCATGGCCGCGCTCACGTTCCTGTGGAAGGAGTTGGAACGCCAGGTGCGCGTCGAAGGTCGAATCGAGAAGACGAGCGCCGAAGAGTCCAGCGCGTACTACGGCACGCGGCCGCTGGGCTCCCGCATCGGCGCGTGGGCTTCGCCGCAGAGCCACGTGCTGGAAAGCCGCTCGTGGCTCGAGCAGCGCTGGGATGCGCTCGCGAAGGAACACGGCGACAATCCGCCGCGCCCGCCTCACTGGGGCGGCTACCGCATGGTCCCCGACTACTTCGAGTTCTGGCAGGGGCGGCCGAGCCGCCTGCACGACCGCATCGCGTATCGCAAAGTGAAGGACGGATGGAAGATCGAAAGGCTCGCGCCGTAGCGAGGATCGCGGATTACGCGCCCGCGGCCAATGCCGCGGTGCCCCTCACGCCCACGGAGCTCCTGGGCGCGCTTCGCGAGGCGCTGGCGCCGTGGAAGCCCGGCTCGCCCTTCTGGATCTTCGCCTACGGCTCGCTCATGTGGAACCCGAAGTTCGCATGGGACGCGCGCCACGTCGCCACGATCCGCGGCTATCACCGCTCGTTCCGCCTCTGGTCGCGCATCAATCGCGGCACGCCCGAACGTCCGGGCCTCGTGCTCACGCTCGAGTGCGGCGGCAGCTGCCGGGGCCTCGTCTATCGCATCCAGCCCGACCTCGTGCAGGAGCAGATCCAGCTCATCTGGAAGCGCGAGATGACCTACGGCTCGTATCGCCCGCGCTGGTTGAACTGCACCGTGGGCGGCGAGTCGATTCGCGCGCTCTGCTTCACCGTGAATCGCGGAAGCCCGTCGTACACCGGGGCGCTGCCCGAGAACGTGATTGTGGAAGCGATCGCCGGCGCCGCGGGGCACTACGGCCCCGCGCACGACTATCTATTCAAGACAACCGAGACGCTGCGCCAGCACGGCATCCGCGACGAGCGCGTGGAGCACCTGGCGCTTCTCGTGCGCCACCGGCTCGCCCTCGGCCGCTAGTCCGCGGCCTGCTGCTCCGCGAAACCGCGGCGGCGCATGAGCGCGCCGATCTTCGGATCGCGCCCGCGGAACTTGCGATAGCCCTCGGCGGGATCCACGGTATTTCCCGCGGAGAAGACGTGCTCGTGCAGCCGCGCCGCGACGGACTTGTCGTAGGCGCCGCCGGCTTCCGTGAACGCCTCGAACGCGTCCGCCGAGAGCGTGTCGGCCCAGAGGTAGCTGTAGTAGCCCGCCGCGTACGAGTCGCCGTCGAAGAGGTGGCCGAAGTGCGTGAGGCGATGGCGCATCGCCATCTCGCGCGGCATGCCGATGGCGGCGAGGCTCTCGCGCTCGAAGCGGGCGACGTCGTCCACCTTCGAGGGATCGAGGTGCATGCGCATGTCCACGAGCGCGCTCGCGAGGTACTCCACGTTCTCGAATCCCTTGTTGAACTTGGAGGCGCGCTCGATCCTCGCCACGAGCGCGGGCGGGATCGGTTCGCCCGTCTCGAAGTGCCGTGCGTAGCGCTCGAGCACCTCGGGCGTGGCGAGCCAGTGCTCCAGCAGCTGCGACGGAAACTCGACGTAATCGCGGTCCACGCGCGTGCCCGAGAGCGACGGATAGCGCACGCTCGAGCTGATGCCGTGCAGCCCGTGCCCGAATTCGTGGAAGAGCGTGACCGCGTCGTGCCAGCTCACGAGCACGGGCTCGCCCGGCCGGCCCTTCACGAAGTTGGAGTTGTTCGACACGATCGTGGTCACGTCGCCGTCGAAACGCTCCTGGGCGCGGTAGATGCTCATCCAGGCGCCCGAGGACTTGTCGGGCCGCGCGTAGGGATCGAAGTAGAAGAGCGCGAGGTGGCGGCCCTTCGCATCGCCCACGCTCCAGACGCGCACGTCGGGATGCACCACGGGGACGTCCTTCGCCGGCGTGAACGTGTATCCGAGGAGCTCGCCCGCCACCCAGAACATCGCCTCGCGCAGGTTCTCGAGCTGGAGGTAGGGCGTGACCTCGTTGTCGTCGATGTCGTACTTCTCCTTGCGGACCTTCTCGGCGTAGTGGCGGTAGTCCCAGGGTTCAATCGAGAACCCGGCGCCCTCGCGGTCGGCCACCGCCTGCATGTCGGCCACTTCCTCCCGCACGCGGCGCACGGCGGGCTTCCACACCGCCTCCATGAGCTCGGTCGCGCGCTCGGGCGTCTTGGCCATGCTCATCTCGGTGCGCCAGTGCGCGTGGCTGGCGTAGCCCAGCAGCTTCGCGCGGTCGTCGCGCAGCCGCACGATCTCGCCGATGATCCGCTTGTTGTCGCGCCCGCCGCCGTTGTCGCCGCGGCCCACGAAAGCGCGCCAGGCCTTCTCGCGAAGGTCGCGCCGCTTCGAGAACGTGAGGAAGGGCTCCACGCTGGAACGCGTGTTGAGGATCGCCCACTTGCCCTTCTCGCCGCGCGCCGCCGCCGCCTCGGCCAGCGCCGAACGAAGCGATTCGGGCAATCCCTCCAGGTCGGCTTGCGATTCGAGCACCAGCGCCGAGCCCTCGTCGGCGAGCACGTTCTGGCTGAACTCCGTGTAGAGCGAGGCGAGGCGCTGGTTGATCGCCGCAAGGCGCTTCTTCGCCTCGGCGCCCAGCTTCGCGCCGCTGCGCACGAAGTCGACGTGCTTCAACCAGGCGAGGCGCTGCTGCTCGGCGTCCAGCCCCGAGCGCCCGCGCGATTCGTACACCGCCGCGATGCGCGCGAAGAGCCGTTCGTCCTGCACGATGCGGTCGCGATGCGCGGCAAGCCTGGGCTCCACCTCGCGCTCCATCTCCTGGAACGCCTCGGTGCGCATCGTGCCGCCGAAAACGTTGTACAGGCTCATCACCCGATCGAGCGCGCGGCCCGAACGCTCCAGGGCCTCGAGCGTATTGGCGAACGTGGGCGCGGACGGATCGGCCGCGATGCGTTCGATGGCCTCGAGGTGCTGCGCCATCGCCGCCTCGATGGCCGGCGCGAAGTGCTCGACCTTCACTCGATCGAATGGGGGAATGCCGCCGAAGGGCCCGCTCCAGGGCTCGAGAAGGGGATTGCCCATGCTCACTCTCCTAGACTCTCGCGCGCGGGTCCTTGTGGGACAGGCGCGCGAGCAGGTAGTCGACCTCGCCGCGTGCTGCAGCTGTCAGCGCCGCGCCCGGCTTTCGCAACGTGTCGGAGGCGATGATACCGCGGCGCATCATCACGTACTTGCGCACCGCGAGCCCCGGCCCGGGCTGCTGTTCGTATCGGATGAGCGGCAGGTGCGCGTCGAACAGATCGTGGGCCTCGTCGCGCCTGCCGGCCTTCGAGAGCCTCACGACATCCACCAGCATGTCGGGAAAGCAATAGCCGGTGTTCGCGCCGTCGGCGCCGCGCTCCATCTCGAAATCGAGGAAGAGCGCGTTGTTGCCCACGAGGACCGGAAGGCGGCGCATGGAGCCGTCCTTCTCCCACGCGCGCAGCTGCGAGATCTTCTCCAGCCCCGGCCAGTCCTCGTGCTTGAGGAACCAGCACGAGGGATTGTCGGTGTGGATGCGGCGGATCACCGCGGGCGTCATCTGCACCGAGAAGGTGAGCGGGTAGTCCTGGATCACGAAGGGCACGTCCGTGCCGATCGCCTCCGACGCCTGCCTGTAGTACTGGACGATGGAGTCGTCCGTGCGGAGCGTGTTGGGCGGCGCGATCATCACCCCCGCGGCGCCCGCGGCCATCGCGTCCTGCGTGAGCGCGCGCATCGCGGCGAAGCCGGGGGACGAGACCCCCACCACCACCGGCACGTTGGCGCGCTTCAGCACCTGCTTCACGATCGCCACCGACTCCGCGTGGTCCATCTTCGGCGCCTCGCCCAGCTGGCCCAGCACCGTCATCCCCGTCGCTCCCGCCTTCAGGAAGAAGTCCGTCATCCGATCCACCGACGACGCGTCGATCCTGCCGTCCGGATGGAACGGCGTCGGAGCTATGACGAAGACTCCCTGCGCCTTGTCTGCGTTCATCGGCGTTTATCCGCGGATCAGGATTTGCTTTTCTCGTATCGCGCCTTGTTTTCCGCATTCGGCGGATACAGCCCAGGCAGCGACACGCCCTTCTCCACCTCCGACATGATCCAGCCCTCGAGGCGCTCCTGCTCGGGAGCGGTGGCGACGACTTCGTCGATGAGCGCCGCGGGAATCAGCACCGCGCCGTCGTCATCGACCACGACCCAATCGTCGGGGAACACGGCCACGCCGCCGCAGCCGATGGGCTCGCCCCAGTTCACGAACGTGAGGCCCGCCACCGAGGGCGGCGCCGCGGCGCCCTGGCACCACACCGGCAGGCCCGTGGCGCGCACGCCGGCGACGTCGCGCACCACGCCATCGGTGACGAGGGCGGCCACGCCGCGCTTCCTGATGCGCGCGCACAGGATGTCGCCGAAGATCCCCGCGTCCGTGACGCCCATCGCGTCGGCCACGGCGATGCAGCCTTCGGGCATCGCTTCGATGGCGGCACGCGTGGAGATGGGCTTCGACCACGACTCGGGCGTGGCCAGGTCCTCGCGCGCCGGCACGAAGCGCAGCGTGAAGGCCTTTCCGGCCAGCCGCGGCTGTCCCGGGTTCAGCGGCCGCGTGCCGCGCATCCACACGTTGCGCAGGCCCTTCTTCAGCAGGATCGTGGTGATGGTCGCGGTGGTCACGCGCGAAAGCGTCGCGACGATCTCGTGTTCCTTGCCCATGGAATTGCTTCCTCGCAATGCGCCTCTTCGCGAGGCGCGAACGCGGGATTTTACGCGAGGCGGGCGGGCGATTCCCTTGACGCTCGGCAGGAAGACGCGAGCGCAGGAATGATGCGGACACGGGAGGCCTGCGTGGCCTCGAGGAGCGCGAGGCCGCGGCGCGCGAGGCGCACGCTCTGCCCGGCGGCGAGCCACAGGTCTTCGAGGTTGCGTTCCTCGGTGATCCAGACGCGGCCCGCGTCGCACACCACCTCCACGCCCCCCGGGCAGTCGAGGCGAAGCACCGCGCCCGCGGCGAGGTTCACAGCGTGCATGCGGCGAGCATTCCGCCGTGGTGCGCCGCGGCGAGGGCGAAGCCCACGGCGACCACGCCGATGAAGGCGATGGCGGTTGCGATCCGGATGAGGCAGGCGTTCATGGTGTCGTCCTCCAGCAAGTGTGAGCATTATTGACGCTCGGCCGGCTCCCGCTCAAACGATATCTTCGCGACCCGTTTGTGAGTATTATTCACACATGGTCCGCCGCCTCCCGCCCCTTTCCGCGCTGCGCCCCTTCGAGGCCGCGGCCCGCCTCGAGAGCTTCTCGCGCGCGGCCGACGAGCTGCACCTCACCCACGGCGCGGTGAGCCGGCAGGTGCGCGCGCTCGAGGACCACGTGGGCGCGCCGCTCTTCACGCGGCACGGCAAGCGCGTGGCCCTCACGGCGGCGGGGCGCGCCTATGCCGAGCGCGTGCGCCAGGCGCTCCAGGAAATCGTCCAGGCCACGGAAGCCGCGGGCGACGGGCGCCGCGACAGCCGCCTCACGCTCTCGGTGCTGCCGTCCTTCGCGTCGCGCTGGCTCATGCCGCGCCTGATCCGCTTCATGGACGCGCACCCGAAGATCGAGGTGAACGTGCTCACCACGAACCAGCTCGCGAACTTTGCCGCCGACGAAGTGGACATCGCGATCCGCTTCGGTCGCGGGCCCTGGCCCGGCCTCGCGTGCGAGAAATTCCTCGACGACGAATACTTCCCCGTGGCGAGCCCGAGGATGAACCGCGGCAAGCTTCCGAGGGAACCGAAGGACCTGCTGAAGCTGCGCGTCATGCGCGAGGACCGCGACCACTGGCAGCAGTGGCTGGAGGCCGCGGGCGTGCCGCTCGAAAAGCCCCTCGAGGGGCCGCTATTCCACGACTCGACCTATTCGCTCGCGGCCGCGGCGCGCGGCGAAGGCGTGGCGCTCGCGCGCAGATCCATCGTGGGCGAGGACCTGGAGCGCGGCGTGTTGAAGCGCCTCTTCGACGTGGGCGTGCGCTCGAGCGAGAGCTACTGGTTCGTGAGCCCGAAGGAGATCGCGGAGGCGCCCAAGGTGAAGGCGTTCCGCGCGTGGGTGAAGTCGGAGCTCAGCCCGCCTCGCGCTCGCCGCCGCTGACCGGCTGCTCGCCGCCCTGCGGGCGCGCGTCCTGCCCGCGATTGCGGTTGCGATTGCGGTGCCGGCGATGGCGCCCGGGCTTGCCCTGGCCTGGCCCTTGTCCCTGTCCCTGGCCTTGTCCCTGCGGTCCGTGACCCTGCTGCGGATGACCCTGCCCCTGCGCCTGCGGCTGGCCGTTGCCGCCGTGGTGCTGCTTGCCCTGGCCGTGCTTGCGATGCTGCGGGTGCTGGCCCTGCCCGTGCTGCCCGTGGCCCTGGCCTTGCCCCTGCGGATGCGCGACGTTGCCGTTCGCGTTGCCGTGCCCCTGGCCGTGCCCACGGCCGCGCTTCTTGCCTCGCCCGAAGGGCTTGTCGCCGGGCGCGTTGCGGCGCTCCTGCTTGTCGCGCTGCGGCGGCTGGAAGCCTTCGCCGTACGTGCCGCGATTGCCGTCGGCGTCGGGCGGCGGGGCGCTCGCACGCGTGTCGACGCGATTGCCCACGTCGTCGTCGCCGTCGTACTCCTCGTCCTCGCCGTACGGCGCCGGAGCCGGCCCGCGGTTGCCGATGTTGTCGAGCTCGTCCTCCTCGTCCTCGTCGGCCGAGGGCGGCGGCTCGTTCATGCCCGAGAACGCGAGCAGCGTCTGCACCTGCTCCTCGTCCATCTCGCGCATCTGGCCGCGCTTCAGCTGGCTCGGCAGCTCCACGCAACCGAAGCGCACGCGAAGCAGGCGGCTCACCGTGAGGCCCACGGCCTCCATCATGCGGCGCACCTCGCGGTTCTTTCCTTCGCGCAGGACCACGTGATACCAGTGGTTGGCGCCCTCGCCGCCGCGGTCCTCGAGCGAGTCGAACTTGCAGAGCTCGCCGTCGATGTCCACGCCCTCGAGGAGCTTCGCTTTCTGCTCGTCCGTGAGCTCGCCCAGCAGGCGCACGGCGTATTCGCGCTCCACCTCGAAGCGCGGATGGGTGAGGCGGTTGGCGAGCTCGCCGCTCGTCGTGAAGATGAGCAGGCCCTCGGTGTTGAAGTCCAGGCGCCCCACCGAGACCCAGCGGCCGCCGTTCACCTTGGGCAGGCGCTCGAACACAGTCGGGCGATCCTGCGGGTCGTCGCGCGTGACGATCTCGCCGGCGTTCTTGTGGTAGACCAGCACGCGCGGCAGCGGATCGCCGAAGCGCAGGTTGATCAGGTTGCCGTCGAGCTTCACCTTGTCGCGCGGCCCCACGGAATCGCCGAGCTTCGCGACCTGCCCGTTGATCGTGATGTGGCCCTGCGCGATGAGGATCTCGATGTTGCGCCGCGAGCCGTGGCCCGATTGCGCCATCACCTTCTGCAGGCGCTCGCGCTTGGCGTTGCCGCCGCCGCCGCCCTGGTTCCCGCGGCTCTTGCCGCGGCGCTTGCCGTTGCCCTGCGGCACGCGCGCCCACTCGGGCACGACGCCGCCCGGCCACTCCAGGCGATGGTTCTGCTGAGGTCTATCCCGCATTGACTTGCTCCGTATCCGAGGCTTCGGTGGGTGGGGTGAGCACTGGGGCCGCTTCGAGCGCGGACTGCAGCTCTTCCAGGGCCGGCAGCTCCTCGAGCGTGCGAAGGTTCAGGTCGTCGAGGAACTTGCGCGTCGTGGCGAAGATCGCCGGGCGCCCGGGCGTCTCGCGGTGGCCGATGATCTCGACCCAGCCGCGTTCCATCAGGGCGTTCAGCGTGGGCGGCGAGACGGCGACGCCGCGCACATCCTCGATGTCGCCGCGCGTCACGGGCTGCCGGTACGCGATGATGGCGAGCGTCTCCAGCACCGCGCGCGAGTACCGCGGCGGCTTCTCGTTGGAGATGCGGTCGAGGAATTTCTGGTAGTCGGGCTTCACGCGGAAGCGCCAACCGGAGGCGACGGGCGTGAGCTCGATGGAGCGCTCGGCCCATTCGTCCTTCAACTGGTCGAGCACCTTGCGGATGTTGTCGGCATCGACTTCGCCCGCGAAGAGGCGCTTCAACTGCTGCACGGTGAGCGGCTCGCCCGAGGAGAGCAGCGCGGCCTCCAGGACCCGCTTCACGGTGCCAAGGTCGGGGTCGGGCCCCGGTTCATTTCGTTCGGGTTCGTGTTCGTTCATGTTCATGCGATCGTGAGCGTGGCGCGCTCGGCCTTGAGCTTCACGTAGATGGGATCGAAAGCGGACTGTTGGGTGATCTCGACGAGCGACTCGCGCGCGAGCTCGAGCAGGGCGAGGAAGCTCACCACCAGGAGCGGCACGCCCAGCTCGGGCTGGAAGAGCTCGGAGAACTCGACGAAGTTGCCCGGCGTGAGCGTGCGCAGGATGCGGCTCATGTGCGCGCGCACCGAGAGCTGCTCGCGGCTGATGCGGTGGTGCTTCGTGAGCCGGGCGCGGGCGAGGATCGCGCGCCACGCCTCGGAAAGGTCGGCCACGTGCACGTCCGGCAGGCGCTCGGCGAGCGCCTGCTCGATGTACACCTCGACCACGGAGAAGTCGCGTCCCGCCACGGGAATCTCGCCCAGCGCGTACGCCGCCTTCTTCATGCGCTCGTACTCGAGCAGGCGGCGCACCAGCTCGGCGCGCGGATCTTGCGGCTCGCCCTCGTCCTCGCGCGGCGGGCGCGGCAGGAGCATGCGCGACTTGATCTCGATCATCAGCGCGGCCATCAGCAGGTACTCGGCCGCGAGCTCGAGCTGCGACGTGCGCATCATCTCGACGTACTCCATGTACTGGCGCGTGAGCTCCGCCATGGGAATGTCGAGGATGTCGAGCGAGTGCCTGCGGATGAGGTAGAGCAGCAGGTCGAGCGGCCCCTCGAAGGCCTCGAGGAACACCGAGAGCGCCTCGGGCGGGATATAGAGGTCCGCCGGCAGCTCGGTGAGGGGCTCCCCGCGGATCTTCGCGATGGGCAGCGCGAGGTCGAGCGCGGGCTGCTCGAGGGCGGGATCGTTGGCGGCGTGGGTGCTCATTTCTTCTTGATCATTTTTTCTTGAAGAGGGTCTCGGCGGCCTGCTTGCACAGGGCGGGGGCCGTGGCCGAGGCGGGGCCGGACACCTCGTCCAGCTCCCAGGCGAACTTCACGCCCAGCTGGCCGGCCACGGTGGTCGCGGCCTTGAAGAAGTTCTCGCCGCGCTCCAGGCGCGAGGCGCCCTGCTTCGCGGCGCTGTCGCCCTTGCCCATGTCCACCGCCTCCGGATCGTTGTCGCTCTCGCCCAGCATCACGATGAGGCGCGAGGAAAGCGCCTTGCGCACGTCGGCCTCGGTCGCGCCCGAGCCCACGAGCGAAGCGGGGAACGAGCCCGCGCCCTTGTCGGCGCGGAATTCGGGGCTGGTGTAGGAGCCTGCGTTGGCGACCACGACTGTCGTGGCGCGATTGCCCGGGCGCAGCAGCGCGAGGCGATGCGCGACCTGCGCGCCCGCCGAATAGCCGAAGAGCGTGTAGCCCTTCTGCCCGTCGCTCATCTCGTCGAAGAGGTGCTCGATGGTGGCGAACACCCAGCGCTCCTTGTTCTGCTCGGTGCCCACGCCGCCCAGCGCGTACGCCTCGCCGGGATACTTGTCTTCCGAGAATTCCGGAGTGACCACGAGGAACTTGTAGCGGTCGGCGATGAGCTCCCAGTAGTCGCGCATGTCCGAGGCCTTGCGAAGCGCGCCGTGCAGCGCGATGAGCATCGGGCACGTGCTGTCGCAATCGCGCGGGCGGTAGGTGTAGACGCGCATGGGCTGGTTCATCCCCGCCCGGTCCGTCCACACCCAGCTCCACTTGCCGCCCGGCACCGGCGTCTTGGCGCTCGCCGTGACGGCCCCGCACGACATGACGATTGCCGCCAGGAGCCCCAGGAAGTATCTGCGTCCGTCTGCGTTCATCTGCGGATTCCTTAGCTGTAGTTGAGGCCCATGGCTTCACGAACGTCGCGCATCGTGTCGTTGGCGAGATCCGACGCCTTCTCGCATCCGTCCTGGATGATGTTGCGCACGAGGCTCGGGTCTTCCTCGAACTGCACCGCGCGCTCGCGAATGGGCTTGAGCTCCGCGTTGATCGTGTCGATCACCGGCTGCTTGCACTCGAGGCAGCCGATGCCGGCGCTGCGGCACCCCTTCTGCACCCACGCCTTGGTGTCTTCGCTGGAATACACCTGGTGCAGGTTCCACACTGGGCACACGTCGGGATTGCCCGGGTCCGTGCGGCGCACGCGCGCCGGATCGGTCTGCATCGTGCGGATCTTCTTCGTGACCTCCTCGGGCGCCTCGCGCAGCATGATCGTGTTGCCCGAGCTCTTGCTCATCTTCTGGCCGTCGAGGCCGAGGAGCTTGGGCGTTTCAGTGAGCAGCGCCTCGGGCTCCGCGAGGATCATGCGCCCGCCGCCTTCGAGGAAGCCGTAGAGCCGCTCCTTGTCGCCGATGGACAGGTTCTGCACGTCGCTCACGAGCTTGCGCGCCTCGTCCAGCGCATCTTCGCTGCCCTGCTCCTGGAACCGGCTCCGAAGCGTGCGGTAGAGCTTGGCCTTCTTCGGGCCCATCTTCTTCACCGCGGCTTCCGCCTTCTCCTCGAAGCCCTTCTCGCGGCCGAAGAGGTGGTTGAAGCGCCGTGCGATCTCGCGCGTGAGCTCGATGTGCGAGACCTGGTCCTCTCCCACCGGCACTTTCGTCGATTGATAGATGAGGATGTCGGCGGCCTGCATCAAGGGGTAACCGAGGAAGCCGTAGGTGAGCACGTCGCGGCCCTGCTCCGCGTGCTTCTCCACGAGGTCCTTGTAGGTCGGCACGCGCTCGAGCCACGCGAGCGGCGTGAAGAACGAGAGCAGCATCGTGAGCTCCGCGTGCTGCGGAACGCGCGACTGGATGAAGAGCGTGGCCTTGCTGGGATCGATGCCCACGGAGAGCCAGTCCACGAACATGTCCCACACCGTGGACTCGATCACCGACGGGTCCTCGTAGTGCGTGGTGAGGGCGTGCCAGTCCGCGGCGAAGAACAGGCACGGGAACTCGTTCTG
>DATJVS010000258.1:0-4647 GCA_035501715.1 Usitatibacter sp.
AATCGAGGACACGCAGGCCGGGCGCGCACCGCTGGACGACCTCGCCGTATTGATCGCGAGCGTGGTCCGCACCCAGATCGTCGCCATCCTCGGCAACATCGCCATCGCGATGCCGCTCGCCATGCTGGTTGCGTTCCTCTATGCCGAGTCGAGTGGAACGCCGATGCTCGATCCCGCCAAGAGCGCGTCGATGATCGCCGAGCTTGATCCCATCGCGGGCTACGCGCTGCTGCACGCCGCGATCGCCGGCGTATGGCTCTTCTTCTCGGGCCTGGTCTCCGGCTGGTACGACAATCGTTGCGCGCTCCTGGACATCCCCGAGCGGTTGCGCGCCTCGATCTGGCTGCGGTGGCTTCCGGCAGGCGCGCGCGATCGCATCGCCGGGTATGTGGACGGAAACTACGGCGCGCTGTGGGGCAACGCGGTATTCGGGGCGTTGCTGGCCGCGACGGGATTCGTGGGCGCCATCACCGGGCTGCCCATCGACATTCGCCACGTCGCGTTCGCGTCGGCGAACCTCGGCTACGCGGCGGCTTCCGCCTCGATCCCCGTGGCGCAGTTCCTCCAGGCCCTTGTCTTCGTGCTGATGGTGGGCGCGGTGAACCTTGCGGTGAGCTTCGCGCTCGCCCTGCGCGTGGCGGTGCGCTCGCGCGGCCTCACGCTGCGCCGCTCGCGCGAGTTCGCCCGCGCGATGCTTGCGCTGGTGCGCTCGAGGCCGCGGGACTTCTTCCTGCCCCCGCGCGGTTAGCGGTTATACTCGACCGCCATGAACACCAGGGCGCCTCTCAGGCTCAACCTCGGCTGCGGCAGCAAGCGCATGGACGGTTACGTCGGCGTCGATCTCTACGGCGAGCCCGACATCCGCCTCGACCTGGAGACGTTTCCGTGGCCGTGGGCCGACTCCAGCGTGGACGAGATCATGATGGAGCACGTGCTCGAGCACCTCGGGCGCGACCCCGACGGCTTCATCGGCATCATCAAGGAGCTCTATCGCGTCTGCCGCAACGGCGCGGTGATCCACATCATCGTGCCCCACCCGCGCCACGACAACTTCCTGGGCGATCCGACGCACGTGCGCCCGATCACGCCGCAGGTGATGCAGCTCTTCGACCGCACGCTGTGCGAGCAATTCCAGCGCGACGGGATCAGCAACACGCCGCTCGCGATCTACCACAACGTGGACCTGCGCATCCGCAACATGAACATGGCGCTGGAGCAAAAGTACTTCGACATGCTGAACCAGAAGAAGATCACGCAGGCCGAGCTCGAAGACCTCGTGTCCACGCGCAACAACGTGGTGTCCGAGATCCGGCTCGACATGGAGGTGCGCAAGTAACGAGGGGAGAGGGGCCATGGGCATCAAGCTGGACGTGTTCCACAACGAGGCCGAAGGCCGGGCCTACAAGGCCGGCGAGAAGATCTTCTCGGAATACGAGATGGGCGCGGAGATGTACGTGATCATCAGCGGCGAGGTGGAGCTTTCCATCAACGGCGAAGTGATCGAGACGCTGGGCGCGGCCGAGCCCTTCGGCGAGATGGCGCTCATCGACCAGGCCCCGCGCACCGCCACCGCCACCGCGAAGACCGACGTCGTGGTCCTCCCGATCCCCGAGAAGCGCTTCCTCTTCATGGTGCAGCAGACGCCGTACTTCTCGCTCCAGATCATGAAGGTGATCACCGAGCGCCTTCGCAAGGCGAACGAGCGCCGCAAGACTTGACGCCCGGCGAGCCGCCCCTTTCCCGCGGTTTCTACTCGTTCCTCCTCACCCGGTTCCTCTCGAACGCGGGCAACCAGATCCTGCTGCTCGCGCTCGCGTGGCAGATGTACGACCTCACCTCGAGCGCGTGGAACCTGGGGCTCGTGGGCCTCGCGCAATTCGTGCCCACGATCCTTCTCACCATTCCCTCGGGGCACCTCGCGGACCGGCTCGACCGGCGCCGGCTCATCGCCGCGGCCATCGGCTGCCAGCTCGTCGCGGCGGCCGTGCTCACGCTGGGGACCATCGAGCACTGGGTCGGGCGCGAGCTGATCCTCGCGCTGAGCGTGCTGATCGGCGTGGCTCGCGCGCTGCAGATGCCCGCGCAGCAGGCGATCCTGCCCAAGCTCGTGACGATCAAGGCGTTGCCGCGCGCGCTTGCCATGAGCACGTCGGTGATGCAGGTTTCGGTGGTCGCCGCGCCGGCCCTCGGCGGATTCGTCTATGCGCTGGGAGCGGCGTGGGCCTACGGGCTGTGCATCGTGTTGCTCGTTTCGGGGATCTTCTCGGCGATGGGCATCGACAAGGTGCCGATCATCAAGAGCCAGGACGGCGCCTCGCTTGCCACGATGTTCGCGGGCTTCGACTACATGCTCAGGCAGCCCGTGGTGCTCGGGGCGATCTCGCTCGACCTCTTCGCCGTGGTGCTGGGCGGGGCCACGTCGCTGCTGCCGATCTACGCGAAGGACATCCTGCACACGGGGCCCGAGGGACTGGGGCTGCTTCGCTCGGCGCCGGCGGTGGGATCGCTCGCGCTGGGCGCCTTCGTGTCGCGCCATCCGATCAAGCGCAACGTGGGGCGGAAGATGTTCACGACGGTGGCGGTGTTCGGGATCTCGATCCTGGTGTTCGCCTACTCGACTTCGTTCGTGCTCTCGCTCGTGGCGCTCGCGGTCAGCGGCGCGGCCGACGTGGTGAGCGTGGTGATCCGCCAGACGCTGGTGCAGCTGGAGACGCCCGACGAGATGCGCGGGCGCGTGAGCGCCGTGAACGCGACGTTCATCAGCACGAGCAACCAGCTGGGCGAGTTCCGCGCCGGCGCGATGGCCGCGTGGCTGGGCACCGTGAACTCCGCGATGCTGGGCGGCCTGGGCACGCTCATCGTCGTCGCGCTCTGGATGCGCCTCTTTCCCGCGCTCGCCCAGCGCGACCGGCTGGTGCCATGAGCGCGGTCGCGGAGTTCATCGGCATCTTGAGGGGTCAGACCCCTTTTTCGCGGAAAAGGGGTCTGACCCCATTTGTCTTCAACCCCTGGAGCGACTTCGACGAGCGCGACGCGCAGCCGCGAGGCGAGATGCCGGCCCGGCGCTGCGAGAACATGGCCGCGTACATCGAAGCGCGGCGCGAGACCGCGCGCGTGCTGCTGCTGGGCGAAGCGCCCAGCCACCGCGGCTGCCGCTTCACGGGCATCTCGTTCTGCTCCGAGACGGAGCTCGTGACGAAGCCGCACCTCGTCGCGCGCCGCGGGCTGCATCTCACCAGCGCCGAGGCGAAGGTGAAGCCGCAGCGCGAGCGGAGCGCCGCGGTGATCTGGGGCGAGATCGAGCGCGCGGGCAAGCCCTTCGAAGTGGTGCTCTGGAACGCGTTCCCGTGGCATCCGCATTCGGCCGACGGCGTGAAGACCAATCGCAAGCCCCGGCCCGCCGAGGTGATGCAGGGAAAGGCCGCGTTCGAGGCGATGCTTCGGTGCTTCGCGCGCAAGCTCCCCGTCTTCGCCATCGGCAAGGTCGCCGAGGACGCGCTCGAGCGTTGGGGCGGATTCGAATGCGCGGGCTACATCCGCCATCCGGCGCAGGGCGGCGAGACGCTCTTCCGCGAGCAGTTCCGCCGGCTCGTGGTGCCGCGCCTCTAGAAGAGCGTCACGTCCTTCGAGTCGGCGACGGTGGCCTTGATGTGCCCCTGTTCCACGAGCGTTTCGTAGCAGTGCACCTGGTTGCGCCCGTTGGCCTTCGCGTAATACACCGCCTGGTCCGCGCGATCGACGAAGATCGCCGCGGGCGTGGAGACGTCCGCGATACGCGTGTAGCCGATGCTCACCGTCACCTTGCCCACGCCCGGGAAGGCGTAGGACTCCACCGCCGCGCGAAATCGCTCGAGCGCGTGGCGCCCCGTATGTCCCTGGTCGGCGCCGTGGACCAGCACGAACTCCTCGCCGCCGAATCGATACAGCAGGTCGTTCGCGCGGAAGGACTTGCGCATCACGTTGGCGAAGTGCACCAGGATCTCGTCGCCGTAGAGGTGGCCGAACTCGTCGTTGATGCGCTTGAAGCGGTCGATGTCGAGCACCGCGAGGTAGTAGCGGCGCTTCGCGTGCGCCCAGATGCGAAGCCCCGACTCCACGTGCGTCTGGAAGACGCGCCGCGTGCGAAGCCGCGTGAGCGGATCGGTCTCGAGCGAGGCCAGGCGCTCGAAGTACGCCTGCGCGATCTCGGCGATTCCCTGCAGCCACGGGCGAGCCGGCGAGGCCGAGGGCGAGGAAAGCTCGATCGCGTAGCGCACCTCGCCGCCCGCATGCAGGGGCAGCACGAGGCGCGTTCCGGCCGAGCGCTTTTCCTCGGCGCAGGCGCGGTCGTGCAGCGCCTTCACGAGGAACGGGTCGCCGCGCAGGGGCTGGACGCCCTGTTCGTCGTCGCTGTCGCTCACCGAGAACGCCTCGGCCGGTTTTTCCTTCATCCGCGCCGCGCCCACGGGAAAGACCCGCAGCATCCGCACGGACGATTCCGGGCACTGGCTGCGCAGGCGCTCGGCGAGCCAACCGGGCAGGTTGTCGCTCGCTTCCACGCCGAGCATGTACAGGACGTCGCGCTGCAGCGGACCCGCCAAGGGGTTCGTCTCTTTTGGGGAGAGGTACGTATTATAGTTTCCTTATGCTCGAAACCATCGACACGCC
>DATJVS010000259.1:0-5443 GCA_035501715.1 Usitatibacter sp.
TCCACCACGCGCGACGTGCTCGACAACCTCGACGCGAAGCAGGGGCCCGAGCAGCTGCGCTACTTCTTCCTGCGCGGCCACTATCGCAGCGAGATCAACTTCACGGGCGAAGCGCTCGACGACGCCGGCAATTCGCTGCGCGGCCTGTACACGGCTCTGCGTGAGGTGCCTCCGGCGCACGTCGCTACGATCGACTGGAGCAATCCGTACGCCGCGCGCTTCCGCGACGCGATGGACGACGACTTCGACACGCCGATCGCCTTCGCGGTGCTGCACGAGCTGCGCGGCGAGGTGAATCGCACGAAGTCGCCCGAGCTCGCCGGATTGCTCAAGGCCCTGGGCGGCACCGTGGGCCTGCTGCAATCGGATCCCGCACAGTTCCTCCAGGGCGCGGTGCAGGTGGACGTGGATGCGCTTCTCGCTGAGCGGCGCGAAGCGAAGAAGGTGAAGAACTACGCGCGCGCCGACGAGATCCGCAAGCAGGTCGAGGCGATGGGCATCGTGATCGAGGACAAGCCCGACGGCTCCACCGTCTGGCGCAAGAAGTAGCCGCGCTTCAGCCCGGCGGCTCGCCGATCACGCCGAACTCCACCGGCGCCTTCACGTAGAAGACGTGCACGTTCTCCTTGCGGATGCGCTCGAGGATCGCCGCGGCTTCCTCCTCGGTCGCGGCCATCACCACCTCGACGGGCTGGTCCGTGAGCTCGAAGAAGTGCGCCGAGTGGATTCGCCCGTGCTTTCCGAATCCCTCGCTGCCGGGGATGAGCGTGGCCCCGCGCAGTCCCATCTCCCTGGCGAGGTGCAGCAGCCAGTCGGCCACCGTCTTGCCGCCGTGGCGGTGTCCCTGCACGGTGAGGAAACTCAGCTGGTATCCCTTCATCGCACCCTCCCTAGTCCGAAGCGAGCCAGTGCCACGACACCATGCCCAGCAGCGTCATGCTGAGCGAGCCGGCGACGTGCGCGACGATCGCCATCGAGCCGGCGGTGAGGTCGCCCTTCTGCAGCAGGTCCACGACTTCGGCCGAGAAGGTCGAGAACGTGGTGAGGCCTCCGCAGAATCCTGTGATGAGGAAGAGGCGCACCTGCGGCGGCAGGTCGGGGCGCGCGGCGAAGTAGGCCACGCACAGCCCGATCACGTAGCCGCCGATCAGGTTCGCGGCGAGCGTTCCCAGCGGGATCGCGGGGAGCACGGCGTTCAATTTCATGCCGAGCACCCAGCGCAGCAGCGCGCCCAGCGAGGCCCCGACGGATATTGCGGCGATTGAAGTCAGCACCTGGATTTCCTCGAGCGGTTTTGAACGATCATCCGGCGTCTCCGGGCGTTTGCGCGAGCTGGGCCGCCTTGGCCGCCTCCGACGCGCGGATATGGTGGTGGGGCAGGAAGAACGCGTTCGCGATGAGCGTGGGCACCACCGCGCTTCCCACCACCGCCGCCACGAGCGCCGAATACTGGCCCTGGTCGATCACGTGGTGCGACAGCCCGAAGAGCGACGAGATGGTGCCGAAGGTGAGGCCGGTGGACATGAGCAGCGTAGTGTAGGCCGCGTCGCGTTTCGGTGCCCTGTACACGCGTGTCATCGGGTACACGCCGATGATCTTCGTCACCATCTTCGTGCCCAGCATCATCAGGAAGGCGAGGGGCGCGGCCACGAGGGTGGGCACCAGGACGAAGGAGCCGGCGCGGATGAAGTAGAAGGGCGTGAGCAGCCCGAACGTGAGCGTGCGCAGCCTTCGCACCAGGATGTGGTCCTTGCCGACGCTGCCCGCGAGCGCCATGCCAATCACGTAGGCCGGAAGCACGGCCTCGCTGTCGGCCCAGGTCGCGAGCGCCCCCATGCCCAGCAACGTGAGGATCAGGAACTTGGCCTCCATCTCCGAGGGACGGCCGCCGTACTTGCGGAAGAAGCGCGGCGTGATCCACGGCAGCGCGATGAACACGGGGATCGCCACGCCCACGAAGACGAGCGTCTTCCAGGTGAACGGCGCGAAGAGGAATCCCAGCGCAAGCACGGTGGCGAGGTCGTTCACGAAGCACGCCGCGAGCACAGTCTTGCCGTAGTCGGTGGTGTTGAGGCCGAACTCGAGCATCACGGCGTACACGACGGCCACGGAGGTCGTGGACATGGCCACGCCCGCCAGCCAGCTCGAGTCCGTGCTCCAGCCGAGCACGAGGCGCGCCACGGCCGCGCACCCGAGGAACGGCGCGAGGAAGCCGACGAGGCCCACGGCGCTCACTTCCTTCCAGGTACGGCGGAAGACCACCGGATCGAGCTCGGCGCCGGCGAGGAAGGTGAGGACGATCGCCCCGAGGCCCGAAAGGAACTTCAGCCACGAGGTGTCGGTCGCGGGAAGCGCCGCTCCGATCGCCACGCCGATCAGCAGCTGCGCGATGGTGCCCACGACGATCTCGGAAAGCGCGGTGGCGATGCGAAGGTGGATCGACACCAGTGTGGCCACCAGCGCGAGTCCCAGCCAGAGGGCCGCCTGGGCCCAGATCTCGGTCATTGCAAGTCTCCCGGCGAGGTCCAAGAAAAGACACGAGGGAGACGATGTGCGGCGTATGCCTACACGCCCGTCTTCCCGACGGGTCCGGTGTAGGCATCATCAGCCGCTAGGCGGTTTGTCGAGGGAGGAATGCCATCTCCCTCACGGAACTATATCAGCGAACGAATTTCTGGTCCTTCGAGATGATGGTGAGGTCCACGTAGCGGGAGCCGCGGTGGTCCTGGTTCGTGTAGACGATCTTGAAGCCGCCCACGTCGTACGGGTCCATGGTCTCGAGGGCGCGGATGAGGCTCTCGCGCGTGAGGTTGCGGCCGGCGCGCTTCAGGCCCTCCACCATCACCTTGGCGGAGACGAAGCCCTCGAGGCTCGAGAAGTTGGGCTCGGAGGTGGGCGAGGAGGCCTTGAGCAGCCGCGTGTACTCGCGCACCACCGGGATCGACTCGTCCCAGGGGAAGGGCACCACCTGCGAGATCTGCACGCCGCGGCCTTCGGGACCCAGCTCCTTCGCGAGCGCCTTGCTGCCCACGAACGAGACGTTCCAGAAGGAGGGGTTCTTGCCGGCCTGCTTCTCCGCCTTGATGAATGCCGCGCACGACTTGTACGCGCTGATCATCACGATGGCCTGCGGGTCGAGCTTCACCATGTCGGCCACGGCCTTCTTCACGTCCACGCTGTTCCTCTCGACGGTGGTCGTGCCGGCGAGCGCGATGTTGCGCTTCTTGAGCGCGCGCGTGACGCCATCCAGTCCCACCTTGCCGTACGCGTCGTTCTGGTAGAAGACCGCGATCTTGTCCACGCCCATGGAGGTGAGGTGCTGCACGATCTGCTCGGTCTCGTCGAAGTAGCTCGCGCGCACGTTGAAGACGTAGCGGATCATCGGGTCGCGCAGCGACTCGGCGCCGGTGAAGGCCGCGACCAGCGGGATCTTCGCTTCCTTGATGAGCGGGGCGGCGGCGTTGAAGGTGGGCGTGCCGACGTAGCCGAAGAGGGCGAAGACCTTGTCGTCGTTGATGAGCTTCTTGGTGGCGGCCACGGCGCCGTCGGGCTCGTAGCGGTCGTCGACGGACTTCAGCACGATCTTGCGCCCGTTCACGCCGCCTTGCGCATTCACCGCGTCGAAGTAGGCGAGGGCCCCGGTGCGCATCTCGATTCCGAGGTCGGCCGCCGGGCCGGAGAACACCGCCGACTGGCCCAGCAGGATCTGGCTTTCCGTGACGCCCGTTTCGGCGGCGGCGTAGGTGGCAGCGGCTAGCGCGGCCGCGGCCAGGAGATTGCGGATCATTGCTCCCCCTCTTATCGGTGTAGGGGCAATGATACCGCCGCGAACGTCATCCGGCGAAGAACTCGCGGACCTTGTCCATGAAGCTCTTGGCGCGCGGGTTGTGGCGGTTGGCGTCCTTGCGGTTGATCTCCTCCAGCTCGCGCAGGAGCTCGCGCTGGCGCTCCGTGAGGCGCACCGGCGTCTCCACCACGACTTCGCAGATGAGATCGCCCGGGTAGGACGAGCGCACGCCCTTGATGCCCTTGCCGCGCAGGCGGAACATCTGGCCGGTCTGCGTCTCCGGAGGGATCTTCACCTTGGCCGAGCCGTCGAGCGTGGGGATCTCCACCTCGCCGCCCAGCGCGGCTTGCGTGAAGGACACCGGCATCTCGCAGTGCAGGTCGTCGCCGTCGCGCTGGAAAACCGAGTGCGACGAGAGGTGGATCACCACGTAGAGGTCGCCGGGCGGGCCGCCGTTCACGCCGGCTTCGCCCTCGCCCGAGAGGCGGATGCGGTCGCCCTCGTCCACGCCCGCCGGGATCTTCACGGCGAGCGTCTTGTGCCGCTTGATGCGCCCGGCGCCGCGGCAGCTCGTGCACGGATCGGACACGACCTTGCCCGTGCCGTGGCACGTGGGGCAGGCCTGCTGGATCGAGAAGAAGCCCTGCGACAGGCGCACCGTGCCCGAGCCGTGGCAGGTGTCGCACGTCTTCGGATGCGTGCCGGGCTTGGCTCCGGAGCCGTGGCAGGTCTCGCACGTCTCCATCGTGGGAATGCGGATCTTGGTCTCCGTGCCGCGCGCGGCCTGCTCGAGCGAGATCTCGAGGTTGTAGCGAAGGTCCGCTCCGCGGAAGACGGAGGCGCGGCCGCGCCCCTGGCCGCCGCCGAAGATGTCGCTGAAGATGTCGCCGAAGGCCTCCGCGAAGCCGCCGAAGCCCGCCGCGTCCGCGCCGCCCATGCCGCCCATCTGCGGATTCACGCCCGCGTGCCCGTAGCTGTCGTAGGCTCGGCGCTTGTCGGCGTCGCAGAGGACCTCGTAGGCCTCCTTGGCTTCCTTGAACTTCTCCTCCGCATCCTTGCTGTCGGGATTGCGGTCGGGGTGGTGCTTCATCGCGAGCTTGCGGTACGCCTTCTTGACCTCCTCCTCGGAGGCGTCGCGGTTCACGCCGAGCACTTCGTAGTAGTCGCGCTTCTTCGTCGCCATCAGCCCTTCCCGTTGCTAATGCAAAAGCGGGCCTGGTCTCGCGACCAGGCCCCCGAAATCACTGCCCCGATGTTGTCTTGCCGCCCCTACGCTGACTTCTTGTCCTTGACTTCGGTGTACTCCGCGTCGACCACGTTGCCTTCTTCCTTCGCCGGCTCGGCCGCCCCGCCTGCCGCCGCCTGCGCGTGCGGCTCGCCGCCCTGGGCGTTCTTCGCCTGCGCATCGGCGTAGATCTTCTCGCCCAGCTTCTGCGAGGCCTTGCCGAGCGCCTCGACCTTGGCTTCGATGGTCTCCTTGCTGCCGTCCTTGAGCACGCCTTCGAGATCCTTGAGCGCCGCCTCGATCTTCGCCTTCTCGGCGGCGTCGATCTTGTCGCCGTACTCGCCGAGCGATTTCTTCACCGAGTGCGCGAGCGCCTCGGCCTGGTTGCGGGCGTTCACGATCTCGAGCTGCTTCTTGTCCTCGTCGGCGTG
>DATJVS010000260.1:0-4771 GCA_035501715.1 Usitatibacter sp.
GAGAAGATGCCGCCCTGCAGGGTGAGGCTGCGCTTGGAGTCTTCCGACAGCGCCTCGAAGTATTCGGGCTCCAGGGCGCACAACGCCCGCTTGGCATCCACGTGCAGGCGGATCGCTTCGACCACGGCGGGCGGGAAATGCGGCCGCAAGTACGGGATCGCGAAATACTGGTGGTGGTCGTCGATGCCGCGCTCGGTCGGCGTCTCGCCCTGGGGATTGAGCAGGTGTCCCAGGTCGTGCAGCAGCGCGGCGGTGATGAGCTCGGCGCCCACGCCTTCCAGCTCCGCGAGCTGCGCGGCCTGCAGCGCGTGCTCGAGCTGCGTCACGCCCTCGCCGCTGTAGGCGATGTGCCCATGGTCGCGGAAGAGCTTCTCGATGTCGGCGAGCTTGGGCGACACCGGCCTAGCCCCATGGAAGGCTGAACGTCTTCAGGTTGGTGAAGCTCTTCATCGCTTCCTGCACGCCCTCCTTGTATCCCAGTCCCGAGTCCTTGATGCCCCCGAAGGGCGTGAGCTCGAGGCGGTAGCCCGGCACCTCGCGCACGTTCACGGTGCCCACGTGGAGCTCGGAGACGAAGCGCGTGATGTAGTCCAGGCGCTGCGTGCACACCGACGACGAAAGGCCGTAGGCCGTGGCGTTGGAGATGGCGATGGCCTCGTCGATGCCGGAGAAGCGGATGATGGGAGAGACGGGGCCGAAGGTCTCCTCGCGCACGACGGTCATCACCGGGTCCACGTGGTCGATGACGGTGGGCGAGTAGAGCGCGCCCTCGCGCCTGTTGCCGGCGAGGAGCCTTGCGCCCCGGGCAACGGCCTCATTCACCCGCGATTCGAAGAGCATCGCGGCGGGCTCGTCGATCACCGTACCCATGTCCATGGCGCGGTCGCGGGGATCGCCGTATTTCCACGCCCGCGTCTTGTCCACGACCAGGTCCACGAATCGCGCGGCCACCGATTCGTGCACCAGCATGCGCTTGACCGCCGTGCAGCGCTGGCCGCTGTTCCTGTACGAGCCGCTCACCGCGAGCGTCGAGGCCTCGTCGAGGTCGGCGTCTTCCATCACGATGATGGGGTCGTTGCCACCCAGCTCCAGCACGATGCGCCGGTAGCCGGCCCTCTCCGCGATGGACTTGCCGATGGGCACGCCGCCCGTGAAGGTGACGAGGTCCACGTGCTCGTTGCGCACCAGCTCGTCGCCGATCTCGCGCGGGTCTCCCGTCACCACCTGCAGCATGGCCCGCGGCACGCCGGCTTCGTGGAGGAGCTCCACGAGGTAGATCGCGGACAGCGGCGTCTTCTCCGAGGGCTTCACCACGCAGCGGTTGTTGGTCGCGATCGAGGGCGCCACCTTGTGCGCCACCTGGTTCATCGGATGATTGAAGGGCGTGATGGCCGAGACCACGCCGAGCAGCGGCTCGCGGCGCGTGAAGACCCGGCGGTTCCTGCCGTGGGGCGTCAGATCGCACGAGAACGCCTGGCCGTCGTCGCGCAGCGCTTCCATGGCGCTGAACTCGAACACGTCGCACACGCGGCCCACTTCGTAGAGCGAATCCTTCTTGCACAGGCCCGATTCGCGCGTGATGAGGTCCGATGCCGCCTCGGCGCGCGAGCGCATCAAGGTGGCGGCCTTGCGCAGGATCTCGGCGCGCTCGAAGCGGGTGAAGGAGGGGTGACAGGCGTGGGCCGCGGCGAACGCGCGGCGCACGTCCTCGACGGTCGCCTTGGGGACGCTGCCGACGAGCTCGCGCGTGAACGGGTCGCGGACCTCGATCACGCGGTCGTGCGTCGCGCGGTCGTTCATGCGGTGGCCCTCTTCGGCTCGGCGAGGCTCGTCTCGAGGCGATTCAACGCGACGTCGAGGACGTCGAAGTTGCGAAGCTCGGCGCCCGGCGCGAGGCCGACCGCGCGGCGGTTGGCGATGAGCGGCACCACCTGCTCGGTGATCCCGCCGTGGGAGCGAAGCGGGGCGTCGAGGCCCGAGAGGTCGTGGCGCGAGGCGCTCGTGCCGAGCACCACGTGGCGCGTTGAAATGACGACGACGTCGCCCATGCGGTCCGGGGGAAGCTCGAAGCGCCGGCAGGCCGCGTCGCGCGGCAGAGCGAGCTCGATGCCTTCGAGCGCCGCGAGCCTTCCGATCGTGGCCGCGGCGTCCTTCGCCTCGAGGTAGATCGTCGCGAACGAGCCCAGCGCACCATGGTGCACGACGTAGGGGTCGGTGATCGGGAGGATCACGCGGGCGTTGCCCGCGCCCAGCCACGCGTCCATCAGGTCCTGCAGGTAGATCACGTTGGGCGAGCCGTCGGGCTTCGTCTTCGCGTTCATGCCGTGGTCGGCGGTGAGCGCGATCACCGCTTCCAGCGCATCCATCTTCGCGAGGTAGCGGTCCATCATCGCGTAGAAGGAGTTGGCCTGCCTCGTGCCCGGCGCGTACTTGTGCTGCACGTAGTCCGTCGTCGAGAGGTACATGAGGTCCGGGCGGCGTGTCTCGAGGAGCTTCACGCCGGAAGCGAACACGAACTCCGAGAGCTCGGCGCTGTAGACGGAGGGCACCGGCATGCCCACGAGCGCGGGCACGTTGTCGATGCCGTTGTCGGCGATGGTGGCCTCACCGGCCCGCTCGGCCGAAAAGCAGATGCCGCGCAGGCGGTGGCCCAGGAGCTTGCGCAGCTTTTCCTTCGCCGTGACGACGGCAACCTTCGCCCCGGCGTCAGCGAAGGCCGCGAGCACCGTGGGCGCGCGCAGGTACTTCGGGTCGTTCATCATCACCTCGGCCCCGGCCTCGCGGTCGAAGAAGTAGTTTCCGCAGATGCCGTGCACGGAGGGCGGGACGCCGGTCACGATGGACAGGTTGTTGGGATTGGTGAATGTCGGCACCACGGCCCGGGCGCGGAAGCTCGCGCCGGCGGAGAGCATTCGCGCGATGAAGGGTGCGACGCCCGCGTCGGCCGCCATCGAAAGATAGTCGTACTCGCAGCCGTCCACGCACACCACGACCACCGGATCGGCGAGGCGCCGGTAGCTTCGCCCGTTCGCTTCGATCACCGGGATCATTCCTCGTCGAGAGCGGCGTGCAGGCGGTCGCGGCTTTCCATGGCGTGCTCGTAGAGGAGCTTGCCGGCGCGGTCGCCGTCGCCCCTGGCGAGCGCCTCCACGATCGCGGCGTGCTCGCGCGTGGAGATGGGGAAGCTGTCCACGCCGCGCGCCAGCGTCTCCCTCCGGTAGAGATGCAGCTCGTTCACCAGCCGCCGGTAGTGCGCATGCAGCGTGCGGTTGCCGGTGAGCTCGGCGAGCCGGTCGTGGAACTTCACGTTCAAGGGAAAGTAGCCATCGACGTCGCGCGACCTTGCCGCCTTCTGCATCTTCTTGAGCATCTCGCGCAGCTCCGCCACCTGCGCGGGACGGATGCGCGCGGCGAGCAGGCGTCCGATCAGCTCGTCCAGGCCCGCGCGGACCTCGTAGATCTCGTCCGCGTCCTCGACCGAGACCTGGCGCACGAACACGCCGCGATTCTTCTCGGTGCGGACGAGGCCCGCGGACTCGAGCGCGCGGAATGCCTCCCGCACCGGGCCGCGCGAGACGTTGAGGTTGCCCGCGATCTCCTCCTCGGCGAGCTTGTCGCCGGGCTCGAGCTCGCCGGCGAGGATGCGCCGCTCGAGCTCGCGCTGCACGAGCGTGGTGAGGGAGTGGCTTTGCAGCAGGTCGATGGCGGAGGACGCGGAATCGTTGGCCATGGAGGGATCGAGGAACGAGTCCCCGGCATTAGACAGCTTCATTTCGTAGATTGTCAACAATCTGTAATCGAGCCGTCACATTACATGGGGAGAATGCGGCTCGGATATACCAAGATCATGACGACCGGCGCCTCGCTTTCGATCCGCAGCCTCTCCAAGTCGTTCGGCGCCGCCCGCGCGCTGAAAGGCGTGTCGCTGGAGCTGAAGCCCGGCGAGATGACGGCGCTCATCGGCGCGTCGGGATCGGGCAAGTCCACGATGCTGCGGCACATTTCCGGATTCATCGCGGGCGACGCGGGCGAAGGCAGCGTGCGCGTCGGTGCCCACTCGATGCAGGCGAACGGACGGATCGACCGGCGCATCCGCGCGCACCGCGCCGACGTGGGCTTCGTGTTCCAGCAGTTCAACCTCGTCGGGCGCCTCACGGTGCTCACCAACGTCCTCGTGGGCCTGCTTGCACGCATGCCGTGGTGGCGCAGCCTCACGATGCGGTTCACCGCGGCCGAGAAGAAGGAAGCGCTCGAGGCCCTTCACAGCGTGGGCATCGCGCACCTCGCCCCCCGGCGCGCCAGCGCGATCTCCGGCGGGCAGCAGCAGCGCGTGGCCATCGCGCGGGCACTGGTCCAGCGCGCCAAGCTGATCCTCGCCGACGAGCCCATCGCCTCGCTCGACCCCGAGAGCGCGCGCAACGTGATGGAGATCCTCGCGCGCATCAACGCCGAGCACGGCATCACCGTGCTCGTGTCCCTGCACCAGGTGCAGTTCGCGCTCCGCTACTGCCGGCGCACCGTGGCGCTGCGCCTTGGAGAGGTCGTCTACGACGGACCGTCGGAGGCCCTCACCCCGGAGTTGCTGCGCAGCTTGTACGGCTCGGCCGTGGAGGAGCTCATCGAGGGCACCCAGTCCCTCGGCGACAGCGAAGCCGCGCCCATACCAGGAGCCGCCTTCGAAGCCGAGGCGGCCGCAACCGTCTGACCGTCCCCACAAAGGAGTCTCCATGAAGATCCCCAGGTCATTGCTCGCCGCCGCGGCCGCGCTTGC
>DATJVS010000261.1:0-13549 GCA_035501715.1 Usitatibacter sp.
GCGCGTGCTGTACCACAACCGCACGCGACTCCAGGCCGAGGAGGAAGCGCGCCTCGGCGTGGAGTACGCGCAACGCGACGCGCTGCTCGCGCAATCCGATTTCGTCGTCGTGATGGCGCCGTACTCCCCGGCGACGCACCACCTCATCGGCGCCGGCGAGATCGCGAAGATGAAGCCCACGGCGATCCTCGTGAACAGCGCCCGCGGCGGCGTCGTGGACGACGGGGCGCTGGCGAAGGCGCTCGCCGACAAGCGCATCGCGGGCGCGGGCCTCGACGTCTTCGAAGGCGAGCCGAAGCTCGCGTCCGAGTACCTGAAGCTCTCCAACGTCGTCCTCACGCCGCACATCGGCAGCGCCTCGCGCGCGACCCGCGTCACGATGTGCAACACCGCTGCGGCTAATATGACGGCTGTGCTCGAAGGCCGCGAACCCCCGAATCCGGTGAACTAGGGGAGTGATGCACAAGTCGGCGCGGAGTTGATGCGATGATTTTTCACCACGGAGACCACGGAGACCACGGAGGAAAACCGAAAAAGGTGTGTGCTTCGTGATCCCGTCGGCCTGGGCACGAAACGCCACCAGGGGTTTTCGCTTTCCTCCGTGGTCTCCGTGGTCTCCGTGGTTCAATTGAACGCTACTGCATCGAGGAGAAGGTAATGGCGAAGGTTTCATTCATCGGCCTGGGCGTGATGGGCTTTCCCATGGCGGGCCACCTGAAGGCCAAGGGCTACGACGTCACGGTGTACAACCGCACCGCCGCCAAGGCCGCCGACTGGGTCGCGAAGCACGGCGGCAAGTCGGCGCCGACGCCGGCCGCGGCCGCGAAGGACGCCGACTTCGTGATGCTGATGGTCGGCAACGACAACGACGTCTTCGAGGTCGCGATGGGCAAGGATGGCGTGCTCGCCACGATGAAGAAGGGCGCGATCCTCGTCGACCATACGACGGCCTCGGCCGATGCCGCGCGCAAGGTCTTCGCCGCGGCGAAGGAGAAGGGCGTGGACTTCATCGATGCGCCGGTCTCGGGCGGCCAGGCCGGCGCGGAGAACGGCAAGCTCACGGTGATGTGCGGCGGAGAGGCGGCGCCCTTCGATCGCGCCAAGCCCGTCATGGACTCCTACGGCCGCGCGGTGACGCTGCTCGGGCCCGCGGGCTCCGGGCAGCTCACCAAGATGGTGAACCAGATCTGCATCGCGGGCCTCGTGCAGGGCCTTTCCGAGGGCATCGCGTTCGCCGAGCACGCGAAGCTCGATCCGCTGCTCGTGCTCGACGTGATCTCGAAGGGCGCGGCGCAGTCCTGGCAGATGGAGAACCGCGGCAAGACGATGACCGAGCGCAAGTTCAACTTCGGCTTCGCGGTGGACTGGATGCGCAAGGACCTCGGCATCTGCCTCGACGAAGCGAAGAGGAACGGCGCGAAGCTTCCCGTCACGCAGATCGTCGCCGGCTACTACGACGAGGTCTCGAAGGCGGGCGGCAGCCGCTGGGACACGTCGTCGCTCATAACGCGCCTCTAGGAGAAAGCCATGTCAATCAAGCTCTACTACGCGCCCGGCGCGTGCTCCTTCGCTTCCCACATCGCCATCGAGGAGGTGGGCCTGCCCTACGAGACGGTGCGCCTGAACCTCGCGCAGGGCGACCAGCGCAAGCCCGAGTACCTCGCGTTGAATCCGCGCGGCCGCGTTCCCACGTTGATCGTCGATGGCCAGGTCCTCACGGAGAACGTGGGGATCATGACCTACTTCGCCGGCGGCTATCCGAAGGCCAACATCTGGCCGAAGGACACCTGGCACCAGGCGAAGGCCATCTCGACGATGTCGTGGCTCGCCAATACGGTGCACACGACGTTCGCGCACATGTTTCGCCCCGAGCGCTACGTGGACGACGAGGCCGCGAAGGAAGCGGTGAAGGCCAAGGCCCGCGCGATGTACTGGGACCAGCTGAAGGAGATCGACGGCCTGCTCGCCGGGCGCAAGTGGGCGATCGGCACGAGCTACAGCGTCGTGGACGGATACCTGCTCGTCTTCTACCGGTGGGGCAACCGCAACCAGTTCGACGTGAAATCGCTCCCCAACTACAGCGCGCTCATGCAGCGCGTGCTGGCGCGCCCCACCGTGAAGAAGGTGATGGCCGACGAGGGCATCACGCTCGACTGACGGGAATTTAGGGCGCGGGCGGCGTGTTCTCGGAGTTCATCCCAACGAGAAGGAGTTCACGATGAAACGCACAATCGCCCTTGCCGCTTCGCTCGCAGCCCTCGCTGCGTTCGCCGACGTTCCCACGAAAACCGCCGACGGCATCCTCACGAATCCCGCCGGAATGACGCTGTACGTCTTCGACAAGGACTCGGGCGGCAAGAGCGCCTGCAACGGGCCCTGCGCGAAGAACTGGCCGCCCCTGGAGGCCACGGCCGGCGCGCAACCCGAAGGCTCTTACACGGTGATCGCGCGCGACGACGGCAGCCACCAGTGGGCCTACAAGGGACGCCCGCTCTACACGTGGGTCAAGGACCAGAAGCCGGGCGACAAGACCGGCGACGGGTTCCTCAACGGCGCGTGGCACGTCGCGAAGCAGTGACCGAGCTCGATCACCTCGTCGTCGCGGCCCGCACCCTCGATGAAGGCGGGCGGTGGGTCGCGGCGCGCCTCGGCGTGGAACCCCAGCAAGGCGGCAAGCACGCCACCATGGGCACGCACAATCGCCTGCTCTCGCTGGGGCCGGGGCGCTTCCTCGAGGTGATCGCGATCGATCCCGAAGGCGCGGCGCCTGCCGGGCCGCGCTGGTTCGAGCTCGATACGCCCGCGATGCGCGAGCGCCTCGCGCGTTCGCCCGGGCTCATCCATTGGGTCGAGCGCACCGGCGATCTCGAGGGCGCACTGGCCCACTACCCGGCCGAGGTGGACATCACCGCTTTCTCGAGGGGAAGCTATCGCTGGCGGATGGCGCTCACCCGCGACGGCAGCCGCCCCGGCGGCGGCGCGCTGCCCACGCTGATCCAGTGGGAGGGGGCGCACCCGGCCGACGCGCTGAAGGACGCCGGAATCCGCCTGGAGAGGTTCGAGCACGAGGGCGGGCGCCTGTCGGCGGCCTTCTCCACGCCTTCGGGCCCCCGGACGATTCCGTAGGCTGGAATAAGAGCGGTCCCCGACTGTTTGTGACAGTATTAGCCACGACTGATATGAGGGGACCGGAGAGCTCTTGGACTACAACCTGATCGTTCCCTTCATCCCCAACCTGCGCCGCTACGCCCGGGCCCTCGTCGGGGATCGAGACGGGGCGGACGACCTGGTCCAGGACACGCTGGAACGCGCCGTGCGCAAGTTCCACCTGTGGCGTCCTGGGGACCTCCGGGCCTGGCTCTTCTCCATCATGCACAACGTGTTCGTGAACCAATTGAAGGCGCGCAAGATCGCACCGCAAGTCGAGATCGACGAGAACATGATCGCGGCTCCGGTCCCCACCGTCACCAGCGTGGACGTGATCGACCTGCAGCGCGCGCTCCTCGTGCTCGCTCCCGAGCAGCGCGAGGTCGTGCTGCTGATCGCCCTCGAGGACATGAGCTACGCGGACGTGAGCCGCGCGCTCGGCATCCCCATCGGCACCGTGATGTCGCGCCTTTCGCGCGGGCGGGAAAAGCTGCGCAAGCTGATGGCGGGCGAAGTCTCGCGCAGCGGATTGCGGGTGGTCCAATGACCGAAGAAGAAGACCGCATCGAGTACGCCGCGCAGAACGCGGCCCTGCACCGCAAGTTCGACGCGGTGCTCACCGAGCCCATCCCGGCGCGCATGTACATGAAGCGCCCGATGTGGCTCGAATACGCGCGCGCCGCCTCGCTCGTCGCCTTGGGCCTCGCCGTGGGCCTCGCGCTTCCGATGATGCGCCCGGCGCCGCCCGCTCCCGTCGCCTACGAGACGCCGCTGCCGATCCGTGCCGCGCGCGCCCACCTGGTGTACTCGCCCGAGGTGCGCCACCCGGTCGAGGTGGACGCCAAGGACCAGGACCACCTGGTGAAGTGGCTCTCCAAGCGCCTTGGGCTGCCGCTCAAGGTTCCGGTGCTCACGACGGAGGGCTTCGAGCTCCTCGGCGGGCGCCTGCTGCCCGGGCCCGAAGGCGCGGTCGCGCAATTCATGTACCAGGACGGCACCGGCAAGCGCCTCACCCTCTACGTGACGCGGCCGCATGCGGGCGAGCAGGTGACGGCGTTCCGCTTCGCCCAGGACGACGGCGTCTCGGTCTTCTACTGGATCGACAAGGACTGCGGCTACGCCCTGTCCGGGGAAGTGGACAAGACCACGCTCGCGCGCGTCGCGAGCGCCGTGTACAAGCAGATCGAGCCCTGAGGGGCCGCGCCAAGTTGCGGATGTAACATCCGTTTGTGAGATAGTTCACAGCCGGATTGCGGAAAAACGGACAATTCTCGTTTTTCCGCACGCACCGGGCGCGGCTCATGGCCGAAACCAGGAAAGATCTCCCGCAGGTCCCGGGAGGCATCACGCCCGGCGGGCGCGTGCGCGCCCTCCAGGTCGAGGAGCTCTACCGCCTCGCGCCCACGGCCGCGGCCTACTCGTATTTCGGTGCGCTGCTCACGCTGGGCGTGCTGATCGACATCGGCGACATCGGCCGCGGGGCCCTTTGGTTCCTGTGGGCCACCGCCGTCACGTTCCTGCGCGCCGTCTGCATCGTGGCCTACCGCCGCCGCGCGCCCGGCTCCCCGCCCGAGCCGTGGGCGCAGCTCGTGATCGTGGCCAACTGTTTCGCCGGCATCCAGTGGGGCCTGCTCGGCACGGTGCTCTTCCCCGAGGGGCCCGCGTACCTGCAGCTGTTCCTGCTGATGGTGATCATCTGCTTCGTGGCGGGCGCGGTGACCGCCTACGCGTCGGTGCGCGGGGCGCACGAGGCGCTCACGGTGCCGGCGGCGATCCCCTCGGCGATCTACATCTTCTTCGTCCAGACCGGTCCGCATTGGTACGCGGGCGTGCTCGCGCTCTTCTTCTGCTTCACGATCCTCTACTACGCGAGCAAGCTCTCGCGCAACATGGAGGAGGGATTCCGCCTGCAGGTCGAGCGCGACGACCTGCTCGCGCTCACGGAGCGGCTGAACGAAAAGCTCGAGCGCGAGAACCGCGACCTCGCGCACAAGGCCGCGGTGCGCGGCGCCTCGGTGGAGAGCGCGCGCGAGCGTGCCGACCGGCTCGAGGCGCTCTTCGAGCGCTCGGCGCTGCCGCAGATCGAATGCGATTCCTCGGGCAACGTGATCGTCTGCAATCCCGCCGCGGAGAAGCTCTTCGGCCTGCGCCACGACGAGGTGGCGGGCCGTTCGCTCACCACGCTGCTCGCGGTCTCCGAGTCCGACGTGAAGTCCCTCGCCTACGCGCCGCACGCGGAGATCTTCGAGGTGGAGGCCCGCGCCCGCGACGGCGTGCGCGTCGCGTGCCGCGCGAGCTTCACGCCGCTGCCTTCCGTCGACGGCCGCCATCCCGGCTTCGGCGTCGTCCTCACCGGCATTCCCGTGATCATCGCCTAGCGGCGGGTGTCGCCGGCGCGAGATACGGCCGGGAACACGGAGTCCACTGAGCACCCACGGAGTGCACGGAAGACGCCGTGCCGGGTCAGCGCCTGAGTCTCTTTCCGCGTTTCAGGGAGGATTCCCTTTGGATTCGACATGGAAGATAGACAAGGTAGCGCCCGGCTGCTCCACCGAAGAACCACGTTTGCGATTCTCGGGTGCGCGATAGATGTTCATCGGTCCCTCGGCCCGGGGCTGCTCGAGAGTGCCTATCGCCGGTGCCTTGTGCAGGCGCTTGAGCTGAAGGGGCTTGCGGTCGAGCAGGAAGTGCCCGTCTCAATCACCTATGAAGGTTGCAAGATCGAAGGCGCGTTTCGCGCAGACATTGTCGTCAATCGATCCGTCCTCCTCGAGCTCAAGGCGGTCGATCGCCTGCTGCCCATTCACGACGCACAGATACTCACGTATCTGAAGCTTCTTCGCGTGCGAGTCGGGCTGCTCGTGAATTTCAATGTTCGCCGCCTCATGGACGGCGTGCATCGATTCGTGCTCTGACTGGGACGAAACACGTGAATTGCCTCATCTCCGTGGCCTCCCTGGATCCTCCGTGTTCTCCGTGTTCCTGGCCGTAGTTATCTAGAATAGAAGCTCGCGACAGCGAATTGCCGCGAACGTCATGAAAACTTCCCCCGACGAACTCCTCGCCGCGACGATCGCGGCCGATCATCCGAAGATCGCGGCGCTCGCCGAGGCGATCGCCAGGCGCGCCGCGCAGGGCCGGCCCGCGGAGCGCGAGAAGGCGCTGCTCGCCGACCTCGTGGAGCGCTCGCGCGCAAGGCACGCCGCGCGGCTCGCGCGCCTGCCCGACCCCGCGTATCCCGAGGAGCTTCCCGTCGCGCAGCGCCGCGACGACATCGCGGCCCTGGTGCGGGCGCATCCCGTCACAATCGTCTGCGGCGAGACGGGGTCGGGCAAGACCACGCAGATCCCGAAGATCTGCCTCGCGCTGGGGCGCGGCGCCGCGGGTTTCGTGGGATGCACGCAGCCGCGGCGCATCGCCGCGCGAAGCCTCGCCCATCGCCTGGCGCAGGAGCTGCCCGGCGCGCCGAGGAACTTCGTCGGCCACAAGATCCGCTTCCAGGACGAGACGCGCGCCGACACCGTGATCAAGGTGATGACCGACGGCGTGCTGCTGGCCGAGACGCATTCGGACCGCGAGCTGCGGGCCTACGACACGATCATCGTGGACGAGGCGCACGAGCGCAGCCTCAACGTCGATTTCCTCCTCGGGTACCTGAAGCGCCTCGTCGCCGTGCGCCCCGAGCTCAAGGTCGTGGTCACCTCGGCTACCATCGACACCGAGCGCTTCTCGCGATTCTTCGGCGGCGCACCGGTGATCGAGGTCTCGGGGCGGACATTCCCTGTCGAGGTGCGCTACCGACCGGAGTTCTTCGAGGTGGAAGAGGAAGACGACGAGCCGGTGGACATGAACGAGGCGATCGCGAAGGCCGTGGACGAGCTCGCGCGCGAGAGCCGCACCGGCGACATGCTGGTGTTCCTTCCCGGCGAGCGCGAGATCCGCGAAGCCGCCGAGGCCCTGCGCAAGAGCGCGCTCAACAAGGCCGCGCACACGGAGATCCTGCCGCTCTACTCGCGATTGTCGACCGAGGAGCAGGACCGCGTGTTCGAGCGCAGCGCGCACCGGCGCATCGTGCTCGCCACCAACGTGGCGGAGACCTCGCTCACGGTGCCCGGCATCCACTACGTGATCGACACGGGGCTCGCGCGCGTGAAGCGCTACTCGCCGCGCCAGCGCCTCGACCAGCTGCGCATCGAGCCCATCTCGCAGGCGGCGGCGCGGCAGCGCGCGGGCCGCTGCGGCCGCGTGGCGAGCGGCATCGCGATCCGCCTCTACGCCGAGGACGATTTCGACGCGCGCCCCGAATACACCACGCCGGAGATCCTGCGCACGTCGCTCGCTTCCGTGATCCTGCGCATGGCGGCGCTCGAGCTGGGGCCGGTGTCCGAATTCCCGTTCATCGAGCCGCCCACGCCGCGGCAAATCGAGGACGGCTACCGGCAGCTCTTCGAGCTGGGCGCCATCGACGAGGCGCGCAACCTCACCACCGTGGGCCACGAGCTCGCCCGCCTTCCCGTGGACCCGAAGATCGGGCGCCTCCTTCTCGCGGCGCGCGAGTTCCATTGCCTTTCGGAGATGGTGATCCTCGCCGCGGCGCTCTCGATCCAGGACCCGCGCGACCGGCCGCAGGCGCTGCGCGAGCAGTCGGACCGCGCCCACGAGGAGTTCCGCGACGACGCCTCGGACTACATCCAGCTGCTGAACCTCTGGAAGTTCTTCGACACCGAGTTCGTCCACAAGAAATCCAACCGCAAGCTCTACGAGACGTGTCGCGAGCATTTCCTCTCGTACGTGCGCATGCGCGAGTGGCGCGACCTCGCGGGGCAGCTTCGCGAGATGGCCTCCGAGCTGCAGATCCGCGACAACGCCACGCCCGCGACCTACGAGCAGGTCCACCGGGCGCTCCTCGCGGGCCTCGTGGGCAACGTCGGCATGAAGGCGCTCGACGGCGATCACTACCACGGGCCGCGCGGGCTGCAATTCCACGTGTGGCCGGGATCGGGCCTGAAGAAGAACCGGCCGCGCTGGGTGATGGCGGGGGAGCTGCAGGAGACCACGCGCGTCTTCGCCCGCAACGTGGCCCGCGTCGAGCCCGACTGGATCGAGAAGGCGGCGCAGCACCTCGTGGATCGCGCGTACGTCGAGCCCCACTGGGACAGGCAGCGCGGGGAGGTGACGGCCTACGAGAACGTCTCGCTGCACGGGCTCGTGCTCGCGGCGCGGCGCAAGGTGAGCTTCGGCCGCATCGACCCGGAGCGCGCTCGCTCGGTGTTCATCGAGGGCGCGCTCGTCGCGGGCGAATTCGAATCGAGCCATCCTTTCTGGGCGCACAACCGCAAGCTCATCCACGACATCGAGGAGCTCGAGCACCGCGCGCGCCGACCCGACGTGCTCGTGGACGACCGCGCGCTCTTCGCCTTCTACGACGCGAAGATCCCGCGGGAGGTGCGCGACGCGCGGTCCTTCGACGCGTGGTATCGCACGGCGTCGGCCCAGGATCCGAAGCTGCTCTTCCTCGCACGCGAAGACCTCATGCGCCACGGCGCGGAGTCCGTCACCGAGGAGCTCTTCCCGCGCGAGCTGCGCATGGGCGAGGCCGTCTTCCCCCTCGCGTATCGCTTCGAGCCCGGGCACCCGCTGGACGGCGTGACGGTGAACGTTCCGCTCGCGCTCCTCAACCAGCTGGACGAGGCGCAGATCGACTGGCTCGTGCCCGGCATGGTGCGCGAGAAGGTCGCGTGGACGATGAAGGCGCTTCCGAAGCGCATCCGCACGCAGCTCGTGCCGGTGCCCGAATACACGACGAAGTTCCTCGAGGGCGTCGAGCCCGGCGCGAAGAGCGTGAAGGATTCGGTGCTCGACTTCGCCTCCAGGGTGGCCGGCGAGAAGCTCGATCGCGACGTTTTTTCCAGGGACGAGCCGCCGCCGCACCTGCTCATGAACGTCCGCGTCGTGGACGATGCGAAGCGCGAGCTCGCCATGGGCCGCGACTTTGCCGGGCTTCGCAAGCGCCTGGGCGAAGCCGCGAGCCTCACGCTCGCGAAGGCCAAGCCCGGCATGGAGCGCGAGGGCATCACGTCCTGGGACTTCGGCGACCTCCCGGAACGGGTGACCTTCCGCCGCGGCAACCAGACGCTCACGGGTTATCCCGCCCTCGTGGACGACGGCGCGAGCGTGTCCATCCGCCTCATGGACACGAAGGACAAGGCGGCCGAGGCGCACCGCGCGGGCGTGAAGCGCCTGATGGCGCTCGACCTGAAGGAACAGGTGCGCAACCTCGATCGCGCGCTGCCGGGGTTCAACGCGCTCGCGCTCAGGTTCAACGCGGTCGTGCCGGCCGACAAGCTCAAGGACGACCTCATCGCCGCCATCGTCGATCGCGCCTTCATCGGCGAAGACGAGCCGCCGCGCACGACGAAGGCCTTCGAGGAGCAGAAGAAGCGCGCGAAGGCCCGGCTGCCTGCGGTGACCGAGGGCGCCGCCCGCTACGCGAATGCGATCGCGGAGGCGAACCAGCAGGCCACGCAGGCGATCGCGCAGGGCGCGGCGCTCGGCCGCGTCGCGCAGGAAGCGAAGGCAATCCGCGAGCGGCTGGTGTATCCGGGGTTCCTCTCGCGCACGCCGTGGGACCGCCTCGAGCACCTGCCGCGCTACCTCAAGGGCTATGCGCTGCGCCTGCAGAAGTACCGCGCCAACGCCGAACGCGACCAGAAGCACGCGGCCGCGGTGGCCTCGCTCTGGAACGAGTACGAGGCGCGCCTCGCGGCCGACCGCGAAGCGGGCCGCATCGAGCCGAAGCTCGAGGAGTTCCGGTGGCTCATCGAGGAGCTGCGCGTCTCGCTCTTCGCGCAGGAGCTGCGCACGCCGTTTCCCGTGTCGGCCAAGCGCCTGCAGAAATTCCGCGACGAGAACCTCCGCTAGAATCGCGGCTCACACTCCGGAGCACGGACCATGGCGCTCGACGCATTCCTCGCTTACCTGCACTTCGCCTCGATCTTCGCCCTCTTCGGCTACCTCACGGTCGAGATGGTGACGATCAAGGGCGAGCTGGATGCCGCCGCGATCCGCCGGATCGCGCGTGCCGACATCATCTACTTCGGCTCGGCGATGGCGGTGCTCGCCACCGGGATGCTGCGCATGGCCTTCGGCGCGAAGGGAGCCGACTACTATCTTTCGTGGTGGCCGATCTACGCCAAGATCGGCACGTTCGTCGTGATCGGCGTGATGTCGGTGATCCCGACGCTCGCCTTCCTTCGCTGGAAGAAATCCGTGGCCCTGGATCCCGCGTTCAAGGTGCCGCCCGGAGAGCAGCGCCGGATGCGCCGCTTCATCATGGCGGAGCTGCATCTCGCGGCGCTCATTCCCGTCTTCGCCGTGATGATGGCGCGCGGGCTGGGGCGCTAGGGCGTGCCGGTCGCGCTTCGCAGGAGCCGGCCCGAGGACCTCGCGTTCGTCACGGCGCTCGAGCGCCACGGCGACAACAACAGGTTCATCGGGCAATGGAGCGACGAGGAGCACCTCGCCGCCATCGCGGGCAAGGGCAAGCGCGAGCACTGGATCATCGAGCGCGACGGGCGCGCCGCGGGCTACCTCATCGCCTACGACTGCCGCTTCCTCGACGCGGGCTTCTACGTGAAGCGAATCCTCGTCTCCGACAAGGAGCGCGGCACCGGCAGCGACGCGCTCCGGCAATTCGTCGATCGCGCCTTTGCGATGAACGGGGTCTCGTGCGTGTGGCTGATCGTGCGCGACTTCAACGTGCGCGCGCAGCACGTGTACGCGAAGCTGGGATTCTCGCGCTTCGATCCGGCCGATGCCGAGGAGCGGCGCCGCTACGATTCGTGGGCCGAAGCGCCCGCGGAAGGCTCCTGGCGCATGCGTCTCGCGCGCCCCTAGCGGCGGTTCGAGCCCTTCACGTTCGGGTTGAGCCGGTCGATGTCGGCCTTCACCTGCTCGCGGCTTCGCTCGTACACGATCTCGCGGCCCATGACGCTGCCCGCGTAGGCGAGCGCGTTTCGCGTGGGGGCGAGGGTGCACTTCACGCTGTGCACGCCTTCCCCCAGCACCACGGTGATGGCTTCCACGCGCTTGGTGAGCACGACCACGTCGAGAACCTGGCCGGTCTCGGTCTTTACCTTGATGCGTTCTTCGTTCACGGCTTCACCTCCGAATCGGCGAGGCTGGGGAGCGCCGTGGAGCCGCGCCAGCGCAGGATTCCCACGGCATACGCGGTGTAGTAGGCGGCGAGCGTTCCGAACACGGCGAGCGTGAGCGGGCTTCTCCCGAAGTCCTGCATGTGCGTGGCCGACTGCTCCGCCGTCATCGCCGACACCTCGTAGAAGCGCCACGCGATGCGCGCCATCAGCAACACCGAGAGCGCGATGCCAATGTGCGCGTTGGGCGTGTAGTAGTAACCGATGGGCGTGGCCTCGAACTTGGTCTTGCGCAGGCCCCAGACCGCGAGCCCGATGCCCACCGCGATCCCGAGGGCGAGCGCGGCTTCGGCCTGCGGATGCGCGAGCGCCGTGATGGCGAAGAGCGTGCAGATCGACGGGAAGACGATCACGGTGGTCCAGTGCCGCCACGAGCGCGACTTCTGCCGCCCGATGAGGCGGCGCATGCGCGAGTACATGCGCCACGCGATGAGCACGATCACGCCGAAGGTGATCGCCGAGGAGGAAGGTGTCATGTCATCTCGAAGTTGAGCTCGACGCCGTTGCCGCCCGGGTCGCGCAGGAAGATCTGGCGCGTGCGCGTGAGCGGCACGTCGGCGATGCGATAGTCCTCGCCCAGCGCGTCCAGCTTCGCGCGCATCGCGTCGAAGTCCTCGCACGTGAAGGCGACGTGGTCGAAGGTGCCCGTGCCGGGAATCGGGTGCGCCTCGCCGGGCGATTGTTCTGACAGGTGCAGGATCGGGCGCCCGTTGGCATAGAGCCAGTAGCCGGGGAACCGGAAGGGCGGCCGCTCGCCGACCTCGAGGCCCACCGTGTCGCGATACCAGTCGCGCAGGCGCGCCAGGACGTCCGCGGTTGCGCGCAGGTTGTAGTGGTTGATGTCGACGATGGCCATCGGCTCCCCCGATTCTATCGCGCTTGTAGAATCGCTCCATGACAGTCGCCAACCTCGAGATCCGCACCGTCGTCGTTCCCACGTCCTCCGTCCGCGAAGGGCTTTCGCGCCTCCTCGCGGAGACGGTGCAGGACGGCGCCTCCGTGGGCTTCCTCGCGCCGGTGCAGCCCGCCACCGCCGAGAAATACTGGAAGGGCGTCTTCGATTCGCTGGGCGCGGGGCGGATCCTCTGGGTGGCCGAGTCGGGCGGGGCCGTCGTGGGCTCGGTGCAGCTCGAGCTCTGCGCGAAGGAAAACGGGCTGCATCGCGCCGAGGTGCAGAAGCTCTTCGTGCTGCCTTCGCACCGCGGCCACGGCATCGCGCGCCGCCTGATGGACGAGCTCGAGGCGTTCGCGAGGTCCCAGGGGCGCTCGCTGCTCGTGCTCGATACGCTCGCGGGCTCGGGTGCCGAAGCCGTCTATCGCAAGCTCGGATGGCTGCGCGCGGGCGAGATCCCGCACTTCGCCGCCGATCCGTGGGGCAAGCTCTTCCCGACCGTGTATTACTACAAGGAAATCTAGCGACCCCTCGCCTGGGCGACGATCTTCGCCAAGTCCGCGGTGGCGGCCAGCGTCCTCAGCTCCGCGATGCGCGCGTCCACGTTCGCGGGCGTGACGAGGTCCTTGCCCGCGGCAACGTCCTTCACGAGCTGCGAGGAGATCGCGGGCGAGTAGTGGTAGATGTCGCGGTACTCGGCGAGGTCCATGATCCAGTCGGTGCGCGCCTGGAAGTCGTGGATGCGCACGTTGGGATACTTCGACATCGCCAGGACAAAGCGGCGCTTGAAGTCGAGGCTCACGTCGAGCTGGCCGCGGCGCGCGAAGTCGATCCACACGAGGATCGAGTAGGGCGGCCAGATGAAGATGAACTCGGTGCCGGGATGCGCGCGCACGAGCGGCTCGAGATTGGCCTCGTAGCTCGCCCACATGCCTTCCATCGTGCGCGGCGGCTGCTTGTAGCGCGCGTTGATGTCGTTGGGGTCGAGCCCCTCGACCACCTTCCTCGCGCCGAAGCCCGCGCCGTCGTCGGCCCAATACCAGGGGTCGTCGGGATCGGTGCGATACATTCCGGCCTTGCGGTCGAGGAGGATGTCGATGGAGCGGCCGAGCGTGCCCGACGAGAGCAGGTACGGATAGTCGTTCCAGCGCCGCGCGTCGTAGAGGTAGAGCGGGAGCTTGCCGTAGCCCACGCGATCGGGCGGCCCCGAGAACGCGTTGTAGTCCACGTTGTAGAGGACCTGCTTCAGCGCGTGCGACTCGAGCGCGACCTCGAGCACCTTGCCGCCGTCGTAGGC
>DATJVS010000262.1:0-3368 GCA_035501715.1 Usitatibacter sp.
TTTTGCCCCGGCCGCCGCCCGGTCGCCTATGGGCGGCGTCACTCTTGCGATTGCAATTGTAGTGAATTCGCGGGACCTACTCGCCCAGGTAGGCTTCGCGGATGCGCGGATCGCCCAGCAGGGCGCGCGCTTCGCCCGAGACGGCGACCTGGCCGCTTTCCAGCACGTAGCCGCGGCGGCTCACCTCGAGGGCGAGGCGCGCGTTCTGCTCCACCAGCAGCATCGTGACCCCGTCGGCCGAGATGCCGCGGATCACCTCGAAGATCTTCTCGACCATGAGGGGCGCGAGGCCCATGCTGGGCTCGTCGAGCAGCAGGAGCTTGGGGCGGCTCATGAGCGCGCGAGAGATGGCGAGCATCTGCTGCTCGCCGCCGGAGAGCGTGCCCGCCGTCTGGCGGCGCCGCTCCTTCAGGCGCGGGAAGAGCGTGTAGGCGCGCTCGAGGTCCGCGGCCACGCCCGCGCGGTCGCTCCTCGGGTAGGCGCCCATGGCGAGGTTCTCCTCGATGGTGAGCTGGGCGAAGACGCCGCGCCCCTCGGGCACGAGGGCGAGGCCCCTGCGCGAGATCTCGTGGGGCTTGAGCGCGGCGATGTCTCCGCCGTCGTACACGATGCGCCCGCTCGCGGCGCGCACGAGGCCCGAGATCGCGCGCAGCGTCGTGGTCTTGCCCGCGCCGTTCGCGCCGATGAGGCACACCAGCTCGCCCGGCTCGACGGCCAGGTCCACGCCCTTTACCGCGCGGATGCCTCCGTAGGAGACGTGCAGGTTCTCGAGGGCGAGCAGGCTCACGCGGCGGGCGCCTCGCGCGGCGTGCCGAGGTAGGCCTCGATCACCTTGGGGTCCTTCTGTATGTCGCGCGGGAGCCCCTCGGCGATCTTGCGCCCGTAGTCGAGGACCAGCACGCGGTCGCAAAGGCCCATCACGAGGCGAACGTCGTGCTCGATCAGCAGCAGCGTGGTGCCGTCGTTGCGGATCGACTCGAGGAGCTTGCGAAGATCGAGCTTCTCCGAGGCGTTCATGCCCGCGGCGGGCTCGTCGAGCGCGAGCAGGTGCGGGTCCGTGGCGAGGGCCCGCGCGATCTCCAGGCGGCGCTGGTCGCCGTACGAGAGGTGCTTCGCGAACTCGTTGCCGCGGTGGGCGATGCCGACGTATTCGAGGAGCTCGCGGGCGCGCTTCTCGATGCCGCGTTCCTCGGCGACCGTGGCGGGATTGCGCAGGATCGCGCCGAACACGGTGGCGCGCGTGCGCACGTGGCGGCCGATCATCACGTTCTCCAGGGCCGACAGGTTCCCGAAGAGGCGGATGTTCTGGAAGGTCCGCGCGATGCCGAGCTTCGCGATGCGGTCGGGCGTGGCGTTGCGAAGCTCGGCGCCCCGGAAGCGGATCGTGCCCGCGTCCTGGCGATAGATCCCCGTGAGGACGTTGAACAACGTGGTCTTGCCCGCGCCGTTGGGGCCGATCAGTCCGTAGATCTCGCCGCGGCGGATCTGGAACGAGACGTCCGAGAGCGCGACGAGGCCGCCGAAGCGCCGCTCGATGCGCTCGACCTCGAGGATCGCCTCGCGCGCCGGGGCCGGGGCCGCCTCACTCATCCTTGGCTCCCGCGAGCTCGCGCTTGCGCAGCGCCGAGGGCAGGATGCCCGCGGGCCGGAACAGCATCATCACCACCATCGCGAGGCCGAAGAGCAGCATGCGGATCACCTCGGGGTCGATGAACGACCTTCCGAAGAGCGCGCGCTGCACGGGCTCCACCGAGTAGCGCAGGATCTCGGGCACGAACGAGAGCAGGATCGCGCCCAGGATCACGCCCCAGACGTTGCCCATGCCGCCCAGCACCACCATCGAGAGCACCATCACGCTCTCGGTGAGGATGAAGCTCTCCGGGCTGATGAAGGCCTGGATCGCCGAAAACATGCCGCCCGCCACGCCGCCGAACGACGCTCCCATCGCGAAGGCGAGCAGCTTCATGTTGCGCGTGTTGATGCCCATGGCGCGGGCGGCGAGCTCGTCCTCGCGGATCGCCTCCCACGCGCGGCCGATGCGCGAGTTCTGCAGGCGCAGGTTGATGACGACGATGAGCACGAGCAGCGCGAGCAGCAGGAAGTAGTACTTCGTGGCCTCGGTGACCAGCAGCGGCCCCAGGTGCGAGGGATAGCCGAAATCGATCGGGCCGACGCGCACGGGATCGATGGTGGTGATGCCCTTGGGGCCGTTGGTGAGGTTGAAGGGCTCGGAGAGGTTGTTCAGGAAGATGCGCACGATCTCGCCGAAGCCCAGGGTCACGATCGCGAGGTAGTCGCCGCGCAGCTTCAGCGTGGGCGCGCCCAGCAGCACGCCGAAGAGGCAGGCGATGGACGCCCCGATCGGCAGGATCACCCACCACGGCAGGTGGATGTTGAAGTGCGGCGAGGCGAGCAGCGCGTACGTGTACGCGCCCACCGCGTAGAACGCGATGTAGCCCAGGTCCAGCAGCCCCGCGAAGCCCACCACGATGTTCAGCCCCAGCGACAGCAGCGCGAAGAGGATCGCGAGGTTGGTGATGCGCACCCACGCGGTGCCCACGATCGTGAGCGCGAACGGCAGCGCCGTGAGCGCCGCCACGATCAGCGCCACGCCGATCCACTTGGCCGCGGGGTGCTTGCGAAGGTCAGTCAGCGGGACCATGGAAGCGAAAGGCGTTTGAACCACAGATGAACACGGATGAACACAGATGAGCGTGCACGTTCATGCGCCGATGATCCTGCGGACATCCAGCCGTGGCCGGGCAAAGTTGAGGAGGAGGCAGATCGGTGCGCCGCTCGCCCTGATGTAGTTGATGCACTGGGCCTCGTGCACCGAATCCAGGCTTCGAACGGCCTTGAGCTCGACGATCACCCGGTTCTCCACCAGCAAGTCGGCAAAGTATTCTCCGACGATTTCGTTCTCGTAGCGGACCGTGATTCCCCGCTGCTGGACGACTCCGACACCTCGGTTGCGAAGCTCCACGGCCAGGGCGTTCTCGTAGACCTTTTCCAGGAACCCGCAGCCCAGCGTGCTGCTGACCTTTTGCGCGGCTCCAATCATCTTCGAGGTCAACCCGTTCAATCGTTCCCGCTCATCTGCGTTCATCTGTGTTCATCTGTGGTTCCACGCCCTTTCGACGCGTCACTCTCCAACGCATGATCAGGCCCGGTCGCCGACGCGCTCGCCCAGCAGGCCCTGCGGGCGGAAGACGAGCACGAGGATGAGCACGATGAAGGCGTACACGTCCTTGTAGTTGCTGCCGAAGAGCGAGGACTCGGGGCTGTCGAGGCACACCTGGTGGAAGCCGGGCAGCCACTTGTCGAGCGAGCACACGTTGGTGAAGTCGCCCACGTATCCGGCTCCCAGC
>DATJVS010000263.1:0-20315 GCA_035501715.1 Usitatibacter sp.
CGGCCTTGCCCGCGACTTCCGGCTTGGCAAGCAGCAGCGCGCCAAGCAGCATGGTCGCGATGATAGTCACCGCGTAGGTCTCGAACAGGTCGGCCGCCATGCCGGCGCAGTCGCCGACGTTATCGCCGACGTTGTCAGCGATCACCGCCGGGTTGCGCGGATCGTCCTCGGGTATGCCGGCTTCGACCTTGCCGACGAGGTCGGCGCCGACGTCCGCGCCCTTGGTGAAGATGCCGCCACCCAGCCGCGCGAAGATCGAAATCAGCGAGCCGCCGAACGCGAGGCCCACGAGCGGCTCGGCGATTTTCTTGATGCTCGCGCCGTGCTCGGCGCTGCCGAGCAGCACCCAGAAGAACGCCGTGACGCCGAGCAGCCCAAGCCCGACCACCAGCATGCCGGTGATCGCGCCGCCTCGAAACGCAAGCGTAAGCGCAGGGTTAAGCCCGCTGCGCGCCGCTTCCGCGGTGCGCACGTTCGAGCGCACCGACACGTTCATGCCGATGATGCCGGCCGCGCCCGACAGCAAAGCGCCGATCGCGAAACCGATCGCGGTCGTCCACGAACGCAGCCCGAGACCGATGACGAAGAAAAGGATCACGCCGACGATCGCGATCGTTTTGTACTGGCGCCAAAGATAGGCAACCGCTCCCTGCTGCACGGCGGCCGCGATCTCGCGCATGCGGTCGTTGCCGCTCGGCTGGCGCAGGATCCACGCGATCGAGGTCCCGCCGTAACCGATCGCAAACAGCGCGCACACGAGCGCGAACAACAAAGCTGACGACATAGCCGACATCACCCTCTCCCTATATACGCGCGGCCATCGACAGGCTGGCCGTTGTGCCTTTCAAAACGATGGTCATCAAACCTTGAACGACGCCGCGAGCTTCTTCGGCGCCGCCGCGTTCTTCAGCTTCACATAGGCGGGCAGCCCGTCGCTGTACGGCGGATAGTCCTCACCCGCGATCAAGGGCGCCAGGTATTGGCGGCACTTGGCGGTGATGTGAAAGCCGTCGTCCGTGATGTAATCGCGCGGCATCTTTTTTTCGCGGTTCGCGATGTCCTTGAGCTCGGCCGCCTCGATGGCCCAGCGGTAGGGGCGGTTCGACTTGCGCACGATTACCGGCATCACGGCATTGCGGCCCTTCACCGCGAGCTCGACCGCGGCCTTGCCCACCGCGTAAGCCTGTTGCGCGTCCGTTTTTGACGCGATATGGCGCGCCGCGCGCTGCAAATAGTCGGCGACCGCCCAATGGTATTTGTAGCCGAGCCGGTCCTTCACAAGGTTCGCGATCAGCGGCGCGACGCCGCCGAGCTGCGCGTGGCCGAACGCATCCTTGAGACCCGACTCCGACAGAAACTTGCCGTCGGCGTTGCGGATGCCTTCCGAAACTCCGATCGCGCAGTAGCCGTACTGCTTGACCACTGCGTCCACGCGCGCCAGGAATTTGTCAGGATCAAATGTAATTTCCGGGAACAGCAGAATCTGCGGCGCATCTCCCGGCTTGTCTGCCGCGAGCCCGCACGCGGCGGTAATCCATCCCGCGTGGCGTCCCATTACCTCGAGCACGAACACCTTGGTGGAGGTGCGCGCCATCGATGCCACATCGTAGCCCGCCTCGCGGATGCTGATCGCGACGTATTTCGCGACCGAGCCGAAGCCGGGACAGCAGTCGGTGATCACGAGGTCGTTGTCGACGGTCTTCGGTATGCCGACGCAGACGACCGGGTAGCCGAGCTTTCCCGAGATTTGCGATACCTTGTACGCGGTGTCCGCCGAATCGTTGCCGCCGTTGTAGAAGAAGTAGCCGATGTCGTGCGCCTTGAACACCTCGATCAGGCGCTCGTACTCGTGGCCGCCCTTCTCCACGCCCTTCAGCTTGTAGCGGGCGCTCCCGAAGGCGCCGCCGGGGGTGTGCGTGAGGCCCCGGATCGCCGCGGGCGATTCCTTGCCCGTGTCGATGAGCTCCTCGTTCAGCGCCCCGAGGATGCCGTTCCTGCCCGCGTAGAGCTTGCCGATGTGCTTCCTGTGTTTGCGCGCGGCCTCGATCACCCCGGCCGCGCTTGCGTTGATGACCGCCGTCACCCCACCCGACTGCGCGTAGAAAGCGTTGCGTGGCATTTTCCTTACGATCCCAGTGCCTTGAGAATGCGGTCGCTCACCTCGTCGACGGCGCCCAGGCCGTCCACGCGGTGGTAGTGCGGAGCCTGCGGGTCGCCCGACTTCGCCCAGTCCTCGTAGTAATGCACGAGGGGCTCGGTCTGCCTGTGATACACGCCAAGGCGGTTGCGGACCGTCTCTTCCTTGTCGTCGGCGCGCTGCACCAGCGGCTCGCCCGTCACGTCGTCCACGCCGGGCTTCTTCGGCGGGTTGAACTTCACGTGGTAGCTGCGCCCCGAGGCGAGGTGCACGCGCCGCCCCGACATGCGCTCGACGATGAGCTCGTCCGGCACCACGATCTCGACCACGTGCTCGAGCTTCACGCCCGCGGCCTTCATCGCGTCGGCCTGGGGGATCGTGCGCGGGAACCCGTCGAAGAGGAAGCCGTTCTTCGCGTCGTCGGCGAGGATGCGTTCCTTCACGAGGCCGATGATGATGTCGTCGGACACGAGGTCGCCGCGATCCATCACCACCTTCGCCGCGAGGCCGAGCGGCGTGCCGGCCTTCACGGCGGCGCGCAGCATGTCTCCCGTGGAGATCTGCGGAATGCGGAACTTCTGCGTGATGACGGCGGCCTGCGTGCCCTTTCCGGCACCCGGCCCGCCCAAGAGAATCAGGCGCATCAACCTCCCCCGAGGGTTCGATCTTCTTGGCAAACGCGTGATTATACTTGGCCGAGCTTGCCGCGTACGCGTTCCAGGTCCTCCCGGGTATCCACACCCGGTTCCATGGGCCCGCTCCAGATGGCGACCGCGATCCGGTGGCCGTGGCCCAGCGCCCGCAGCTGCTCGAGCGCCTCGAAGCGCTCGGCCGGAGTCTGGGAGAGCGACGAGTATTCGCGAAGGTACGAGACCCGGTACGCGTAGATGCCGATGTGGCGAAGCGCCGGGAATCCCGCGGGCAGCTTCTCGCGCGACTTCGCGAACGCGTCGCGCGCGAAGGGGATCGGTGCGCGCGAGAAGTACTGCGCGTAGCCCTCGGCGTCGATCACAACCTTCACCACGTTGGGATCGAAGAATGCCGCCGCCTCCCCGATGGGATGCGCCGCCGTGGCGATCGAGGCCTTGGGGCGCAGCGCCAGCTCGCTCGCCACCTTGCGGATGAGCTCCGGGTCGATGAGGGGCTCGTCGCCCTGGACGTTCACGACGATCTCCGAATCCGCGAACCCCAGCAGGTTCACCGCTTCGGCGATTCGATCGGTGCCGGTCTCGTGCGAGACGGAGGTGGTGCACACGCGCCAGCCGAGCGAGGCCACCTTGTCGGCGATCTCCTGGTGGTCGGTGGCGATCACGACGTCGTCCGCGCCCGAGAGCTTGGCGCGATCCGCGACCCACGCGACCAGCGGCTTGCCACCGATGTCGGCGAGCATCTTGCCCGGCAGGCGCGTCGAGCGCATGCGCGCGGGTATCACGACCTTGAACGCGAGGCGCTCCACCATGCGGTTCCTAGGGATCTTCCGCGGGCGCGAGTTCCCTCGCCTCCTCCTCGAGCATCACGGGAATGCCGTCCTTCACCGGAAACGCGAGGCGATCGGCCTTGCACACGAGCTCCTGCGCTTCCTTGCGCCACACGAGCGGCCCCTTGCAAAGGGGGCACACCAGGATTTCAAGCAGCTTGGGATCCATCGGCGCTCCTCCGGGAATCGGCGACGCGTGAGGCGAGGAAGTCTTCGAAGTCGGGTGGAAGGATCGCATCGACGCGCAGGAACCACATGCGCGAATCGGCGAATGCCGCGCATTTTACGGCATCCTTCTCGGTCATGACGACGATCTCGGCGCCGGGGATCTTCAGGTCCTTCGGCTGGAAGCCGTGGTGGTCGGGAAACGCGATTGTCCTCGCCACCACGCGCAGCCGCGCCAGGTGATCGAAGAAGCGCTCGGGGTAGCCGATGCCCGCGACAGCTGCCACGTTCCTGCCGCGCGCGGCGAGGGCGAACTCCTCCACCGTCGCCTGGCGGTTTCCCGAGAGCGCCACGAAGCGCTCCCCGCCCAGTGTCATCGCGAACTGCCGCGCTCCGGGAACCGCATCGGACCAGCCGCCGTTCACGACCACGGCGTCGACGCGCGCGAGGCGCGACACCGGCTCGCGCAACGGCCCCGCGGGCAGCATGAGGCCGTTGCCGAAGCGCCTTTCGCCGTCGACCACGGCGATCTCCACATCGCGGGCGAGCGCGTAGTGCTGCAGGCCGTCGTCGCTCACGATCACGTCCACCTCGGGATGCGCCTGGAGCAGCGCGCGCGCAGCCGCGGGCCGGTCGTGCGACACGTACACCGGAACGCGCGAACGGCGCGCGATCAGCACCGGCTCGTCGCCGAAGTGCTCCGGCGTGGCCACGTCGGGATAGACGCGCACCACGCCCAGCGGATCGTTGAGGTTCCTCGGCACCCGGCCGTAGCCGCGAGACACCACGCCGGGTGTGTACCCGCGGCGCGAGAGCGCATCGACCACGGCGAGCGTGAGCGGCGTCTTGCCCGTGCCGCCGGTGGTGATGTTACCCACGACGACCACGGGCACCGGAGCGCGCCACGACGGAAGGATCCCCGCGCGATACGCGAAGCGGCGCAGCGCCACCGCGAGCGCCATCGCGAGCGAGAGGGGGAGCATGAGGAGCGCGCCGCCGCCGAGACGTTGCCACTCGCGCTCGAGCCAGCGGCCCACGGAGGTTCCGGACTAGCGACGGGCTTGTGTCACGAACGTGATGTGCGTATAGCCCGCGATGCGCGCGCTTTCCATCACGTTCACCACGGACTGGTGCGTCGCGGCGGCATCGGCGCTGATGATCACCGCGGGCTCCTTGTTGCCCTTGGCCGCGTCCTTGAGGGCCTGCGCGAACGCCGTGGGATCGCCGTAGACCGTGGCCTGGCCGTTGATCGCGTACTTGCCGGTCGCGTCGACCGCGACGTTGAGCACCGCGGGCTTGTCCGTGGACTTCTCGGCCGAGGCTTCCGGCAGGTTGATCTGCAGCTCCGCGAAGCGGCTGTAGGTCGTCGTGAGGAACAGGAAGATCAGGACGACGATCAGGATGTCGATCAGCGGGATCAGGTTGATGTCCGGGTCTTCCCGCACCCGGCCACGGCCGAAATTCATGCGCGGCGCTCGCCGTGGATGATCTCGATCAGCTTGATCGCCTGGCTTTCCATGTCCACCACCATGACGTCCACCTTGTTGCGGAAGTGCCGGTAGAAGATCACGGAAGGGATGGCCACGCCGATGCCGAAGAGCGTGTTGTACAGCGCGACCGAGATGCCGTGCGCGAGCTGCGCGGGGTTGCCGCCGCTCATGGGGTTCTGGGAGCCGAAGATCTCGATCATGCCGACGATGGTGCCGAACAGGCCCATCAGCGTCGAGACAGTCGCGATCGTCCCCAGCGTATTGAGGAAGCGCTCCAGCTCGAGGCCCACGGCGCGCCCCGCGTCCTCGACCGCGTCCTTGAGGACCTCGCGGGAGCTTCGCTCGTTCACCAGCGCCGCGGCGAAGATGCGACCGATGAGCGGGCCGTGTTGCAGGCGGTTCACGAGGTCCTGCGTGACGCCTTTCGCCTGGTATTCGCGGATGGTGGCGGGAAGGACGTCGCGAGGCGCGACGAGCGAGATGCGCAGTGACCAGAATCGCTCGCCGATGATGGCGAGTGCCACGATCGACGTCATGATGATGAACCAGATCGGCCAGCCGGCCGCTTCGATGATCGACAGCACTTGCGAGTTGCTCCTGTGGGAAGGCCGTGGCGACTTTAGCCCGCCGACCATGATTCCACAAGACCTTGTGCGGCGGCGCGATCGGCGACACAAACCCATCGGCATGAAGCGTTGCGTTTAGAATCGTCGGCGCAGCATTGGAAAGATTTTTCGCGCGGTCGCGTGTCCGCTCGCATCCGTCGCGCCGATTGCGTCAGAAATGTGGCGAATCATCCACAGAGCCTGTGGATAACCCTGTGGGCGGCCATTCCGCGCCGGACGCAAGTGACGTATCGCAAAGGACTTTTCTTCGGGCGCTCAAATTTTGAGCGACACGCGTTTCTTAATCAATATCAATGAGTTACCGTATTCTCTCGCCTGTCAAGGGGCTTCTCCAGAGGGAAAGGCCCAGGGCTCGCGGCGCCGGCGAAGCCCCGGTGGATAGCCACGGCCACTCGAATGCCCCGTGAATCGCCCATGACGGGCTCGCTATTTCCCGAAGCGCCGGCCCCGATCAGCGTGGCCGAGCTCAATCGGCGCGCGCGAAACCTCCTCGAGAACCACTTCGAGACGCTCTGGGTGGCAGGCGAGCTCTCGAACGTGAAGAAATCGCCGGCGGGCCACTGGTACTTCGACCTGAAGGACGCGTCGGCCTCCGTGAGCTGCGTCGTCTTCCAGTCGCGCGCCCGCTTCCTCGACTTCCGTCCCGAGAACGGCCAGCAAGTCGAAGTGCGCGCGCGCGTCACGCTCTACGAACCGCGCGGCGGATTCCAGTTGGGCGTCGAGGAAATGCGCCGCGCCGGCCGCGGCGCCTTGTACGAGGCTTTCGAGAAGCTGAAGGCGCGGCTCGATGCCGAAGGGCTCTTCGATCCGGAGCGCAAGAAACCGATTCCCGCATTCGCGCGCGCCATCGGCATCGTCACCTCGCCGGCGGCCGCGGCGCTTCGCGACGTGCTCACGACGCTCGCGCGCCGGGCGCCGATGGTCCCGGTGGTGATCTATCCCGCGGCAGTGCAGGGCGACGGCGCCGCGGCGCAGATCGCGCGCATGGTGCGCGTGGCCAACGAACGAAACGAGGTGGACGTGATCCTGGTGTGCCGCGGCGGCGGCAGCCTCGAGGACCTGTGGGCCTTCAATGAAGAAGTCGTGGCGCGATCCATCGCCGCGTCGCGCATCCCGGTCGTGAGCGGCGTGGGACACGAGACCGACTTCACGATCGCCGATTTCGCCGCGGACCTGCGCGCGGCCACGCCCACGGCGGCCGCGGTGGCGGCGAGCCCGGACCGCGAAGAGCTTGCGGGGGGCGTGTCGGCCCTGCGCCGGCGCCTTGCCCGCGACATCGGGCGCGTGATCGATGCGCGCGCGCAGCGCCTGGACATCGCGGCGCGCCGCCTGCTCACTCCCGCCGAGCGCATCGAGCGCTCGCGCGAGCGCCTCGCGCTGGCCTGGCGCGCGCTGCGCCGCGCGTTGCCGGACTTTGCGGCGCAAGGGCGCGCCAATGCGCGGCTGCGCGATCAGCTCGCCGCCTCGCTGCAGCGGCGGCTGCGCGAACACTCGCGCCACGTGTCGGCGCTGGGCGACGCGCTCTCGCACCTCGATCCCAACCAGGTGCTGGGCCGCGGCTACAGCATCGTGCGCGACGCCTCCGGGCACGTGCGCAAGACGAGCGAGGGTCTTTCGGCAGGCGATGCGCTCGACATCACGTTTTCCGAGGGCGGCGCGGCCGCGACGGTGCGCGAGCCCCGGCCGCGCTAGACTATCGCCAGTAGTGCTCCGGTTCGCCAAACATCACGAGGAGAAGCCATGGCCAAGAAAGGCAGCAAGGGCAACGCCGTCTACAAGGTGATCGAGATCGTCGGCACGAGCTCCGTGTCGTGGGCCGACGCGGGCGCGAACGCCGTGAAGACGGCCTCGCGCACCATCCGCGACCTGCGCGTCGCCGAAGTCGAGCAGCTCGACATGAAGATCGATGGCGGCAAGGTCCTCTACCGCGTGAGGCTCAACGTGAGCTTCAAGTTCCACGGCGAAGACTAGCCGCGAAGGAATCGCTCCACCCGCTCGGCTGCCGCGTCGGCGAGGTCGGCCCGCAGGCAGTCGAGCCGTTCCACGTCGTCCATCGCGCGTTGCCAGGTGAGCTGGCGCTTGGCCAGCTGGCGCGTGGCGGCCGCGCCGCTCGCCTCGAGCATGGCGCGCGGCTTCGTTCCCTCGAGAACGTCCCAGGCCTGGCGATAGCCCACGGTCCGCATCGAAGGCATGCCCGCCGTGAGCGCGTAGCGATGGCGTAACCCCTCCAGCTCCTCCAGCAGACCGCGATCGAGCATCGCGCGGAAGCGCGACTCGATACGCCGGTGCAGGACCGCGCGCTCCGAGGGCTCGAGCGCGATCTTCAGCGCCTCGAAAGGCGGCGAGGCGCGGCGCTCGTCCGCGTGCCACTGCGTGAGCGTGCGGCCGGAATGGCGATAGACCTCGAGGGCGCGCTGGATGCGCTGCGCGTCGGTGGGCTCGATGCGCGCGGCCGATGCCGCGTCGATGCGCGCGAGCTCGCGATGCAGCGCGGGCCAGCCGCCGCGCGCGGCCTGCTCCTCGATCTCGCGGCGGATCGCGGGCTGCGCCGGCGGCAGCTCGGCAAGGCCGCGCGAGAGCGCGCGAAAGTAGAGCATCGTGCCGCCCGCGAGCACCGGCACTCTCCCGCGCGAGTGGATCTGCGAGGCGAGGCGAAGCGCATCCTCGCGGAACCGCCCCGCCGAGTACGCCTCGGTCGGATCGAGGATGTCCACGAGGTGGTGGGGCACGGCTTCGCGTTCCCCCGCGCCGGGCTTCGCCGTGCCGATGTCCATGCCCCGATAGACCTGCGCGGAGTCCACGCTCACGATCTCCACGGGAAAGCGCCGCGAGAGCGCGAGGGCCACCGCGGATTTTCCGCTCGCGGTGGGACCCAGGATGAAGACGGCCTTCACCGCCCCCGCATGAACAGGCGATCCAGGTCCGCCATGCCGAATTGCACCCACGTGGGACGGCCGTGGTTGCAGCTTCCGGCGCGCTCGGTCTGCTCCATGCGCCGAAGCAGCGCGTTCATCTCGGGAATCGTGAGGGTGCGGTTCGCGCGAACGGCGGCGTGGCAGGCCATGGTCGAGACGAGCTCGTTGCGCCGCTCGATGAGCACGCGGCTCGCGCCGAACTCGCGCATCTCGCCGAGCACCGAGCGCAGCAGTCCCTGCGCGTCGAGGTCGGCCAGCATCGCGGGCACGGCGCGGATCACGAGGCTGCGCGGGCCCGATGCCGCGACGTCGAAACCCAGCTGCTGGAGCGCCTCGCCGCCCTGCACGGCCTGCTCGACCTCTTCCGCGGCCGCCGTCATGGGAATGGGCACGAGCAGCGGCTGCGACGGCAGCGTCGACGAATCGAGCGCGTCCTTGAGGCCCTCATACACGATGCGCTCGTGGGCCGCGTGCATGTCCACGAGCACGAGCCCCGCGGCATTCTGCGCAAGGACGTACACGCCGTGCAGTTGCGCGAGCGCGAATCCGAGCGTGGGCGCCTCGGCCGCCACGGCAGGCGCCTCGCGCCTCTCGTCGACGATGGCCGAAGAGAAGAACGCCTCGTAGCGCTGCGCAGGCTGCGCCGCTTCCAGCGCCTGCTGAAAGCCGGGGACAGGCTCCGCAGGACGGGAAACCGGGGGCTGCCCCCGGTTCTCGATCGTGCCCGACAGGGCGCGCGAGACGGCGTGGAAGGCGAACTGGTGGATCGCGCTCGAGTCGCGGAAACGGACTTCGCTCTTGGCCGGATGCACGTTCACGTCGACCAGCGCGGGATCCATCTCGAGGAAGAGCACGTAGGCCGGATGCCGATCGTGGTGCATCACGTCGGCATACGCCTCGCGCAGCGCATGCGCCACCACCTTGTCGCGCACGAAGCGGCCGTTCACGAAGAGAAACTGCGCGTCGCGGTTGGCGCGCGTGAAGCCGGGCGGCGCGACCAGGCCCGTGAGGCGCGCGCGCGAGCTCTCGCCCGAAGCCTCCACCGCGTCCTTGGCGAAATCCTCGCCCACGAGCCGCGCAGCGCGCGCCCGCAGCGATTCGGGCGCGAGGTGCATCGTGCGCCGGCCGTTGTGCGAGAGCGAGAACGCGACGCCGGGGCGCGAAAGCGCGATGCGCGTGAACGCCTCGTCGCAGCGCGCGTATTCGGTCGATTCGCTCTTCAGGAACTTGCGGCGCGCAGGCGTGTTGAAGTAGAGGTCCTCGACGTCCACGGTAGTGCCCGAAGCGAGCGCCGCCGGCTCCACCGCGGAGACCTGCCCCGCCTCGCACGCGATCCTCCACGCATGACGCTCGCCCGCGCGCCGGCTCGACAGGGCCAGGCGCGCGACCGCGCCGATGGACGCGAGCGCCTCTCCGCGAAAGCCGAGCGTGCCCGCGCGCTCCAGGTCTTCCAGCGTCGCGATCTTGCTCGTGGCGAAGCGCGCGAGAGCCAGCGGCAGGTCGTCGCGCTCGATGCCCGCGCCGTCGTCCACCACGCGCATGCGGCGCACGCCGCCTTCCACGAGCTCCACCGCCACCGATTGAGCGCCCGCGTCGAGGCTGTTCTCCATCAGCTCCTTCAACGCCGCGGCGGGCCGGTCCACGACCTCGCCGGCGGCGATCTGGTTCACCAGGAGCTCGGGGAGATTTCGAATGAGACCCACACCGGAATGTTACACTGGCCACGCACGCATTCCCCTCTGGCGCCGGCGGCGCAAGGAGCGGCATGACCCCGCAAGATGCCGTGGCGCCCCAGGCCGCGGATGCCACCGACGAGGCCCTCCAAGCCGAGCAACTTCGCTTGCTGTTCCGCTTTTCCGTGGTGGGGCACCTCGCCACGCTGCTCGTGATCTTCATCCTCGGCGGCATCCTCTGGCAGGACCTCGCGCGCCCCTCGCTCTTCATGTGGTTCGTCGCGACCTCGCTCGTCGCGGTCGGCCGCTACCTGCTCTACAAGGCGTTCATCAAGGGCTCGCCGCCCGCTTCCGAGCTCAAGCTCTGGGAAGGGCGCTTCATCGCCGGGACGATCCTCGCGGGCGTGTGCTGGGCGATGATCGGAAGCGCGCTGCTGCCCGATACCACGCGCATGGTGCAGCGCCTGTCGGTGGTGATGCTGGTGATGCTGCTCATCACCGGCGCGGTGGCCTACTACGCGCCGCACCGCTTCGCCTACAAGATCATGGCCGTGTTCGGCCTCGTGCCGCTCGCCGTGACGCTCGGCATGTCGGGCGACCGCAACCAGATGTTCCTGTCGGGATCGATCCTGATCCTCGCCGTGATCCTTCCGTACGTGCACGCGCGCGTCCACAAGGCGCTGGTGGAGTCGCTCACCACGCGGCGCGCGAGGGAATCGCTTTCCTCCGAGCTCGAGAGCGAACGCACGAGATTGCAGGAAGCCAACGAGGCGCTCGCCGAGGAGACCTCGGAGAAGCTGAAGGCCCAGGAGAGCGAGAAGCTCGCCGCGCAGAAGCTGCGCATGCACTTCGAGCGCACGCCCCTCGCGGTGCTCGAGTGGGACCGCGAGCTCGCCCTCGTCGCGTGGAATCCCGCCGCGGAGGCGATCTTCGGGTTCCCGGCCGCCGACGCGATCGGCAAGCCCGTGGCGGCCCTCCTCGCCTCGGAGACGGAGCGCCCCAACCTCGAGGCGATGTGCCGCGAGCTGCTCGAGACGGGCGAGGGCAACAAGACCACGCTCGCCAACGTGACGCGCGGCGGCCGCGTGATCCACTGCGAGTGGTACAACACGCCCATCGTGGGGCCGCGCGGGCGCATCACCGGTTTCGCGTCCCTCGTGCACGACGTGACCGAGCGCCTGAACACCGAGCGCACGATCCACTACATGGCGCACCACGACGCGCTCACGGGGTTGCCCAACCGCCGCCTCATGCAGGACCGCCTGAACCAGGCGATCATGGCCGCGCGCCGCAAGCAGCGCCACGTGGGCGTGCTCTTCCTCGACCTCGACCGCTTCAAGGTGGTGAACGACACGCTGGGCCACGACACGGGCGACTTCATCCTGAAGGACGTGGCGCGGCGGCTGGTGGCGAGCGTGCGCGAGGGCGACACGGTCTCGCGCGAAGGCGGCGACGAGTTCGTGATGATCCTGCCGGACCTGGAGCGCCCCGAGCACGCGCGGGTGGTCGCGGACAAGATCCTGAAGGAGCTCGCGCGCCCGGTGGAGATCGGCGGCCACGAGATCCACATCACGCCTTCAATCGGCATCAGCCACTATCCGAACGACGCCACCGACGTGCAGCAGCTGCTCAAGCACGCGGACAACGCGATGTACCAGGCGAAGGACGCGGGCCGCAACACAATCCGCTTCTTCACCAACGACCTTAACTTCCTGCTGTCCAAGCGCCTGGAGATCGAAGGGCGCCTCAGGAAGGCGATCGAGAACGAGGAGTTCTTCCTGCGCTACCAGCCGCAGGTGGACATCGCCTCGGGCCGCATCTCGGGGATGGAGGCGCTCATCCGCTGGAACGATCCGCAGAAGGGCGAGATCTTCCCGAAGGACTTCATCTTCGTGGCCGAGGAGCTGGGACTGATCGTGCCCATCGGCGAATGGGTGTTCCGCACGGCCTGCCAGCAGCTCAAGCAGTGGGAGGACGACGGCCTTCCGCCGGTCACGATCTCAATCAACATCTCGCCGCGCCAGTTCATGTCGCGGCGCCTGGTCTCGACGCTGCTCGCGATCGTGCGCGACGTGGGCGCGAACCCGCGCCACATCGAGCTCGAGATCACCGAGACAATGATCATGCGCAACATCGAGCAGTCCATCGAGACGCTCTCGCAGCTGCGCTCGGTCGGGATGCAGGTCGCGGTGGACGACTTCGGCGTGGGCTACTCGTCGCTGGGGCAGCTGAAGCGCCTGCCCGCCTCGAGCATGAAGATCGACCGCTCGTTCATCATGAACGTGCCCGACGACGCCTCGTCGGCCTCCATCACGGAGGCCATCATCGCGATGGCCAAGCGGCTGAAGCTGCGCTGCATCGCAGAAGGCATCGAGAACCGCGCGCAGCTCGAGTTCCTGCGCGCCAACCACTGCGAGGCCTTCCAGGGTTTCCTCTTCTCGCGCCCCGTGACCGCGCTCGAGGCCACCGCAATGCTCAGGGCCCAGGCGGCCGATTCCGACGGCGCCGCGCGGCCCGCCCACCTCCGCGGCGAGATCCCGCGCTAGCGCTTCGCGGGCCGGGCGCCGGCCTTCAGGCTCGTGCGCTTGCGGTTGCGAACCGACGCATTCACGATCTTCGTGAGCACCGGGAGCCGGATTTCCGACAGGCGCTTCACGTGCAGACACGCCTTGCCGCAGGAATGCGGCCCCAACTGCGCGAGCAGCGCTCCGTGCCTCTCGAGGCCGTCCATCACGTAGAGCGTGAGCTTCCGCGCCCTCGGCGAGAACGCGATCAGCATCCATTCGGCCACGCGGCCCCTCGGATCGAGGTGCCGGTGCACGCCGAAACCCACGATGTCGCGGCCCCACAGGCGCGGCCGCGATCCGGTGGCCGCCTGCATGATGCGCGACAGAGCGCGCGCATCGTCGCGCATGCGCGGATCGGGGATCGCCTTCAGGAAGTCGGCGACGGGCGCGTCGGTCGGTCGGGTGCGGGTAGTGGCCAAGGCCGGCGGGCCGTCAGGGGGTCGAGGCGACCTTCGAGCGCGCGAGCGGCGGATTCTGCGCGAGGTAGCGCTTGATGCCGCCCAGGATCGCGTTGGCGATCTTGTCCTGGTAGGACGGGTCCTTGAGGCGCTTCTCCTCCGAGGGGTTCGAGATGAACGCGGTCTCCACGAGGATCGAGGGCACGTCGGGCGCCTTGAGCACGGCAAATCCCGCCTGCTCGACCGAGGCCTTGTGCAGCGCGTTCACGTCGCCCAGCTCGGAGAGAACGGCCTTGCCGAGCTTCAACGAGTCGCTGATCGTCGCCGTGAGCGAAAGGTCGAGCAGCGTGCGTGCGAGCACCGGATCCTGCACGCCGATGTTCACGCCGCCGATGAGGTCCGATTCGTTCTCGCGCTGGGCGAGCATTCGCGCGGCGGTCGACGTGGCCCCACGCTCCGAGAGCGCGAAGACCGAGGAGCCGCGGGCGTCGGGCCGCACCCACCCGTCGGCGTGGATCGAGACGAAGAGGTCGGCGTGGACGCGGCGCGATTTCGCCACGCGCTGTGCCAGCGGCACGTAGTAGTCGCCGTCGCGCACGAGCACCGCGCGCATGTTGGGTTCCTTGTCGATGCGCGCCTTGAGCCGCCGCGCGATCGCGAGCGTCACGTCCTTCTCCATCGTGCCGCCGCGTCCCCTCGCGCCGGAATCCTCGCCGCCGTGGCCGGCATCGACCGCGACGATCACCAGGCGGTCGGTCTTCGCGGCCTTCCTCGGCGCGGGCTTCGGCGCCTCGCGCGCCGCCTGCGCGGGGGGCGCTTCCTCCGCCTTCGCGGGCGCGAGCTTCGTCACCGGAAGCTCGGGCACCGGCGCGGCGGAATCGGTCGCTTCGGTGGGAGGCGCCTTCGCGATCTCCGCGATGGGATCGGTCGGCGGCGCGAGGAGCGCCAGCAGCGGATCGGGCGGCTTGGCCGGATAGATGTCCAGCACCAGGCGGTTCTTGTATTCGCCGGCGGGGGCGAGCGCGAACACCGAGGGCTTCACTTCCGTCTTGAGGTCGAACACGATGCGCACGACGTTCGGCCGATTGATTCCCACGCGCACCGACTGGATGTACGGATCGTCCGCGCCCACTCTCGCGGGAAGGCTCTTCAGCTCCTCGTCGAGGTCCACGCCCTCCAGGTCCACCACCAGGCGCTCCGGGCTCGGCACGAAGAAGAACTGGTGCTTGATCGCCCGCGCGGATTCGAGCGTGACGCGCGTGTATTCCTGCGCGGGCCACACGCGCGTCGAGAGGACCTTCTCGCCCGCGAACGACACGCCCGCCACGGCGAGCGCGGCGGCCACGAGCAGCACCTTCAGGAGGAACGAAGCGATGCGTCGATGTGATCGAGGCAACGTTGCCCCGCCTTCGAGCTCGAGGTGAGCTCGGCATTGCGACCCGTTCCATGCAATGCCAGGGCGATTTCCAGGTCCGCGGGCGGCAGCATGCCAGCGGCCTTCTCCGGCCATTCCACCAGGCTCACATTGAGCCCGTCGAAGCTCTCCCGAAATCCCGCGTCGATCCATTCTCGGGGGTCGTGGAACCTATAAAAATCAAAGTGATGCAAGTTTAACCTCGAAACCGCATAAACTTCAACCAGCGCATACGTGGGACTCTTCACCGGACCGGCATGCCCGAGGGCGCGAAGCGCGCCGCGCACGACCGTGGTCTTGCCCGCGCCCAGCTCACCTCGCAGGTACACGACGAGTCCCGGCTCGAGCGCGCGCCCCAGCGCAGCGCCCAACGCGAGCGTCGCGGACTCGTCGGGCAGGAACGTTTTCAGGGCTACCATCGCGCAATGAACACGGCGGTCGGGGAAAGCGTCGAGGCGCGCGTGAGGCGCTGGGGACGCGAGCTGGGATTCGATGCGATCGCGATCGCGGGCACGGACCTCGCCGCCGAGGAAGCGCGCCTCCTCGAGTGGCTCGGCCGCGGCTGGCACGGCGAGATGGATTATATGGCGCGCCACGGCGCGCGCCGCGCGCGCCCCGCGGAGCTCGTGCCGGGCACGCTATCGGTGATCACGGCGCGCCTGAACTACACGCCGGCCGGCGCGCGCGACACCGCCGAGGTCCTCGACGATCCCGAAAGCGCGTTCGTGTCGCGCTACGCGTTGGGCCGCGACTACCACAAGGTCCTGCGCGCGAAGCTCCAGGCATTGGCCGACCGCATGATCGCGGAGCTGGGAGCCTTCCACTACCGCGTCTTCACCGACAGCGCGCCGGTGATGGAGGTGGCCCTCGCGGCGCGCGCGGGCCTCGGATGGCGCGGCAAGCACACGCTGCTGCTTTCGCGCGATGCGGGGTCGCTCTTCTTCCTGGGAGAGCTCTTCGTGAGCCTCGACCTCGCGCGCGATGCGCCCGTCGGAGCGCACTGCGGCACGTGCGAGCGCTGCATCGACATCTGCCCCACGCGCGCCATCGTGGCGCCCTACGAGCTCGACGCGCGCAAGTGCGTCTCGTATCTCACAATCGAGCACCACGGGGCGATTCCCGAGGCGCTGCGCGCCGCCATGGGCAACCGCATCTACGGCTGCGACGATTGCCAGGCGGTGTGCCCGTGGAACAAGTACGCGAAGCCCGCGGGCGATCCCGACTTCGCGGTGCGCAACGGCCTGGACGACGCGAGGCTCGCAGACCTGTTCGAGTGGAGCGAAGAGGAATTCGACCGCCGCTTCGAGGGCTCGGCGATCCGGCGCATCGGGCACGAGCGATGGCTTCGCAACATCGCCGTGGCGCTGGGCAATGCGCCGCGATCGGAGCGCGCGCGAAGCGCGCTCGCGCGCCGCCTCGACCACCCCTCCGCGCTCGTTCGCGAGCACGTGGCCTGGGCGCTCGCGCGCCAGGATCCCGCCGCCGGCTAGGCCGTCACGAAGCGGCGCAGCTCCGCGGCGAGCTTCGCGAGCGACGGCTTGTGGGCATACATCATGTGCCCCGCCTCGTAGTAGCTCACCTCGATGTTGCCGCGAAGCTCCGGCGCCAGTCCCAGGTGGTCGAGGGAGTAGTCCGCGGCGAAGTGCGGCGTGGCGAAATCGTAGTAGCCGCTCGCTACCAGCACGCGCATGTGCGGATTCATCGTCATCGCCTTGCGCAGCGTGTCGGCGACCGTCGCGTAACGGTTGGCGAATTCGCTCCAGCCCCACGTCATGTACAGGGGCTTGAGCACCTCGTACGGGACGTCGGCCTCGAAGCGCAGGTCGCCGCGCACGTATTGGTTCATGGCGGCCGCATACGCGCCAAAGACCTGCACGAATCCCGGATCGAATTCGAAGTGCTCGCCGGCCGCGTCGCGATCGAACCCGGTGAAGCGGCTGTCGAGGCGCCCCACGGTCTTGCCCTCGTCGCGCAGCAGCTCCTTGCAGAAGCGGAAGATCTCGATGCGCAGGTCCGTCTGCTCGATGTACTCGGGCCTCAGGCCCGTGTAGCGCGCGAGCTTCGCCACGATCGCCTTCCTGCGCGCCGCGGGCAGGCGCGCGCCCATGAAAAGCGCCGCGGCGTACTCGGTGGCGGCGAACTCCTCCACCTCGTCGAGGAGCTTGCGCAGCGGCTTGCCCTGCACGTCCTTCGGCAGCCGCTTGTGGTACCACGCGGTGGCCGCATACGTGGGCAGGAAGAGCACCGGCGGAAGATCGTTCGACCGGTCGAAGCGGAACGCCTGGAAGTCGAGCGCGCACGACACGAGCATGAGGCCGTTGAAGTAGAGCCCATAGCGCTCGAGCAAGTGCAGCGCGAGGCCCGAGGCGCGCGTGGTGCCGTAGGACTCACCGATGAGGTACTTGGGGCTCGACCACCGCCCATAGCGCGACACCCAGGCGCGGATGAATTCGCCGACGGACTCCAGGTCGCGCTTGTAGTCGTGGAACTCCTTCACCTTCTCGCCCTCGACCATGCGGCTGAACCCGGTGCCCACCGGATCGACGAAGACCAGGTCGGAGACATCCAGCAGCGAGTATTCGTTGGGCACCATGCGCCCCGGCGGCCGCGGCGCGGCGCCTTCGCCGTCCAGCTCCACGCGTCGCGGTCCCAGCACGCCCAGGTGCAGCCACACGGAGCTCGAGCCGGGGCCGCCGTTGAAGGAGAACGTGACCGGACGCTTCCCGTCCGCGGGAACGCCATCCAGCGTGTAGGCCACGAAGAAGACCCGGGCGCGCGCCTTCTCGCCCTCGCTCTTGCCCTCCTTCTCCGTTTCCTCGCGCAGCACCATCGTCCCGCAGGTCACGGTGTAGGCGAATTCCCTGCGCCCGATCTTCGCCTTGTGGCGCGTGACCGAGATGCGGTCCTCGGGCTTGTCCCCGGCGGCCTCTTCTTCCTTTTTCGGGTCCCTGGATTCGGTCATTTCTCCCCCTGTGGAAGGCCGATGTTACGCGTGAAACGCGCCGACGCGGCCATTTGTGGAAATCCGCACAGACCGCCCTTCGCGACGGGCGGAGACTGGTCCTCACGCACGGACCGAACCACCCGAAAAGGAATCGAAATGGCCAACGCCCGAATCGATCGCATGCTGAGGGAGCTGCACACGGAGCCGTCGCTCCAGTTCTTCCAGGGCCTGTTCGACCTCGCCCCGGCCAAGCCGCCGGTTCCCAGTGAGCCCGCTATTCCCGTCTCGCTGCTCAAGCACGCCCCGGCGGCCTGAGTCGCTACCAGTCGTTGACCGTCTTCGCGTAAGTGGGCGGGCGACGGGACCTCGTCGCCTGCTCGAAGGAGTAGGCGAGCGCGATCAGCCTCGGCTCGCTCCACGCCGTCCCCACGAAAGAAATCCCGCACGGCAACCCGTGCACGAGCCCTGCCGGCACCGTGACGTGTGGGTAGCCTGCTACGGCCGCCGGTGAGGTAAAGCTCCCGCCCGCCGCATCGCCCCGGATGAAATCGGTCATCCACGCGGGAGAGCCCGTGGGGGCGACCAGCGCGTCGAGGTTGTTCTCGCGCAGCACCTTGTCGATGCCCTCCTCGCGCGAATACCGCCGGTCGTTCGCGAGCGCCTCGACGTATTCGGGCGCGTCGAGCCCGCCCTTCTTCGCCGCCTCGATGAAGTGCTCCTGCCCGAAGTACGGCATCACCTTCGCCTTGTTCTTCTCGTCGTAGGCCACGATGTCGTCCAGCGTCTTCACCTTCGCCGTGGGCGCGTACTCGGCAAGGTACGAGGCCATCCCGGCCTTCAGCTCGTAGTAGAGCACCGTGAGCTCGCTCTTCGAGTACCGGTCCGTGTTGGGGACCTCCTCGACCTCGACGATCACCGCTCCCTCGGCCTTCATCGCGTCGATCGCCTTCATCACTTCCTCGGAAGCGAGGTCGTTGCGGCCGCCGAACTGCTTCTTCACCACGCCGATGCGCGCGCCCTTCAGCGCGTTGCGGTCGAGCGCTGCCGCGTAGTCGGACTTCTTCACGCTCGCATCGGCCGTGGCCGGGTCGCCCGGATCGCTGCCCGCCATCGCCGCGAGGAGCAGCGCCGCGTCGGCCACGCTGCGGGCCATGGGTCCGGCCGTGTCCTGGGAAGCCGCGATGGGGATGATGCCCGAGCGGCTCACGAGCCCCAGCGTGGGCTTGATGCCCACGAGCCCGTTCACCGATGAAGGCGAAGTGATGGACCCGTCGGTCTCGGTGCCCACGGCGATGGCCGCGAGGCTCGCAGCGATCGCCGCGCCCGAGCCCGAGCTCGAGCCGCTGGTGTTGCGGTCGAGCGCGTAGGGATTCTTCGTGAGCCCTCCGCGCGAGCTCCATCCGGAGGTCGATCGCGTCGAGCGGATGTTGGCCCACTCCGAGAGGTTGGTCTTGCCGAGGATCACCGCGCCCGCCTCGCGCAGCTTCGTGACGAGGAACGCATCGCGCGGCGAACGCGCGCCCACGAGGGCGAGCGAGCCGGCCGTGGTCTGCATCCGGTCGCCAGTGGCGATGTTGTCCTTGATGAGCACCGGGATGCCGTGCAGCGGCCCGCGCGGGCCCTTCGCCTTGCGCTCCTTGTCGAGGGCCTCCGCGATGGCGAGCGCATCCGGGTTCACCTCGATCACGGAGTTGAGCTTCGGCCCCGCCTTGTCGATGGCCCTGATGCGCGCGAGATACTGCTTCGTGATCTCCTTCGAGGTGACGCGCCCCGAGCTCATCGCCTGCTGCAGCTGCGCGATGGATTTCTCGGTGACGTCGAACTTCGCTTTCGGGGCAGTGGCTGCCATGGCCTCAACGCCTGCAAGAAGCACCAGGGACGCGGCGATCGCGGCGTGCCCAAGCCTCGTGAACATCGCCCCTCCTCATGGAATTCCAGCCGGCTACCGGCCGGCGCCGGCCGCCGCCTCTTCGGACTTGATCGCGTCGATGCGCGCCGCGAGCGTCTCGTACGTCGCGCGTTGTTGGGCGTCGCCGCGTGCGGCAGCGATCAAGGCGAGATTGCGGAACGCCACCGAGTAGTCGGGCCAGATCCCGAGCGCGCGCTTGAACGCGTTTTCCGCGTCGTCGAGGTGGCCCCGTCGAGCCTGCACCATCGCCAGGTTGTTCCAGGACCGGGCATGCCCCGGGTCGCAATCCACGGCTTGCGCGAACGCACGCTCGGCCTTGTCCAGATCCCCGGCATCGAAGGCGAACGTGCCGACGCGGTTCCATGCAAGTCCCCACCGCGGCGCGGCCGACACCGCCCGCTCGTAGGAATCCAATGCCGCGCGCGGGTCGCCCAGCTCCTCGGCAGCGCTTCCTGCCAGCAGCCACGCCTTCGCGTCTTGCGGCGCAAGCGACGTCGCGCGCAAAGCGCTCACGAGCGCGTCGCCCGGACGCTTCGCGGCCATCTCCACGCTTCCCTTGAAATACCACACGCTCGCATCGTCCGGAGATTTCTCGGCCGC
>DATJVS010000264.1:0-12671 GCA_035501715.1 Usitatibacter sp.
TACCGCGGCTTCGACCCGCAGCCTCACGGCGTGCCTCCGTCGAGCGCCGGTTCTCGCGCGCCGCACGGGTCTCAGGTGCCGCGGGGCGCATACCCAACGGGCCCCTCGCCGCTTCGGCCGGTGCCGAACCAAGCCGCGCAGCAGCATGCGCAGCGCGGACAACAGAGCCTCGGGCGGCCGTCTTCGCCGTCCGCAGGCCGCTCCCGGGGACGATGATGAATCCGCCGCGTTCCGCCCGCTTCCTCTTCCGGTTCCTGTTCGCGTGCGTTGCCGCCGCGGCCTGCCTCCACGCCGTCGCGGCCCAGCGCTCGTTCGCCACGCCGGCCGATGCCGCGAGCGCGCTGCATGATGCGGTTCGCTCGGGCGATCGCGCGGCCCTCATGTCGGTGCTTGGCCCGGGCAGCGCCGACGTGATCGACTCGGGTGACGAGGCGGAGGACATGGTGGGCCGCGCGAAATTCGCGGCCGCATACGAGGCGCGTTCGCGCATCGAGCCGCGGGGAGCGTCCCGTGCCGACCTGGTCATCGGGCCCCAGGATTGGCGCTTCCCATTCCCGCTCGTGAAATCGAAGGACGGATGGCGATTCGACGCGCGCGCCGGACGCGATGAGGTGATCGCGCGCCGGGTGGGGCGCAACGAACTTGCGGCAATGCAGGCATCGCTCGCCTATGTAGACGCGCAACGCGAATACTCGCTCGCCCGCCACGATGGAACGGGACCAGGAATCTACGCGGAGCGGATCGCGAGCACGCCGGAGCGCCATGACGGGCTCTATTGGATGCCCACGCGCGAAGGGCCCCTCAGCCCGCTCGGATTGATGTTCAGCCTCGCCGCGGCCGACGAGACCGCGGGCCAGGCGGCGCGTCCCTACCACGGGTACTTTTTCCGGGTGCTGCGGGCCCAGGGCGCCCATGCGACCGGCGGGGCGACCGACTACGTCGCCGGCGGCCGCATGATCGGCGGCTTCGCGCTCGTGGCCTTCCCGGCGCGCTACCGGGTGAGCGGCGTGCGCACGTTCATCGTGAGCCACGAAGGGATCGTGTTCAGCCGCGACCTCGGCGCAAGGACCGATGCGCTCGCCCGTGCGATGCTCACCTACGATCCGAATACCGGTTGGCGCCGCGAGACGGCGACGCCCGCCCGGGCCGAGGACGACGCGGTGGTGCGGCGGCTCGTGAGCGATCGCGGCTGCACGCTGTGCCACCGCGAGGGACCGCAGCCCCGCGAAGCGGGCGACGCGATGCCGCTCGCGCCGAGCTTCCGCGAGATCGCGGCGCGCTACCGGGGCAAGCCCGGAGCGGAGGAGCAGCTAACCCACATCGTGATCGATGGCGCCGATCCTTCCGACCGTCACTGGAAGGATCGGATCGAGTTCAACCGCATGGGCGCCAACGCGCCCAGCATCACGCCCGACGAGGCCCGCTCGCTGGTGCGATGGATCCTCGCGATTCCGTAAGCGGGAGGCGCGGGGGCGCGTCCCGCTAGTGCTGCGCCTTCGCCATCTTCAGCGACGGCAGGTGAATGTCCGCGATCGCATTGGCGAGCGTGTCGATCGCCACCGGCCGGTCGAAGCTCGCGCGCCATGCGAGCGCCACCTTGCGCGAGGGAATGGGCGACGAGAACGGCACGGCCTTGAGCATCGGAGTCTTGTAGCGATTCGTGAGCGCCGTGCTGGGCAGCACGCTCACGCCGAGGCCCGAGGCCACCATGTTGCGGATCGTCTCCAGCGAGCTTCCCGCGCGGCCCTCGGGCTGGGCCGTGTTGGGTTGGCCTGGACAGGCCTCGAGCACCTGGTCGCGGAAGCAGTGGCCCGCGTTGAGCACGAGCAGGTTCTGGTCGGCGAGGTCGCCCGCCTTCACGTGCTTGCGCGCCTCCCAGGGATGGCCATGCGGGACGACCACGCTGAAAGGCTCCTCGTACACCACGCGCGTCTTCACGCCCGGGATCACGAACGGCAGCGCGATTATCACGACGTCGAGCTCGCCCTCTCGCAGCATCGGCGCGAGGTTGCCCGTGAGGTTCTCCTCGATCATGAGCGGCATCGAGGGCGCGCGCTTGCGAAGGATCGGGATCAGGTCCGGCAGCAGGTAGGGCCCGATCGTCGGGATCACGCCCAGGCGCAGCGCCCCCGAGAGCTGGTCCGCCCCGCCCCGGGCGATTCCCTGGATCTTGCCCGCCTCGTCGAGCACCCGGCGCGCCTGCTCGACGATGGCCTGGCCGCGCGCAGTGGGCAGCACCTCGTTCTTGTTGCGCTCGAAGAGCTTCACCCCCAGCTCGTCCTCGAGCTTGGCGAGGGCGAGGGAAAGCGTGGGTTGCGTCACGAAGCACTTCTGGGCGGCGCGGCCGAAGTGGCGCTCCTGCGCGAGGGCGACCACGTAGCGAAGCTCGGTGAGTGTCATCCGGAGGGTTCCTGGCTCATAGGCTGGGGCTATCGCCCATATAACCACAATCAATTTGATAAATCAATCGCCCGCACCCACAATGATCAGGAACCTAAATCAACCCAGCACGGAGAAAAGCCAATGCTTCGCAATTCCGAAGGCCAGCGCGTCCCCCAGGTCACCTTCCGCACCCGCCAGGACGGCCAGTGGAAGGACGTCACCACCTCGCAGCTCTTCGACGGCCGCACCGTGGTCGTCTTCTCGCTGCCCGGCGCCTACACGCCCACCTGCTCCTCGACGCACGTGCCGCGCTACAACGAGCTCGCCGCCACCTTCCGCAAGGCGGGCGTGGACGACATCGTCTGCATCTCGGTGAACGACGGCTTCGTGATGAGCGAGTGGCAGAAGGACCAGAACGCGCCCAACATCACCTTCATCCCCGACGGCAACGGCGAGTTCACGGAGAAGATGGGCCTGCTCGTGGACAAGTCGAACCTCGGCTTCGGCAAGCGCTCGTGGCGCTACTCGATGCTGGTCCGCGACGGGGTCATCGTGAAGCAGTTCCTGGAGCCGCAGAAGGAAGGCGACCCGTTCGAGGTCTCCGACGCGGACACGATGCTCGCGTATCTCGCGCCCAACCTGAAGGCCCCGGAACCCGTGACGATCTTCACCAAGCCCGGCTGCCCGCACTGCGCGCGCGCCAAGGCGCTCCTGGACAGGCAGGGCCTCTCGTACGAGGAGATCGTCCTCGGCAAGGGCATCACTTCGCAGACGCTGCGCGCGGTCTCCGGCCGCGGCACGACGCCGCAGGTCTTCATCGGCGGCCGGTGGATCGGCGGCGCGGATGAACTCGAGCGCCACTTCGGGGTCGAGCAGAAGAAGGCGGCGTAAGGCAATCCCCTCCTCCCACGACGGATTCCCATGGACAAGAACCGCAGAGTGGACGTTGCAGTGATCGGCGCCGGCACGGCGGGCCTCGCGGCCTACCGTGCCGCCAAGGCCGCCGGCGTGAGCGCGGCCATCATCGAAGGCGGCCCGTACGGCACGACCTGCGCGCGCGTGGGCTGCATGCCGTCCAAGCTGCTCATCGCGGCGGCGGAAGCGGCCCACGGGATCGAGCGCGCTCAAGGCTTCGGCGTCCATGCCGGCCCCGCGCGCATCGACGGCCGCGAAGTGATGGCGCGCGTGAAGCGCGAGCGCGACCGCTTCGTGGGATTCGTCGTGAAGGGAGTCGATGCCATCGCGGAATCGGACCGCATCCGGGGCCACGCCAGGTTCATCGACCGCAACACGCTGGAAGTCGATGGGATTCGCATCACCGCGCGCTCGATCGTGATCGCCACGGGCTCGCGTCCGGCCGTCCCTCCAATGCTGCAAGGGCTGGGCGACCGGCTCATCGTGAACGACGACGTCTTCTCGTGGGACGACCTGCCGAAGTCCGTGGCGGTATTCGGCCCCGGCGTGATCGGCCTGGAATTGGGCCAGGCGCTCGCTCGCCTGGGCGTTCGCGTCGTGGTGCTGGGGCGCGGCGGGCGCGTGGGTCCCATCACGGATCCGGCGGTGCGCAAGGCCGCCATCGATGCCTTCAGCGCGGAATTCCACCTGGATCCCGATGCACACGTCTCGCGCGTGGAACGCATCGGCAACGAGGTCGAGATCGACTACGTGGGCCCGAAGGGCGAGAAGCTTCGCGAGCGCTTCGAATACGTGCTGGCTGCGACGGGACGCATCCCGAACGTGGACAAGCTCGATCTCGAGGCCACGGGCCTGGAGCGCGGCCATCACGGCGTGCCGGTGTTCGATCCGCGCACGACCCAGGCCGGCACGAGCAACATCTTCATCGCGGGCGACGCATCCAATTTCCTGCCGCTGCTGCACGAAGCGGCCGACGAGGGCAAGATCGCCGGCGCCAACGCCGCTCGTTACCCCGGCGTGCAGATGGGACAGCGGCGCGCGCCGCTGGGCGTCGTCTTCACCGATCCGCAGATCGCCATCGTGGGCGGAGGGTTCTCGTCGCTGCACTCGCATGCGATCGCGGCGGGCGAAGTCTCCTTCGAAGACCAGGGGCGCTCGCGCGTGATGCTTCGCAACAAGGGGCTGCTGCGCGTGTACGGCGATCCGTCCACGGGACGCTTCCTCGGCGCGGAGATGGTGGGGCCGGATGCGGAACACATCGGGCACCTCCTCGCGTGGGCGCTGCAATCGCGCCTCACGGTGGCCGGCATGCTCGACATGCCCTTCTACCACCCGGTGGTCGAAGAAGGCCTTCGCACCGCGCTTCGCGACCTCGACATGAAGCTGCACGCCTCGCGCCTCGCGGCCGCGTGAACCGGGGTCAGGCCCCGGTTTCGGTCTTCAGATCAGCGCGGGAAACTTCGCGGCGAACTCGCGCAGGTTGTCGGTGAAGATTCCGTCCACGCCCAGGTCGAAGAGGCGCTGGGCGGTCTCGACCTCGTTCACCGTGTAGAGCATCACGCGATAGCCGGCCGCCTTGAGGCGCGCGACCTGGGGAGGATCGAGGCGCGTGTGATTCGTGTGAATGGACACCGCCCCGAGCTGCTCGAGGCGCGGCCAGTCCTCGTCCACGACCTTGCGCGAAAGCCACCCGAGCGGAAGGCCGGGCGCCGCCTCCTTGGCCGCCATCAACGCCTCGAACGAGAACGATGAGAGCAGCGGCTGGACCGCGCCGCCCTTCCAGAGCCTCGCCGCCTCCGCGGCCACCCGGCGCCCGGTCTCGCGCTCGAGGCCCGGCGTGGGCTTGATCTCGACGTTGGCCATGGTGTCCTTCGAGCGCAGCAACTCCGCCACGCTTGCGAACGTCGGCATCGGCTCCCCGGCGAATTGCGCAGAATGCCATCCGCCCGCATCGAGCTTCGCAAGCTCGGCATAGTCGAAGTCCGCCGCGCTCCCCGTGCCGTTGGTGGTGCGCTCGAGCGTCGCGTCGTGCAGCAGCACCGGGACGTTGTCCTTCGAGAGCTTCACGTCGAACTCGTGGGCGCGATAGCCCAGCGACTGCCCGAGGCGAAAAGCGGCGAGCGTGTTCTCGGGCGCGAGCGTGCCGCCCCCGCGGTGCGCGAAGATGCGCGGGTACGGCCAGTCTTTCATCACGTGAGTCCCAGCACCTTGACGGCGAAAACGATGAAGAGGATGAAAAGCACGTAGGTGTATGCGGCCGCGACGAGATCGTCGACCATCACGCCCATGCCGCCCTTGATGTTGGCTTCCAGCAGCTTGATGGGATAGGGCTTCCAGATGTCGAAGATGCGGAAGACCGCGAACACGCCCGCCTGGAACCAGGGCGACTGCGACGCGATGGCCGCGAGCGGAAGGAACGCCACGATCTCGTCCCATACCATCGCGCCGTGATCGGAGACGCCGAGGTCGCGCCCGGTGACGTCGCACGCCCACACGCCCACGCCGAAGAGCGGGATCGCGAGGAACGCGATCGCGAGCGGCGGAAGCCACATCGAAAGGATCCAATAGATCCCGAGGCCCGCCAGCGTGCCGACGGTGCCCGGCGCTTTCGGCGAAAGGCCCGCGCCGAATCCCAGCGCGATGAAATGCGCCGGATGCGAGACGAGGAAGCGCGCGTCAGGGTCCCGAGAAGTGGTCGTAGCCGCGGCCATCGATCTTCAGGGGCTTGCCGTCGGGGCCGATCAGGCTCACGCCCTTGCCGCGGCGCACCTGCCCGATGCGCGTGAGCGGGATGTTCAGCATGTCGGTGAGGTCCTGGATGCTCTCGCGCGCGTTGGCCGGCGCGGTGAAGCACAGCTCGTAGTCGTCGCCGCCCGCGACGATCGCGGTGAGCCCCTCGAGGCTCGCGACGTGGCGCGCGCCGATGGCCGAGAGCGGAATGGAAGCCGCGTCCACCGTCGCGCCCACGCCCGAGAGCCTGCAGATGTGGCCCAGGTCCGCGAGCAATCCGTCGGACACGTCGATCGCGGCCGTGGCCATGCCGCGAAGCGCCTGGCCGAGGCCCACGCGCGGCGTGGGCTCGTAGAGCCGCATCACCGCCTCGTGATAGTCGGCCTCCGTGAGCACGAGCTTGCCGTTGCGATGCGCGACGGCGAGCGCCGCATCGCCGATGTTGCCCGACACCCAGATATCGTTGCCCGCCTTCGCGCCGCTGCGGCGAAGCGCGGCCCCCGCGGGCACCTCGCCCATGATCGTCACCGTGAGCGACAGCGGGCCGCGCGTCGTGTCGCCGCCGATGAGCGACACGTTGAACTCCCCGGCGAGGTCGAAGAAGCCCTTCGAGAAGGCCGCGAGCCACGCATCGTCGACCGCGGGAAGGGTCAACGCGAGCATCGCCCAGTAGGGCATCGCGCCCATGGCGGCCATGTCGGAGAGGTTCACGGCGAGCGCCTTGTGCCCCAGGTTCTCCGGATGCACGTCGGGGAAGAAGTGCGTGCCCTGCACCATCGTGTCGGTGGAGACCGCGAGGTCCATGCCGTTGGAGACGTCCACGAGCGCCGCGTCGTCGCCCACGCCCAGCACCGCGTTGGCCGCGGGCCGCGTGAAGTGTTTCGCGATCAGGTCGAATTCGGAAGGAAGGCTATTTGCCATTGCGCTGCTTTCGTTTTTCCGCGACTTCTTCGGGTCGCACGGCCGCCGCGAGACGATCCAGCACGCCGTTGACATATTTATGACCGTCGGTGCCGCCGAATCGCTTCCCGAGCTCGATCGCCTCGTTGATCGTCACCTTGTACGGGATCTCCGGCTGGTGGACGATCTCCCAGGCGCCGAGGAGCAGGATCGCGCGCTCGACGGGGCTCACCTCGTCCCACTTGCGGTCGGCGAGCGGCTCGAGATGCGCGCGCAGGCCTTCGACGCCGTCGATCGTGCCCTTCAGCTCCGACTTGAGGAACTCCGCGTCGGCCTTCTCGTAGCCGTCGAGCTCCGAGAGATTCTTCAGCACCGTGCGCGGGGCGTCCCCCGTGTAGATCCACTGGTAGATTCCCTGCATGGCGAGTTCCCTCGAGCGGCGCCGCAGCGTCGCGCGGCTTTCCCTCATCGCGGGATCGCCTTGAGCGTGTTGGCCATCTCGATCGCCACGCGCGCGGCTTCCGCCCCCTTCACCGGCGCCCGCTCGCGCGCCTGTTCCTCGGTGGACACCGTGAGCACGCCGTTGGCGATGGGAACGCCCGTCTCCAGCTGCACGTCGAGGATGCCGCGCGCGCTTTCGTTCGCGACGATCTCGAAGTGATAGGTCTCGCCGCGCACGACCACGCCGAGCGCCACGAGCGCGTCGAAGCGGTGTCCCGCGAGGCCGCGCCGCTCGAAGGCGAGCGCCTGGAGAGCGAGCGGAATCTCGAGCGCGCCGGGAACGCTCACCACGTCGATGTCCTCCGTGGCCACGCCCAGCTCCACGAGCTGCTTGTCGCACGCGGTGAGGAGCATTCGCACGAGCTCCTCGTTGAAGCGGCTCCAGACGATGCCGATCCGCAGGCCCTCGCCCTTCAGCGCGGGAGGAACGTTGTTCATACGGCCTTCACCATCGCGTCATCGGGCGACACGTACTCGACCACTTCGAGGCCGAAGCCCGACATGGACGGAATGCGCTTGGGCCGCGCGAGCACGCGCATCTTGCCCACGCCCAGGTCCTTCAGGATCTGCGCGCCGATGCCGTGCAGCCGCGGGTCCCACTTGCGCCCGCTGCGGTCGCCGCGCTTGCGGTTGAGGCGATCGAGCATCTCGCCCGCGCCCTCGTGGCGGCGCAGGAGAACGATCACGCCTTCCTTGTGGTGCGCGACGATGCGCATGGCGTCCGTCACCGAGTAGGCATGGCGCGAGGAATCGAAGTCGAACATGTCGAGCGAGGCGAACGGCTCGTGCACGCGGACCAGCACCGGGCGATCCGGCGCGGGGTCGCCCTTCACCAGCGCGAAATGCACCTCGTCGCCGGTGTGGTCGTGGTAGATGCAGAGGCGGAACGGTCCGTAGGGCGTGGACACGGTGCGGTCGGCCACGCGCTCGATCAGCCGCTCGGTCTCGCTGCGGTGGCGGATCAGGTCGGCGATGGTGCCGATCTTGAGTCCCTGCGCCTTGGCGAAGGCAAGAAGCTCCGGCATGCGCGCCATGGAGCCGTCGGGATTCATGATTTCGCAGATGACGGCGGCGGGCGTGAGTCCCGCGGCTTCGGCGAGATCGCATCCGGCTTCGGTGTGGCCGGCACGCACCAGCACGCCGCCGTTTTGCGCCATCACGGGAAAGATGTGCCCCGGCTGCACGATGTCCTCGGGCTTCGCGTGCTTCGCGGTCGCGGCGCGCACCGTGCGGGCACGGTCGGCGGCGGAGATTCCCGTGGATACGCCCGTGGCCGCTTCGATCGACACGGTGAATGCGGTCCCCATGGGCGAGCGGTTGTCGTTCACCATGAGCGGCAGGTTCAGGCTCCGGCACTTCTCCTCGGTGAGCGTGAGACAGATCAGGCCGCGCGCGTGCATGGCCATGAAATTGATCGCTTCGGGCGTCACGAAATCCGCGGCGAGCACGAGGTCGCCCTCGTTCTCGCGGTCCTCGGCGTCGGCGAGCACCACCATGCGCCCGTGGCGCAGCTCGTCCACCAATTCCTGGGTCGTGTTGAGGGTCATGGGGATTCCTCTGGCAAGACCGCTATTTTACCCGTTGCCGGTCGCCAAACCGGGACAGACCCCGGTTCAGCGGCCGAGCAAACGCTCGACGTAGCGGGCCAGCATGTCCACCTCGAGGTTCACGCGGGTGCCGGGGGCGAGGTTGCGAAGCGTGGTCGCGGCCTTCGTGTGGGGGATGATGTTCACCTCGAAGGACGAGCCATCGACCGCGTTGACGGTGAGGCTCACGCCGTCCACGGTGATGGAACCCTTCTTCGCGATGTAGCGGGCGATGGCGGGCGGGACCTCGACTGACAAGCGCGAGCTGCCGCCCAGGTCGTCGAACGCGAGCACGCGTCCCACGCCGTCCACGTGGCCGTACACGAGGTGGCCGTCGATGCGATCGGCGAGGCGAAGCGACTTCTCGAGGTTCACCTCGCGCCCGGCCTCGAGCCCCGCGGTCACATCGAGCGTCGCGCGCGACGTGTCCACCTCGAAGGCCTGCGCGTGCCTGGCGACCACGGTGTGGCACACGCCCTGGATCGCGATGGAGTCGCCGATCCTCACCTCGTCCATGCCGAAGTCCTTCACGCCGACGCGAAGGCGCTTGCCGTCGCCCATGGGGGCGGCCGACTCGATGCGTCCCACGTGCGTGACGATCCCCGCGAACATCAGCGCACCAGCCGCGCGGTGATGCGCCAGTCGTCGCCCACGGCGGTCATGTCGGTGATGCGAACCTTCCTCGCCTGCGCGAGGTCCGTGATCTCCGGCAGCGCGAAAAGGCCCAGTCCCTTGTCGCCGATGAGTTTCGGCGCGAGGTATAGGACGATCTCGTCCACGACGCCGGCGGCGACGAGCGAGCCATTCAGCTTCGCGCCGGTCTCGACCGTCACCTCGTTGAACTTGCGCTCGCCGAGCAGCTTCGCCACGGCCGCGAGATCGCTCTTGCCCTCGCCCGGCACGCGCACCACTTCCGCCCCGCGCGCTTCCAGCGCCTTCCGTCGCGCCCCATCGTCGCTCACCGTGAGGATGAGCGGCGGCTCGCCTAGCAGGATCTTCGCTTCGAGCGGCATGTCGAGGCGGTTGTCGATGACCACGCGCTTCGGCTGCCGCGCGCACGGCACGTGGCGCACCGTGAGCTGCGGATCGTCGGCGATCACGGTGCCGATGCCCGTCAACATCGCGCAAGATCGCGCGCGAATGCGATGAACGTCGTGGCGCGCGGCCTCTCCCGTGATCCAGCGGCTGGCACCGTTGGCGAGCGCGGTGCGCCCGTCGAGCGATGCGGCGGCCTTGATGCGCATCCAGGGGCGCCCCGTGCGCGCGCGGTGCAGGAATTCGCGATGGGCGACTTCCGCTTCCGCCGCGAGCAGGCCCACGTCCACGCGGATGCCCGCGTCGCGAAGCCGCGCGAAACCCGAGCCGCTCACTTCCGGATTGGGATCGTCGATCGGGGCGACCACGCGAGCCACGCGCGCGGCGATGAGCGCATCGGTGCAAGGCGGCGTGCGCCCCGTGTGCGAGCAGGGCTCCAGCGTCACGTACACCGTGGCGCCCTCGGTGGACTGGGAAGCCGACGCGATGGCGCGCACTTCCGCGTGCGCTTCGCCCGCGCGCTCGTGCCAGCCCTCGCCGATCACGCGCCCGTCCTTCACGATCACGCATCCCACGCTGGGATTGGGCGTGGCGGTGAGGCGCCCCTTCTCCGTGAGGGCAAGGGCGCGGACCATGAACGCCTGGTCTTCAAATGAGAACGGCATCTTCGCGGGAATGACTACTTGTCGCGGACCTCGCGGATCGCGTCCCTGAAATCCTCGACGTCCGAGAAGCTCTTGTACACCGACGCGAAGCGGATGTAGGCGACCTTGTCGAGCTTGCGAAGCTCCTCCATCACCATCTCGCCCAGGCGCCGCGAGTCGATCTCGCGCTCGCCCAGGGCCAGCATCTTCTGCTCGATGCGCTGGATCGCCGCATCGACGAGCTCGGTGGTGACGGGCCGCTTGTGCAGCGCGCGCTGGAAGCCCGTGCGCAGCTTCGCCGACGAGAAGTCCTCCCGCACGCCGTCGGTCTTCACGATCTGCGGCATGCGAAGCTCCGCGGTCTCGTAGGTCGTGAAGCGCTTGTTGCAGACCTGGCAGCGGCGCCGCCGGCGGATCGAATCGCCCTCCTCGCTCACGCGCGAGTCGATGACCTGCGTGTCCTCGGCGCTGCAGAAGGGGCATTTCATGGCGCTAGGCCATTCCGTACGTCGCGCGCATGGCGGGACCGTACACCGGATACTTCGCGCAAAGCGCCTTCACCGATTCGCCCACCTTCGCGATGGCGGCCGCGTTGCCGCCCGCGTCGAGCACGTCGGCGATATGGTTCGCGACCTGGACGCTCTCGGCCTTGCCGAATCCGCGCGTGGTCATGGCGGGAGAGCCCACGCGGATGCCCGAAGTCACCATGGGCTTTTCCGGATCGTTGGGGATCGCGTTCTTGTTGACCGTGATGTGCGCGGCACCCAGCGCCGCCTCCGCGTCCTTGCCGGTGACCTTCTTCGCGCGCAGGTCCACGAGGAACATGTGGCTTTCGGTACGGCCCGAGACCACGCGCACGCCGCGCTGCACCAGCGTGGAGGCGAGTGTCGCGGCGTTTTCCAGCACCTGGGCCTGGTACGACTTGAACGCGGGCTGCAATGCTTCCTGGAACGCCATCGCCTTCGCGGCGATCACGTGCATGAGCGGGCCGCCCTGCAGCGACGGGAACACGACCGAGTTCAGCGCCTTCTCGTGTTGCGCCTGCGAAAGGACGATGCCGCCGCGGGGACCGCGAAGCGTCTTGTGCGTGGTGCTGGTCACGAAGTCGGCGATCCCGATGGGCGTGGGATACAGGCCCGCGGCGACGAGGCCCGCGTAGTGCGCCATGTCCACGAAGAGATACGCGCCGACCTCGTCGCAAATCGCCCGGAACTTCCTCCAGTCGATGCGAAGCGCGTAGGCCGAGGCGCCGGCCACGATCATGCGCGGGCGATGTTCCTTCGCCAGGTCGCGCACCTGGTCGTAGTCGATCTCTTCCTTCGCGTTCAATCCGTAGCCCACGGCCTGGAAGAGCTTGCCCGAGAGGTTCACCGACGCGCCGTGCGTGAGGTGGCCGCCGTGTGCCAGCGACATGCCGAGGATCTTGTCGCCGGGCTTGAGCATCGCGAGATAGACCGCCTGGTTGGCCTGCGAGCCCGAGTGGGGCTGGACGTTCGCGTATTCGGCGCCGAAGAGCTTCTTCACGCGCTCGATGGCGAGCGACTCGGCGATGTCCACGAATTCGCAGCCGCCGTAGTAGCGCTTGCCGGGATAGCCCTCGGCGTACTTGTTCGTGAGCACGCTGCCCTGCGCGGCGAGCACCGCGGGGCTCGCGTAGTTCTCGGAAGCGATGAGCTCGATGCCCTCTTCCTGGCGCCGGAATTCGGACGTGATGGCGGCCCACAGCTGCGGGTCGGCGCGGGCAATCGATTGAGCGTCGTCGAACATTGATCACGAAGTCCTTGAAGGGCCGAAAATTTTATCACCGAATCGTTCGGCCACCTTTCCGGACTCCGTGACGCAGAGGTAGGCGAGCCCCATCGCATCGAGCCACGCGAGGCCTTCGCGCTCGCCCTTGAGCATCGCGACCGTCGTGGCGCTGCCCGCCACCAGGCAGCTCGGTCCCTGCACCGTGACCGACTGGAAGCCGCGCGCCGAG
>DATJVS010000265.1:0-3456 GCA_035501715.1 Usitatibacter sp.
ACGATCATCGCCTCCTCGTCGCAGTCCTCGTAGGCGAAGGCGAGCTGGTCCTGGGGAAGCCGCCCCGCGTCGGCGATGCCGTGGGAGACGTAGTGCATGACGCTCGCGAGGTCGGCGCGCTCACGCTCGCCGAAAGGGCCCATCTCGGCGCGGCGGTAGAGGCGCAGCTGGCCGAGCGCCGCGGCATGGGTGCGGGCGATGGCGCACAGGACGTGGTCGCCGGCGGCGTCGGGCGCGCGGATCGCGGCGATCCCGTCGGGCGATTCGGCGCAGGCCACGAACGATTTGCGAAATGCCGATTCGTATTCCCGCGCTCCGCCCTGACAGCCTCGCGCAAGCTCCGGCGGCGGAAGGCGCTCCACATACAGATTCCGCAGTTCCCCGCAAGCGTTAATCCAAAAAAAACCCGCGATATTGCTGGGGATGAGCTCCCTCAGCGCCGGCAACAGCGGAACCATCAGCAACTCGGCCGGTACGCCGAGGCTGCAGAGCTGGCGGATGCGTGCGCGCGTGGAGGAACGCTTCATTCTGGTGCCTGCCTGCGAGGTCCCCTGAAACGAAAGTTAACAGATGTGTCAACTTGTCGCTACCTCAGGACTTCTTGTCGCAGGTCTTCGCGAGCGTCGTGTCGATGTACTCGTTCAGCTCCTGGCCTTCCTTGAGCGTGAGCTGCGGGCCCAGCTCGCGCAGGTGCTCGGTCTCGTCGGCCTTCAACTGCTGGATCGACTTGCTCTCCTCGTCGATGCGGATCTGCAGGTACTGGTACTCGGGCGAGTCGGGCTTGGCCTTGCCGAGCCTGGAGAGCAGGTCGATCAACGGGCACGTGGCCGTCGCGACCTTGAGGGCCGAGGCCTTGGCGAGCTCGAGGCTTTTCTGGTCCGCGCGCGCATCTGCGGTAACGAGCGCGGCGATAACGTAACAAACAGTCGCTGTGCGATTCATACCGTCATTCTAGAATAACCTGCCGACCCCACCGGAGATTCCCATGGCCCGCTCGATCCAGGAACGGCGCTCCGATTTTCGAGCGTTGCATGCGCGTGGCTGTTTCGTGATTCCCAATCCGTGGGACGTCGGAAGCGCGAGGATGCTCGCGGGCATGGGCTTCAAGGCGCTCGCGACGACGAGCTCGGGCTTCGCGTGGTCCCAGGGGCGGCCCGACAGCGGCGTGCCTCGCGACGTGGTGCTCGCGCACTTGCGCGCGATGGTGACCGCGACCGACCTGCCCGTGAACGCGGACTTCGAAAGCGGCTATGCGCGCGACGTCGCGGGCGTGGGCGAGAGCGTGCGGCTCGCGATCGACACGGGCATCGCGGCGCTGTCGATCGAGGACTCGACGTACGACAACAAGGAGCCGCTTCGCAAGATCCCCGATGCGGTGGCGAGGATCCGCGCGGCGCGGGCGGCAATCGACGAAAGCGGCAGCGGCGTGCTGCTGGTGGGGCGCGCGGAGAACTACATCGTGGGCCGGCCGGATCTCGAGGACACTGTCGCTCGCTTGCGCGCGTATTCGGCCGCGGGCGCGGACTGCCTCTATGCGCCGGGCATCCGCACGCGCGAGCACATCGCGGCGGTGGTGGCGGCCGTCGCGCCGAAACCCGTGAACCTGCTCGTGGGTTCGCCCAGCGAGCTTTCGGTGGACGACATCGCGGCGTTGGGCGTGCGGCGCATCAGCGTGGGCGGGGCGCTGGCGCGCGCGGCGTGGGGCGGCTTCATGAAGGCCGCCAAGACCATCGCCGAAGAGGGTCGCTTCGACGGCTTCGTCGGCGCCGCCTCCGGCGGTGAACTGAACGAATTCTTCAGCAACGGCAACCGCGGCTAGCTGGCCTCCATCTCCGCTTCGGCGGCGAGGCTCGCGGCGTCGCGGTAGATCGAGGCGACCGCCAGCGTCTTGCCCTTGCTCCGATAGCGCAGCACGCAGTCGCGCGAGGCGATGTCGCCGTCGATCGCGATCTCGTCCCACGACTCGGCGTGCCCCACGTAGTTGATCGGCACGTCGTAGTGCTGGCTCCAGAAGAAGGGGACCGCGTCGAACTTCACGCGCGCGCCGAGCATGTTGAGCGCCGCCGTCTGCCCCTGCCGTTGCGCGACCACCCAGTGCTCGACGCGGATCGGCATGCCGCTGTGCGGATCCGGCCAGCGGGCGATGTCTCCCGCCGCGAAGATCCCGGGCGCGCCCGTCTCGAGGAGCTCGTTCACCTTCACGCCGCGATCGATGGCGAGCCCCGCCTTCTCCGCGAGCGCCAACCGCGGACGAACCCCCACGCCCGCCACGACGAGATCCGCCTCGATCCTGCCGCCGCCCTTCAGCATCACCGCGCGCGCATCGACGGCAACGGCCGAGTCCTCGAGATGGAAGATCACGCCGTGCTCTTCGTGGAGCTTCCGAACGAAAGCGCCCATCTGCGCGCCCAGCACGCGCTCCATCGGAATCTTCTCGGGCGCGACGACATGCACCTCGATCTTGCGGGCGCGCAGCGACGCAGCCACCTCCAGCCCGATGAAGCTCGCGCCCATGACGACGGCCTTCTTCGCGCTCGAAGCGCGCGTGATGATGGCGCGGCAATCGGCGAGCGTGCGCAGCGTGAAGACGTGCGGCAGGTCCATGCCCGGCAACGGCAGGCGGATCGGCTCGGCGCCGGTGGCGAGGAGCAGGCGATCGTACGCAACGCCGCTTCCATCCGCGAGCACGACCTTGCGCGCGGCAACGTCGATCTCGGTCACGCTCGCCTTCAATCGCAGGTCGATGTGCTCCGCGGCATAGAAATCGTCGCCGCGCATCGGGATCCATTCTTCCGGCGCCGTGCCCGCGAGATAGTCCTTCGAGAGATTCGGCCGGTCGACCGGCGACGCGTCGTCGTCGGAGAGCATCGTGATCCCGCCCTTGAACGCCTGGCGACGCAGCATCTCGGCCGCGGCGAATCCGGCGGCGCCGCCACCGACGATCACGATCTTCCCCGGAGAATCGGCGCCGACACTCGCGCGCTTCTTCGGCGCCGCGACGACTTTGCCGGCAACGAACACCTTGCCGCCACGAACCTCCGTCGCCCAGCAATCGACGGGATTGATCGCGGGCGCGTGAAGCGCTTCGCCGGTGCGCAGGCTGAAGCACGCGTGGTGCCACGGGCATCTCACCGTGTCTCCGACGATCAACCCTTCGGCGAGCGGACCGCCGTAGTGCGAGCACGTGGCGCCGATCGCGAAGAATTCGTTGCCGCGCCGCGCGAGCAGCACGGCATCGTCGCCCACGTGGCCCGCGACCGGCTTGCCATCCGCGAGCGAGTCGATATCCACACCCAGCGTAAGGTCTTGGCCCTTCGATCCGGAATCAGGTGCGCTCATGGCTTCCTCCGTGTGCCCACATCGAGAAGAATACGCGCCGATGGCACGCGATAGCGGGCCTTTATACTAGGCGGATGACGGCAGCTCCCCGCAACTCCGCCCGCATCATCGTCACCA
>DATJVS010000266.1:0-24225 GCA_035501715.1 Usitatibacter sp.
CTTCACGACAATTCGAACGCCGCGCGAAGCCAGGTGGGGCCGGAGGCGTCGAGCGTTACGACATCGAAACGGCAGGGCGGGTTCCTTCCGAAGCGGGAAAGGAATTGCTGCGCGGCCGCGGCGATGCGCCGGCGCTTGTGGGAATCGACGCTCGCCGCGGCGCCGCCGAAGCGTTCGCCGCCCGAACGCATGCGCACCTCCACGAAGACGAGCGTCTCGCCTTCGCGCGCCACGAGGTCGATCTCGCCGAAGCGGGTGCGGTAGTTGCGGGCGACGATCTCGAGGCCGGCGCGCACGAGGCAATTCTCCGCGGCCTGCTCCGCGCTCGCCCCGCTCGACTGGGCGGCCGTGCGCCGGCCGCTCGCGGTCACGGCGCGCGCAGCGGGATCACGCGCCCGCCGTCGATCTCCGCGGGCGTGAGCGTGCGCACGAACTGCGACGGCGGATCGAGCGAGAGCTTGCCCGTGACGCCGTCGATTGTCTGCATCTTGTCCCCGCGCAGCAGCTGCACCGCGATGCGATACGCGTCGATGCCGAAGGCGTACAGGCGTTCTTCCTCGATGGGCATGCCGTGCGGCACGGGATAGACCATGACGGCGGGATGATCGGGCTGCACGAACCAGGGCATCTCCATGTAACGCATGCCCTGCAGGTCCAGGTTGACGATGGCCTCGGCGCGCGGGTTCACGCTCATGGAGGTCGCATAAAGGGGCAGCATCGCCGAGACGTACGGGCGCACCATGCGCGCCTGGGGCGGGTCGAGCGCCATGAAGACCATGTCGGCGGTCACGTCGGCGAGCTTGTCGCGGATGAGCGGTGCGTCGTCGGGGCCGCCCGTGAACGTGATGCGCGCGACCGTCTGCCCGGCATCGCGCGTCCATTCGCGCTCGAAGGCGTCCTGCACGCGCTTGGCGAGCGGCGAGTTGGACGTGATGATGACCGCCGTGTGCAGTCCGTCGCCCACCGCCATCAGCGCCACCTGGCGCGCCTCGTTTTCGAGGGAGAGCGAGGCCATGTACACGTTCGCGGGGACTTCGCCGGGCGCGGCCTGCGGCTCGTTCAGCGCGAGCACCGGCTGGCGGTTGCAGTCGCTCTTCGCGAGCGCGGTAGCGCCGTCGCGCGTGATGCCGCCCACGATGAGGATCGCGCCCGCGGCCTGCGCCGCGCGGCACGCATCGACGAGCCCGGCGGCTTCATTGTCGATCGAGGTCACGTTCACGGGCGGGCCGTCCTTGCCCGCGGCCTCGACCGCCGCGGCGAAGCCCTGGCGCACGGCGTCGGCGAGGCGCCCCAGCGTGGGAGAGGCGATCGGGAGGATGAGCGCCACGTGGCCGCGCGGCACCGGCGCCGCGGGGTTCGCGGCGGGCGGGACGGGCGCCACGTCCGTGAGCGGCTTCACCACCGAGGAACGGGCGAGCCCCGTCGCCGGATCGATGTCGGGCTGCGTTTCGGTGGCGGCCGGCTGCGGCGCCGTGGTTGTGCCTCGCGGCGGGTCGGCCGAGAATGCCGGCGTCACCAGCGATGCGGCGATCGCAAGGAGGAGCGCGTTGAAGCGCGACATGGAAGCGGGATTATATGTGGTGGCGACTCCCATAGGGAACCTGGGCGACGTGACGCAACGCGCGCTGGACGTGCTCGGTCGCGTGGACGTGGTCGCCGCCGAAGACACGCGCCACACGAAATCGTTGCTCGCGCATTTCGGCATCGCGTCGAAGCTGGTCGCCGTGCACGAGCACAACGAGCGGCGCGCGGCCGAAGACGTCGTCCGCCGGATCGCGGAGGGCGAGGCCGTGGCGCTCGTGACCGACGCGGGCACGCCGGGCGTGAGCGATCCGGGCGCGGCCATCGTGGCGGCCGTGCGCGCGGCGGGCCACCGCGTGATTCCGGTGCCGGGAGCGAGCGCGCTCACCGCGGCGCTGTCGGCGAGCGGGCTCGAGTTCGACGGCGTGGTCTTCGCGGGATTCCTGCCCGTGAAGGGCGCGGAGCGCCGCGCGAAGCTGGAGGCGCTGGCCGCGGGGCCGTGGGCGATCGTCGTCTTCGAAGCGCCGCATCGCATCTCGAAGACGCTCGCGGACCTGCACGCGGCGCTGGGCGATCGCGATGTCGTCGTCGCGCGCGAGATCACCAAGAAGTTCGAGACCATCACGCGGCTTGCCCTCGCCGAGGCGGGCGCGTGGGTCGATGCCCACGAGGACCGGCGCCGCGGCGAGTTCGTGCTCGTGATCGAGGGGCGCCCTCCCGCTTCGGGCGAAGGCTTCGATCCGCGCGCGGTGCTCGAGGCGCTTCTTTCGCAGCTGCCGGTGAAGCAGGCCGTGGCGCTCGCCGTGAAGATCACGGGCGGAAGGCGCAACGAGCTCTACGACATGGCGCTGCGGCTGAAGAAGGATTGACCGATATAATCCGCCTTCGATGGCCGAAACGCTTTCCATCACTCGCCCGGACGATTGGCACGCGCACTTCCGCGACGGGGAGGCGTTGAAGTCGGTGGCCGGCGCCACGGCCCGCCAGTTCGCGCGCGCCATCGTGATGCCGAACCTGGTTCCGCCGGTCACGACCACGCGGCAGGCCAAGGCCTATCGCGACCGCATCCTCGAGGCGCTTCCCAGGGGGAGCACGTTCGAGCCGTTGATGACGCTCTATCTCACCGACGAGACGCCCGCCGCGGAGATCGATCGCGCCAGGGAATCGGGCTTCGTGAAAGCGGTGAAGTACTACCCCGCGGGCGCCACGACGAATTCGGCCTCCGGCGTGACCGACATCCGCAAGTGCGACGCGGCGCTGGAAGCGATGCAGGCGGCGGGAATCCCGCTGCTCATCCACGGCGAGGTGACCGATCCCGAAGTGGACATCTTCGACCGCGAGACTGTGTTCCTGGAGCGCCAGCTCGCCGTCGTCGTGAAGCGCTATCCGACGCTCAAGATCGTGCTCGAGCACATCACCACGCACGATGCGGCCGCGTTCGTGGAGCGCGCGCCCGCGAACATCGGCGCCACGATCACGGCGCACCACCTGCTGCTCAACCGCAACTCGATCTTCGCGGGGGGCATCCAGCCGCATCACTATTGCCTGCCGGTGCTCAAGCGCGAGCCGCATCGACGGGCTCTCGTGAAGGCGGCGACCTCGGGCAATCCCAAGTTCTTCCTCGGCACCGACAGCGCGCCGCACTCGCGCGCGAGCAAGGAATCGGCGTGCGGGCACGCGGGGATCTACACGGCCCATGCGGCGCTCGAGCTCTATGCCGAGGCCTTCGAGGCGGCCGGGGCGCTGGACAAGCTCGAGGCGTTCGCGAGCTTCTTCGGCGCGGACTTCTACGGGCTGCCGCGCAACAAGGGCAAGGTGAAGCTCGAGAAGTCCGAGTGGCAGGTGCCCACCGAGTATCCCTTCGGCGACAAGACAGTCGTTCCGCTTCGCGCCGGGCAGACCATCGGCTGGCGCGTCGCGGAGTAGGAATCCTCGTGGACTGGATCGAAGCGCGCGAGACCCTGCGTTCGCCGCCGTTCGCCCCGCTCGCGGCGGCGCTGGCCCGCCTGGATCCGGATCGCTGGCCCACGCACGAGGCGCTCACTTCGATCGCTTCGCGCGTGCAGACTTCGCGCGGCGTCCCCGTGAGGTTCGTCGCGCCTCGCGGCAACGGCGTGCGCGAGCGGCGCTACTACGAGCTGCACATCGCGGAAACGGGCGAAGTCGAGACGCGCCCGGAGAACTGGCACGATCTCTTCAACGCGCTTGTGTGGATCGCATTTCCGCGCGCCAAGGCGGCGATCAACGCGCAGCACGCGGCGATCCTCGAGGAGCGGGGCGACGCCGAGGCGCTGCGGCGCAGCCCCGAGCGCGACGCGCTCACGGTGTTCGACGAAGGCGGCGTCGTGGTCGCTTCGAGCTTCCCGGAGGCCTTCCGGCGCATCGTCGATTTCGAGTGGAAGGAGCTCTTCTGGCATCGCCGCGCCGAGCTCGAAGCCACGACGCGGTTCCTCGCCTTCGGTCACGCGCTCCATGAGAAATTCCTGGATCCCTTCGTCGGCATGATCGCGAAGACGGTGTTCATGCCCGTCGATGCCGCCTTCGTTTCGCTGGATGTCGCCGCGCAGGTCGCGCGCGCCGACGAATTCCTCGCGTCGCACTTCTCGGACCGTGCGAAATTCGCGAGGGCGAAGCTGATGGCGCCGATGCCCGTGCTCGGCGTTCCGGGGTGGCACACGTCCACGTCGGATGTGTCGTTCTACGACGATCCCGTGCACTTCCGGAAGCAGATCTCCATCCCCGGTTGAACGCCGGCCGTCGCGGCCCCATATTGACGGCCATGAACGCGATTCCCAAGAAGATCCTCGGTACCCACGGCGCGCCCGATCGTCATTGGGTGGGCGACGGGTTTCCCGTCCACGGCATGTTCGGCTACACGGGCGACACGCGGCGCATCAGCCCATTCCTGCTGCTGGACTATGCTTCGCCCACCACGTTCGACGCGACCGACAAGCGCCGCGGCGTGGGCTCGCATCCGCACCGCGGCTTCGAGACGGTGACAATCGTCTACGACGGCGAGGTCGAGCATCGCGACTCCACGGGCTCGGGCGGCGTCATCGGCCCGGGCGACGTGCAATGGATGACCGCCGGCAGCGGCATCCTCCACGAGGAATTCCACTCGGGGAAATACGCGAGGACCGGCGGCCCGTTCGAAATGGCGCAGCTATGGGTGAACCTCCCCGCCAGGGACAAGATGACCGAGCCCGGCTACCAGGCCATCGCCAACGCGGATATCCCCGCAGTCCCGGTCGCGGGCGATGCGGGCACCGTGCGCGTGATCGCCGGCGAGTTCGACGGCACGCGGGGCCCGGCGCGTACCTTCACGCCGATGAACGTATGGGACGTGCGCGTGAGGTCCGGAAAGTCCGCGGACCTCGCCCAGCCCGAAGGCTGGACCACGCAGGTGATCGTGCTCGCCGGCCACGTGCAGCTGAACGGGGAGCGCACCCTGCGCGAGAAGGAGATGGCGACTCTCTCGGCGACAGGCCGCGGCGTGACGATCGAAGCCGGCCGCGATGCAAAGCTCCTGCTGCTCGCGGGCGAACCGATCGACGAGCCGGTGGTCGGCTACGGGCCCTTCGTGATGAACACGCGCGAAGAGATCGTCCGGGCCGTCGAAGACTTCAACTCCGGCAAGTTCGGCCGGATGTGAGCCGCTGCGCCGGCCTCGGCCGGGCGATAAGATGGCGACGTGAAGCAAGCCAGGCGGTCGCTGTGCCACGCATGTCGCACAGAGGAAAGTCGGGACTCCACAGGGCAGCGTAGCGGGTAACTCCCGTCCGCCGTGAGGCGAGGATCAGAGGAACAGAGACGAGCCTGGTCTTTCGGGACCGGGGTGAAACGGCCAATCTCTACGCGGAGCAACACCAAGTAGGCAGACGACGACGTGGCCCACCGAGTCTGCGGGTAGGTGGCTTGAGCCGTGCGGCGACGCACGGCCCAGAGGAATGACCGCTGGGACTCGAAAGAGTCCACAGAATCCCGCTTACCGGCTTGCTTCACTTCTTCTCCTGCATTTCGTGCCGCCCATTGCGCGTTTCGTCGCAATCGGCTCGCGGGCGGGCGTCACCGCCGATAACTTGTCGTCACGGCCGGCCACTTACAGCGATGCGTCGCGGTTCGGCCTCGGAGGGACGTTCTACTCCCGTGGCGTCCCTCCGTTTTCTCTTCTCGGGTGAGTGCCTGCTCACCCCGTTCCTTCCTCCCAGTTTACTTTCACTCTTGCTCGCAAGCCATTGATTTGGCTGGCATTCATTCTCGAAGAATTGGCGCGAAAAAGCGACGCTAACCCTTTGTAGAACAAGAAAAATTTACCGCCTCCGCCCCTTGACTCCCTGTGGACGCTTCTCTACAGTGGCGAAAAGTGGGAAAACGTGGAGGAAACGGTGTTCCAGGGGGCATCCCAGGTCAGTCTCGACGCGAAGGGCCGCATGGCGGTCCCGGCGCGCACGCGCGAGCCCCTCACGCTGGGCGGGACGGTAAAGCTCGTCCTGACCGCGCATCCCGACGGTTGCCTCCTGCTCTATCCCGCGCCCGCGTGGGATCCGATCCGTGCGCGCGTCATGTCCTTCCCCTCCCTCGATCGGCAATTCAGCCTCTGGAAGCGATTGCTCGTGGGCTTCGCGCAGGACGTGGAGCTCGACACCGCGGGCCGCCTTCTCGTGCCGCCGGAGCTTCGCGACTTCGCGCACCTCGCGCGCGACGTGATGTTCGTCGGCCAGGGCAGCCACTACGAAATCTGGGACCTCGAGCTGTGGAACCAGCAGCTCGCGGCCCTGAGGTCCGGAGGCAATACGAACCTGCCTCCGGGGATGGAGAACTTCTCTCTGTGACGGCGCGGGACACCCAAGGTCCCCCGCCGATCGGAGAGGCCCCGGTGTCCAGTCCCTTCCCCCGTGAGTGAGGTCTCCCATGTCCCGGCCCTTCTCGAAGAAGCAATCTCTGCCCTCCGTGTCCGCGAAGGCAAGACCTACGTCGATGGCACCTTTGGCCGCGGCGGGCACAGCGCGGCCATCCTCGCCCGTCTCGGTGTTCGCGGAAGACTTCTCGCTTTTGATCAGGACCCCGCGGCGCATTCGCATCGCGCGCTCGAAGATCCGCGTCTTGAGCTGATCCACGCGCGCTTCTCGAACATGAAACAGGCGCTGGCCGATCGCGGCATTCACCACGTCGCGGGCGTGCTGCTCGACATCGGGGTGAGCTCGCCCCAGCTGGACGACGCCGCGCGCGGCTTCAGCTTCATGCGCGACGGCCCGCTCGACATGCGCATGGACACCACGCGCGGCGAAACGGCGGCCCAGTGGATCGCGCGCGCGACAGAACAAGAAATCAGGGAGGTGGTCTCTGCGTATGGGGAAGAACGGTTTGCTAAATCGATTGCAGCAGCGATTGTTGATGCACGGGGCCGCGAGCCTCTCGTCACCACCCGGCAACTTGCCGAGGTCGTGGGTCGCGCGGTTCGCTCGCGCGAGCCGGGGCAACACCCGGCGACCCGCACCTTTCAGGCTCTACGGATTCACGTCAATCAGGAGCTTGAAGAGCTGGAGGTGACGCTGCCCCAGGCGGCCGACCTGCTCGAGCGCGGGGGCCGCCTCGCGGTGGTGAGCTTCCATTCGCTGGAAGACCGCATCGTGAAGAGCTTCATCCGCGCGCGCTCGACGGGCGACACGCTGCCGCGCGGCGTGCCGGTGCGCGCTTCCGAGATCCCGCCCGCGCAGCTTCGCGCCGTGGGCCGGGCGATCAAGCCCTCGGCCGCGGAAGTCGCGCGCAACCCGCGGGCGCGCAGCGCCGTGCTGCGCGTGGCCGAGAAGAACTGAATGGGACGCGTGAACGCGATCCTGCTCGCGCTCGTGATGCTCTGCGCCATCGGGGTGATCACGTCGCAGCACCGCGCGCGCAAGGTCTTCGTGGAGCTGGAAGCCGAGCAGGAAGCGGCCAAGAGGCTCGACGAGGAATACACGCAGCTTCGCCTCGAGCAGAGCACGTGGGCCACCAACAAGCGCGTCGAATCGCTCGCCTCGAAGAACCTGGGCATGCGCCTGCCCGAGCCCGACACCACGGTGGTCGTGACGCTCGACAGCCGCGCGCAGCCGGGAGCGGCGCGATGAACTTCGAGCAGCGCACGCCGCAGCTGCGCCTGAAGCTCGAGGGGTGGCGCTCGCGCTTCGTGCTCGTGATGATCATCGCGGGCTTCGTCACGCTCGTGGGCCGCGCCTTCTACCTGCAGGCGGTGCAGACCGATTTCCTCCAGGCCAAGGGCGAGGCCCGCTACGGACGCATGCTCGACCTGCCCGCTTCGCGCGGGTCGGTGTTCGACCGCAACGGCAAGGCGCTCGCGATCTCCACGCCGGTGGAGTCCATCTGGGTCACGCCGGACGACCTGGACGAGGTCACCGATGCCAAGGTCCGCGCCCTCGCGCAGGCCCTGGGCCTGCCCACGGAGGAGATTCGCCAGAAGATCGCCAGAAAGGATCGGCAGTTCGTCTACCTCAAGCGCCAGATTTCGCCCGAGCAGGCGGCCAGGGTGATGGCGTTGGGAATCCCGGGAGTCTTCCAGCAGCGCGAATTCCGCCGCTACTACCCGGCAGGCGACGTGATGGCGCACGTGGTGGGCTTCACCGGCATCGAGGACAACGGCCAGGAGGGCATCGAGCTCGCCGAGGACGCGCGCCTCGCCGGCACGCCGGGATCGCGCAAGGTCATCAAGGACCGCAAGGGGCGCGTGGTCGAGGACGTGGAGAGCATGCGCGCGCCGAAGGATGGCGAGCCCGTGACGCTCTCGATCGACGAGCGCCTGCAGTTCCTCGCGCATCGCGAGCTCAAGGCCGCGGTGGAGCAGGCCCACGCGCGCGGCGGCTCGCTCGTGATCGTGGACGCGCACACGGGCGAGGTGCTCGCCCTCGTGAACCAGCCCGACTACAACCCCAACAACCGCGCCAACGTGACCGCCTCGCAGACGCGCAACCGCTCGGTCACGGACCTGTTCGAGCCCGGCTCGACGATGAAGCCGTTCACGATCGCGGCCGCGCTCGACTCCGGGATCGTCACGCCCACCACGATGATCGCCACCGGCCAGGGCTCGATGCAGTTCGCCGGCTGGACCATCACCGACACGCACGCCAACGGGACCATCTCCGTGGCGCAGGTGATCCAGAAGTCGTCGAACATCGGCAGCACCAAGATCATGATGCAGATGTCGCCCGAGCGGATGGGCACGCTCTATCACGACCTCGGCTTCGGCGTGGCGCCGCAGACCGGATTCCCCGGCGAGGCGAAGGGCCTGTTGAGGCCCTGGAACAAGTGGCGTCCCATCGAGCAGGCGACGATGTCCTACGGGCACGGCATCTCGGTGTCGCTGCTGCAGCTCGCGCGCGCCTACACGATCTTCACCAATGGCGGCGAGCTCCTCCCGCTCACGCTGCTCAAGCGCGACGCGCATCCCATCGGCAAGCCCGTGATCACGAAGCAGACCGCGCTCGAGGTCACGAAGATGATGGAGATGGCCGTGCTGCCCGGCGGCACCGCGCCTCGCGCGCAGGTCCCGGGCTACCGCGTCGCGGGCAAGACGGGCACCGCGCACAAGGCGGAGAACGGCGGCTACGCCGAGACCAAGTACCGCGCCTCTTTCGTGGGCTTCGGCCCGGTGAGCGATCCGCGCTTCATCGTGGCCGTGATGATCGACGAGCCGCAGGGCGCGCGCTACTACGGCGGCGACGTCGGCGCGCCGGTCTTCTCCAACGTGATGGGCGCGGCGCTTCGCATGATGTCGGTGCCGCCGGATGCGCCCGGCACCTTCAACGTGAAGGCGACGAGCCCCCCGGAGAGCGAGGGATGATCGCCGCCGCCGAATTCCCGCGCCCCGAGGGCCTGCCGATCCTCGACCGGCTCGCGCAGCTGGGCGTGCCGCTCATGGACCTCACCGCCGACTCGCGCACGGTGAAGCTGGGCTCGATCTTCGTGGCCTATCCCGGCACCGCGCAGGACGGGCGCATGTACATCGCCGAGGCGATCTCGCGCGGCGCGGCGGCCGTGCTCTGGGAGCGCGAGGGCTTCGCCTGGAACGAGCGATGGGAGATTCCCAACCTGGGCGTCGAAGGCCTGCGCGGGAAGATTTCCGCGATCGCCGGCGCCGTCTACGGCAATCCGTCCGAGACGCTGTGGATGGCGGGCGTGACGGGCACGAACGGCAAGACGTCGGTGTCGCAGTGGATCGCGGCGTCGCTCGATGCGCTGGGACGGCGCTCGGCAGTGGTCGGCACGCTGGGCAACGGCCTCGTCGGCGAGCGCGTCGAGGCGAAGAACACGACGCCGGATCCGATCGTGCTCCAGCGCCTGCTCGCCGACTACCTTCGCCGCGGCGCGCGCAACGTCGCGATGGAAGTCTCGAGCCACGGGATCGACCAGGGGCGCGTGGCGGGCATCAAGTTCGACGTGGCGGTGTTCACGAACCTCACGCGCGACCACCTCGACTACCACGGCACGATGGAGTCCTACGCCGAGGCGAAGTTCAAGCTCTTCTCCGCGCGCGGCCTCACGCATCGCGTCGTGAACGTGGACGACACCTGGGGCGCCACGCTCGCCTCGCGCATCGGGCGCGACGCGATCACGTACGGGACCGCGAGCGGCGCGCGCCTCGTCGCGAGCCGCATGGGCCTGTCGGAAGCCGGCGTGCGGTTCCACGTCGCCTCGGAGTGGGGCGAGGGCGAAGTGCATGCCGCCGTCCTGGGCGCGTTCAACGTCTCGAACCTGCTCGGCGTGATGGGCGCGCTCATCGCCGCGGGAGTCTCGTTCGACGATGCCATTGCCGCGGTGAGCGCGTTGAAGCCCGTGCCGGGCCGCCTCGAGCGCCTGGGCGGCGGCGACGCGCCGCTCGTGGTGGTGGACTACGCGCATACGCCCGACGCGCTCGAGAAGGCGCTCGAGGCGCTGCGGCCGACGGTGGCCGCGGGGCACCGCCTGTTCTGCGTATTCGGCTGCGGCGGCGATCGCGATCCGGGCAAGCGCCCGCTCATGGGCCAGGCGGCGGCACGGCTTGCCGACCACGTGATCGTCACGAGCGACAACCCGCGCGGCGAGGATCCCGACGCGATCATCGCGCAGGTGCTGAAGGGAATTTCGACGCCGGCCGAAGCGATCGAGGACCGCCAGGTCGCGATCTTCTCGGCGGTGCACCAGGCCGGGCCCGGCGACGTCGTGCTGCTCGCCGGCAAGGGACACGAGACATACCAGGAAATCGCAGGCGTGCGCCACGCGTTCGACGACCGCGAGGTCGCGCGTGCCGCGCTGGAGGATTGGGAGCGTTCGGCGGGATGAATGGAGGCGAGTACGTGGGCCGGTCGCCGATGATGGGACTCGACGAAGCGGCGGGCGCGGTGGGCGGACAGGCCCGTGGCGCCGCACGCTTCGGCGGCGTGACCACCGACAGCCGCGCCGTGGATGCGGGCGACCTCTTCGTGGCGCTCGTGGGCGAGAGCTTCGACGGGCACGACTACGTGGCCGAGGCCGTGCGCCGCGGCGCCGTGGCCGCGGTCGTCTCGCGTCGCATCGACGCCGAGCCCGCGATCCCGCAAGTCGTCGTCGCCGACACGCGCATCGCGCTGGGCCGGCTCGCCGCGCACTGGCGTTCGAAGTTCGCCCTGCCGCTGGTGGCCCTCACCGGGAGCAACGGCAAGACCACGGTGAAGGAGATGCTCACCGCGATCCTCGCCGCCCATGCGGGAGATCGCGACGCGGTGCTCGCCACCAAGGGCAATCTCAACAACGACATCGGCATGCCGCTCACGCTGCTCGAGCTGCGCGAGCGCCATCGCTACGCCGTGATCGAGATGGGCATGAACCACGAGGGCGAGATCGACTACCTCACGAGGATCGCGCGCCCGACGGTGGCCTTGGTGAACAACGCGCAGCGCGCGCACGTGGGCATCCTCGGAAGCGTCGAGGCGATCGCGCGCGCCAAGGGCGAGATCTACGCGGGCCTCGCGGCGAGTGGCATCGCCGTGGTGAATGCCGACGATGCGTTCGCCTCGTACTGGAAAGAGCTCAACGCATCGCGGCGCATCGTGACCTTCGGGCTTGCCGAAGGTGCCGACGTGCGCGGGCTCCAGGCGGGCGCGCAGGCGCGCTTCGTCACGCCGGCCGACGCCTTCGCGGTCGCGCTGCAGGTGCGCGGCGAGCACAACCTGCGCAATGCCGCCGCCGCGTGCGCCGCGGCCTATGCGCTCGAGATTCCGTTCCACGCGATGCAGGCGGGCCTTGCGTCCTTCGCCGGCGTGCCCGGGCGCCTTCAGCGGCGCAAGGCGCCCTCGGGCGCGGTGGTGATCGACGACAGCTACAACGCGAATCCCGAATCGATGAAGGCGGCGCTTCGCGTGCTCGCCGAGGAGCACGGCCGCAAGGTCTTCGTGATGGGCGACATGGGCGAGCTGGGCGCCGACGCGGCCGCGATGCACGCGGAAGTGGGCTCCTTCGCGAGGCAGTCCGGCATCGACGCGCTGATGGCCGTGGGTGATGCGAGCCGCCACGCGGTGCAGGCCTTCGGCCGCGGCGCGATGCATTTCGACGACGTGGATGCGCTCTCGCGCGCCGCCGTCAACGAATCGGCCCACGGCGCCACGATACTCGTGAAGGGCTCGCGGTTCATGAAGATGGAGCGCGTGGCCGACGCGCTGGCGGGAAAGGGGGCGGGCCATGCTGTATGAGGTCGCCCAGTGGCTCGCGCGCGGCAATCCCGAGTTTCACGCGCTCAACGTGTTCACGTACATCACGCTGCGGGTGGTGCTCGCGGCGCTCACCGCGCTCGCCATCTCGTTCATCGTGGGCCCGGCGATGATCCGCAAGCTCACCGTGTACAAGATCGGGCAGGCGGTGCGCGACGACGGGCCGCAGTCGCACCTCGCGAAGACCGGCACGCCCACCATGGGAGGGGCGCTGATCCTCGTGTCGGTGGCGATCACCACGCTGCTCTGGGCCGACCTCGCGAACCGCTACGTGTGGATCGTGCTGCTCACCACGCTGGGCTTCGGCATCGTGGGCTGGGTGGACGACTGGCGCAAGGTCGTGCACCGCAATCCCAAGGGGCTTTCGGCGAAGGCCAAGTTCTTCTGGCAATCGGTGATCGCGGTGGCCGCGGTGACCTACCTCGCCTACAGCGCGCGGCTTCCGCAGCAGACCGAGCTCATCGTGCCGTTCTTCAAGACCATCGCGATCCCGCTGGGCGCGGTGGGCTTCGTGATCCTGGGCTACTTCGTCGTGGTGGGCAGCTCCAACGCGGTGAACCTCACCGACGGCCTGGACGGCCTGGCGATCATGCCCACGGTGATGATCGCTTCCGCGCTCGCGGTGTTCGCCTACGTCTCGGGCAACGCGGTGTTCGCGAAGTACCTGGGCTTCCCGCTCATCTCGGGCGCGGGCGAGCTCGCCGTGGTGTGCGGAGCGATGTCGGGCGCGGGCCTCGCGTTCCTCTGGTTCAACGCGTACCCGGCGGAAGTGTTCATGGGCGACGTGGGCGCGCTCGCGCTCGGCGCCGCCCTGGGGATGGTGGCGCTCGTCGTGAGGCAGGAGATCGTGCTCCTCATCATGGGCGGCGTGTTCGTGGTCGAGACGCTCTCCGTGATCATCCAGGTCGCGTCGTTCAAGCTGACCGGCAAGCGCGTCTTCCGCATGGCGCCGCTGCACCACCACTACGAATTGAAGGGCTGGAAGGAGAACCAGGTCGTCGTGAGGTTCTGGATCATCACGATGATGCTGGTGCTCTTCGGCCTTTCCACGCTGAAGCTGAGATGAACCGCGAATGCCGAGGGAGATGACCGATGAGTGGAAGGCAAAGAGCGTTCTCGTTCTCGGGCTGGGTGACACGGGGCTTTCGAGCGTTCGATGGCTCGCGCGGCATGGTGCTCGGCTGCGTGCTGCCGATACGCGAGCGGCGCCTCCGGCCCTGGGAGCGCTGCGGCAGGAACACCCCGAAGTTCGCGTTGCGCTCGGAGCATTCGAGCCATCGCTACTGGAGGGCGTGGATGCGATCGTTGCGAGTCCGGGCATTGCGCTCCGCGAACCGCTCCTCGCAGCCGCGCTCGGCCGCGGGATTGAAGTGGCTGGCGATGTCGAGGTCGCTGCCCGCGCGCTCGCGGGTCGCGCACCGGGAGTACGCGTGCTCGGAGTGACAGGCACCAACGGCAAGTCCACCGTGACCGCGCTCGCCGCGGCCATGGGGACGGCCGCGGGCCTGAAGAGCGTCGCGGCGGGCAACATCGGGCTTCCGGTGCTCGACGCGCTCACGGACTTCGAGCGCGACGGCTTTCCGCAGCTGCTGGTGATCGAGCTGTCGAGCTACCAGCTGGAGACCACGCGCTCGCTCGAGCTCGACGCGGCGACGATGCTCAACCTCACGCAGGACCACCTCGACCGCTACGGCTCGATGGCCGACTACGGGCGCGCGAAGGAGCGGATCTTCCTGCACTGCCGCACGCGCGTGGTGAATCGCGACGACGCCGCGAGCCTCGCCATGGGCCGCGGCGAAGGCGACCTGTCGTTCGGGCTGGGCGTGCCGCAGGGCGCCTCGCAGTGGGGGCTCGATGCGAAGCGGCAAGCCCTCATGCGCGGCGGCGAGAAGATCATCGAGGCGCGCGCCATGGCGATGCCGGGCCTGCACAACGCCGCGAACGGGCTTGCGGCGCACGCGCTTTGCACCGCGGTGGGCCTCGAGGCGGCGCCGCTCGCGCGAACGCTCGCCACGTTCAAGGGGTTGGCCCACCGCGTGCAGGAAGTGGCGGCGGCGAACGGCGTGCGCTTCTACGACGATTCCAAGGGCACGAACGTGGGCGCGAGCGTGGCCGCGCTCGAAGGTTTCGCCGAGCCCGTGGTGCTCATCGCCGGCGGCGACGGCAAGGGGCAGGACTTCGCGCCGCTCGCGCCCGCCGTGGCGAAGCACGCGCGCGCCGTGGTGCTGATCGGCCGCGATGCCTCGCGCATCGAGGCGGCGCTGCGCTCCACCGGCATCCCCATCCATCGCGCCGCCACGCTGGAAGAGGCGACGCAGGCCGCATTCCATCTCGCGCGCGAGGGCGATGCGGTGCTGCTGTCGCCCGCGTGCGCGAGCTTCGACATGTTCCGCAACTACGGCCACCGCGGCGAAGTGTTCGCCCAGGCGGCGCGCGCGCTCGCCCAGAGCCGTGACGGCTGATGCTCTACAACCCCGCCCGCCGCGAGTCCCGCCTCGATCAGGCCCTCATCTGGTCGGCGCTGCTGCTCGCCTGCATCGGGCTGGTGATGGTGTATTCCGCCTCGATCGCGATGGCCGAGGCGGAACGCTTCACGGGCTACCGCCCCAGCTACTTTCTCGTGCGCCACTCGATCTACCTCCTGGTCGGGCTGGCGTTTGCCGCGGCGATGTTTCGAGTCCCCCTCTGGCTATGGCAGAGGGCGTCGCCGTGGCTCTTCATGCTCGGCACCGCGTTCCTGGTCGCGGTGCTCATCCCCGGCCTCGGGCGCGAAGTGAACGGCGCGCGCCGCTGGATGCCGCTGGGATTCGCGACGTTCCAGCCTTCCGAGCTCATGAAGCTCTTCGTGGTGCTCTACGCGGCGGACTACACCGTGCGCAAGGCCGCGTTCATGGATGACGTGCGCAAGGGGTTCCTGCCCATGTTCTCCGTGATGACGTTCATCGCGGCGCTGATGCTGCGCGAGCCCGACTTCGGCGCGCTCGTCGTGGTGACGACGATCGCCATGACGGTGCTCTTCCTCGGCGGATTGAACTGGCGCCTCTTCGCGGGGCTCGCGGTGCTGCTCTCGGGCGCCTTCGCGGTGCTCATCGTCTCCTCGCCCTATCGCCTGCAGCGCATCCTCGGATTCATGGACCCGTGGTCCGATTCCATGGGCAAGGGCTACCAGCTCTCGCACTCGCTCATCGCGTTCGGGCGCGGCGAGCTCTTCGGCGTGGGACTGGGCGCGAGCGTCGAGAAGCTCTTCTACCTGCCGGAGGCGCACACCGACTTCCTGCTCGCGGTGATCGCCGAGGAGCTGGGCTTCGCGGGCGTGTTCGTGGTGATCATGCTCTTCCTCTTCCTCGTGCACCGCGCCTTCGCCGTGGGCCGGCAGGCCGCGAGCCTCGAGCGCTACTACGCCGCGCTCGTGGCGCAGGGCATCGGCGTGTGGCTGGGCGCCCAGGCCTTCATCAACATGGGCGTGAACATGGGCCTGCTGCCCACCAAGGGGCTCACGCTTCCGCTGCTGTCGTTCGGCGGCACCGGCATCGTCGTCGCGTGCATGGCGCTGGGCATCCTCGTGCGCATCGACTGGGAAAACCGCTACCTCATGCGCGGAGGCTCGCTGTGAAGCCGCGCACCATCCTCATCATGGCGGCGGGCACGGGCGGCCACATCTTCCCGGGGCTCGCCATCGCGAAGGAGCTCGAGCTTCGCGGCTGGGACGTGCACTGGATGGGCACGCCGTGGGGCATGGAGAACCAGATCGTCGGCGACCTCGGCTACCCGATGGTGAGCATCAACATCAGCGGCGTTCGCGGCAAGGGCATCGCGGCGTGGCTCTTCCTGCCGCTGCGCATCCTCGTGTCGTTCCTGCAGTCCACCGTCGCCATCTTCCGCATCCGTCCCGACGTGGTGCTCTCGCTGGGCGGCTACGTCGCGTTTCCCGGAGGCATGATGGCCGCGCTCTGGGGCCGCCCGCTCGTCGTGCACGAGCCGGGCGCCGTGGCCGGGATCACCAACCGCATCCTCGGCACGATCGCCGATCGCGTGATCGTCGGCATGGAAGGCGCATTCGACCGTCCCGTGGCCACGCGCTGGGTGAATCGCATCCCGAAGCCCCGGCGCGTCGAGTGGCTCGGCACGCCGATGCGCGAGGAGATCTCGAGCGTGCCGCCGCCGGGCGAGCGCTACGCGACTCACGTGGGGCCGATCCGCCTGCTGGTCGTGGGCGGAAGCCTCGGCGCGCAGACGATGAACGATCTCGTGCTCGCCGCGCTCGCCTCGATGCCGGCGGACAAGCGCCCGCAGGTCGTGCACCAGTCGGGGCAGAAGCTTCTCGAGCACCTGCAGTACGCCTATCGCCACGCGCACGTCGATGCCGAGGTCGTCCCCTTCATCGACGACATGGCGCGCCGCTACGCATGGTGCGACCTGCTCGTCTGCCGCTCGGGCGCGGTCACCGTGGCGGAAATCGCCGCGGCGGGCGTGGCCTCGATCCTCTTTCCCCTGCCGTGGTTCGTGGTCGACGAGCAGACCGCGAACGCGCGCTTCCTCGCCGATCGCGGCGCCGGCATCGCGCTCGACCAGCTCGCCACGAAACCCGAACAACTCGCGGAGATCCTGCTTGGCCTTGATCGAGACCAGCTCGCCGAGATGGCGCGCCACGCGCGCGCCCTCGGCAAACCCGACGCCACGAAACGCTGCGCCGACCTGTGCGTGGAGCTTGCCCATGCGGCATAAGGTGAAGCGCATCCACTTCGTGGGCATCGGCGGCTCGGGCATGTCGGGTATCGCCGAGGTGTTCGCGAACCTGGGCTATACGGTCACGGGCTCCGACATCGCGGAGAACGCGCCGGTGAAGCGCCTGAAGCAGATGGGCATCCGCATCGTGATCGGGCACGCGGCGGACAACGTCGCCGCGGCCGATGCGGTCGTCGTGTCCTCCGCGGTCACCGCCGACAACCCCGAGGTCGTGCGCGCGAGGCAGGCTCATATCCCCGTCGTGCCGCGCGCGATGATGCTGGCCGAGCTCATGCGCTTCAAGCAGGGCATCGCGATCGCCGGCACGCACGGCAAGACCACGACCACGTCGCTCGTGTCCGCGGTGCTGGGCGAGGCGGGCCTCGATCCCACGTACGTGATCGGCGGGCGGTTGAACTCCATCGGCGGCAACGCGCGCCTGGGCAAGGGCGAGTTCCTGGTGGCCGAGGCCGACGAGTCCGACGCGTCGTTCCTGTACCTGCAGCCGGTGATCTCCGTGGTCACGAACATCGACGCGGACCACATGGAGACCTATGGCCAGGACTTCGAGAAGCTGAAGGCCACGTTCGTCGAGTTCGTGGGGCACCTGCCGTTCTACGGCCTCGCGGTGCTGTGCAAGGACGATCCGCACGTTCGCGCGATCATGTCGTCGATCACGCGGCCGATGCTCACGTACGGCAGGAGCGACGACGCGGACCTGCGCGCGGAGGACGTGCGCTGGGACGCGGGGCGCATGCGCTTTCGCGCGGTGTCGGCGAAGAAGGACGCGGCGCCGCTCGACGTGCTGCTGAACCTGCCCGGCGAGCACAACGTGCTCAATGCGCTCGCCGCCATCGCCGTGGCCCGCGAGGTCGGCGCGCCCGATGCGGCCATCGCGAAGGCGCTCGCGGAGTTCGCCGGCGTGGGCCGGCGCTTCCAGCGCTACGGCGACGCAGCCCTTCCCGGCGGCGGGCATTACACAGTCGTGGACGACTACGGCCACCATCCCGCGGAGATGGCGGCCACGATCGCCGCGGCGCGCGGCGCGTTTCCCGGCCGGCGCATCGTGCTCGCGTTCCAGCCGCATCGCTACACGCGCACCCGCGACCTCTTCGAGGATTTCGTGAAGGTGCTCGCCACCGTGGACGAGCTGGTGCTCGCCGACGTGTATCCCGCGGGCGAAGCGCCGATCGTGGGGGCGGACGGCCGCGCGCTCGCGCGCTCGGTGCGCCTCACCGGGAAGGTCGAGCCTGTGTTCGTCGAGAAGGCCGGCGCGATGCGCGATGCGGTGCTCGAGCGCGTTCGCGACGGCGACGTGGTGGTCACCATGGGGGCGGGCTCCATCGCGAGCCTCGCGCCCGAGCTCGCGCAGGCGAGGAGCTAGGGGACGATGGACATGAGCGAGCGCGCCCACATTCCCCCGGACCTGCGGGGCGAGATGCGCCTCGACGAGCCGATGTCGCGCCACGTGAGCTGGCGCGCGGGCGGACGCGCGAAGGTCTTCTACCAGCCGGCCGATGTGCTCGACCTCGCCGCGTTCCTGCGTTGGCGCCCGCGCGAGGAGCCGGTCCTTTTCGTGGGGCTGGGCAGCAACCTTCTCGTACGCGACGGCGGCTTCGCGGGCTCGATCGTGTTCACGCACCACGCGCTGATCGGCATCGAGGTCGAAAATGAAGTGGCCACGCCTCGCGGGACGCTCGCGTTCCGTGCCGGATGCGGCGTTCCCGCGCCGCACCTCGCGCGCTTCGTCGCGAAGCACGGCGGCGCCGGCGCCGAGTGGATGGCCGGCGTGCCCGGCACCGTGGGCGGAGCGCTCGCGATGAACGCGGGCTGCTATGGCGGCGAGACGTGGAACCACGTGATCGCGGTCGAGACCGTCGACCGCGCGGGCACGCTGCGCCATCGCGAGCCCTCGGACTACGAAATCGGCTATCGCCATGTGCTGTCGAAGCACCGGGCGGCGGAGGAATGGTTCGTCTCGGGCGTCTTCGGGTTCCAGCCCGGCGAAGAGAAGGCCGCGATGCGCCACATCAGGGAGCTGTTGCAGAAGCGCGTGGCCTCGCAGCCGCTGAACCTGCCGAACGCAGGAAGCGTGTTCCGCAATCCGCCGGGCGACCACGCCGCGCGTCTCATCGAGGCGGCCGGGCTCAAGGGATACACGGTGGGCGGCGCGCAGGTGTCCCGGAAGCACGCGAACTTCATCGTGAACATCGAGGGCGCGAGCGCGGCCGACATCGAAGCGGTGATCGATCACGTGCACGCGACGGTGCTCGCGAAAGCCGGCGTGGACCTCGTTCGCGAGGTGCGCATCGTGGGAGGGCGCGCATGAGCATGGGGCGCGTCGCGGTGCTGATGGGCGGGCCTTCGGCGGAGCGGGAGATTTCCCTCATCTCCGGCAAGGCCGTGCTCGAGGCGCTGCGCGGCAAGCGGGTGGACGCGCATCCGTTCGATCCGGCCGAGCGCGAGCTCTTCGACCTGAAGCGCGAGGGCTTCCGCCGCGTGTTCATCGCGCTGCACGGGCGCTTCGGCGAGGACGGCACGGTGCAGGGGGCGCTGGAGGTGATGCGCATCCCCTACACGGGAAGCGGCGTGATGGGCTCGGCGATCTCCATGGACAAGTGGCGCACCAAGCTCGTGTGGGCGGCCTCGGGCATCCCCACGCCGCGCTTCGAGATGGTGAAGGCCTCGGCCGACTGGGACGCGGTCGCGCGGCGCCTGGGACTTCCCCTGGTCGTGAAGCCCGCGCGCGAAGGCTCGACAATCGGCCTGACGAAAGTCGTGGTGGCGCGCGACCTTCCCGCGGCCTACGCGCTCGCGGCGAAGTACGACGACCTCGTGATCGCGGAGGAATTCATCCCGGGGCAGGAGCTCACCGCGTCGGTGATCACGGATGCGGGGCGAGGCGGCGAGGTGGCGCTTCCCCTCGTGCGCATCGAGGCGCCCCAGGGCAACTACGACTACCAGAACAAGTACTTCACCGACGACACGAAGTACTTCTGCCCCTCGGGGGTGCGCGCGGAGGTCGAGGACGAGATCCGTGCGGCGACGTTGAAGGGCTTCCGCGTGCTGGGCTGCCGCGGCTGGGGACGGGCGGACGTGATGCTGCGCACCGACGGCACCTACTCGTTCCTCGAGATGAACACCTCGCCCGGCATGACCGGGCACTCCCTGGTGCCGATCGCCGCGAAGGCCGCGGGGCTCTCCTACGCGGACCTGTGCGTGAGGATCCTCGAGGACGCGCGGCTCGATTCGTGGAGGTCGCAATGAACGGCGCGCCGGTCTCCCTGCGGCGGCGCATCGCCGCGGCCACGGGCGCCACGGTGGCGGTGGCCGCGCTCGCGGGCGGCGCGTGGTACGCCTTCGACGCGATCTCGTCGCAGCCCGTCGAGCGAGTGCAGTTCGCGGGCGACCTCGATCGCATCGCGCCCTCCGACCTCGAGGCGTTCGCGCACGCCATGCGGGGCGTGAATGCCACGGGCGCCTCGCTGGAAACGGTGCGCGATGCCGCGCGAAAGATCCCGTGGGTGCGCGAAGCGACCGTGCGCCGGCGCTTCCCCGACGCGATCGAGGTCACGCTCGAGGCGCACGAACCGCTCGCCCGCTGGAACGACGCCGAGCTCGTGAGCGTGCGCGGCGACGTGTTCAGCGCCGAGTACCAGGGCTCGCTTCCCCGCTTCCGCGGTCACGACGCGTCGGCCGCCGCGCAGATGGCGGCGGAATACCCCGCGATCGTGAAGGCCCTCGCGCCGCTGTCGGTCGCCGTCACCGGCGTGACGCTCTCGCCGCGCGGCGCGTGGCAGGTCGTCCTCGACACGGGGCTCGTGCTCGAGCTCGGGCGCGACGACATCGACGAGCGCCTCGCGCGCTTCGCGCGGGCCTGGCCCGCGGTCGCCGCCCGCGGCGTCGAGACGAAGCACGCCGACCTGCGTTACGCCAACGGCTTCGCGCTCACGCGCGTGGCCGAGAAGGCGCCCCCCAAACCCACCGCCAGAGCCGGAAAGAGCAAGACGCCACGATGATCGCCACACGACCCCGAGACGCCCGCAACCTCCTCGTGGCCCTGGACATCGGGACCTCGAAGATCGTGACCCTGGTCGCCGAGATCACGCCGGAGGACCGGCTCACCCTCATCGGCATGGGCAGCCACGCCTCGCGGGGCCTCAAGAAGGGCGTGGTGGTGAACATCGAATCCACGGTGAACGCGATCCAGCGCTCGCTCGAGGAGGCCGAGCTCATGGCCGACGCCAAGATCAAGGAAGTGATCACGGGCATCGCCGGGAGCCACATCAAGAGCTTCAACAGCCACGGCATGGTCGCGATCAAGGACAAGGAGGTCCAGCAGTACGACATCGACCGCGTGATCGAGACGGCCCGCGCGGTGAACATCCCGATGGAGCAGCAGGTGCTCCACATCCTCGAGCAGGAATTCATCATCGACGGGCAGGGCGGCGTGCGCCAGCCCCTCGGGATGAGCGGCATGCGCCTCGAGGTGAAGGTGCACATCGTGACCGGCGCCGTGTCGGCCGCGCAGAACATCATGAAGTGCGTGCGCCGCTGCGGGCTCGAGGTGAGCGACCTCATGCTGCAGCCCCTCGCTTCCGCCGACGCGGTGCTGCTCGACGACGAGCGCGACCTGGGCGTGTGCCTCGTGGACATCGGCGGGGGAACGACCGACCTCGCGGTCTTCACCGACGGCGCGATCAAGCACACCTCGGTGATCCCGATCGCCGGCGACCAGATCACCAACGACATCGCGATGGCCCTTCGCACGCCGACCAAGGATGCGGAGGAGCTCAAGATCGCGCACGGCGTGGCGCTGCGCCAGCTCGCGAGCCCGTCGGACATGATCGAGGTGCCCGGCGTGGGCGACCGCGGCCCGCGCGAGCTCTCTCGCCAGACGCTCGCCGAGGTGATCGAGCCGCGCGTCGAGGAGCTCTATTCGCTGATCCAGCGCGAGCTGCGCTCCTCGGGCCTCGAGGAGCTGCTCTCGTCGGGAATCGTGATCACCGGAGGCTCGGCCCTCATGAAGGGCATGGTCGAGCTGGGCGAGGAGGTCTTCCACATGCCGGTTCGCGTGGGCGTGCCGCACTACGACGGCGCGCTCGCGGAGGTCGTGCGCAACCCGCGCTACTCGACCGGCATGGGATTGCTGATGGCGGGACTGGACGAGGTGAAACGCGACCGGCACGCAAAGATGCAGGGCGCGGGCTTCAAGGAGGTCTTCGAGAAGATGAAGGGATGGTTCAAGGGGAATTTCTAGTCGAGGGGCAGCACATGCGGCACACAACAAAGGAGACGAAGATGATCGAGCTGTTGGAAAGCACGACACCGGAAGCGGTGATCAAGGTAGTGGGAGTGGGCGGCTGCGGCGGCAACGCCGTCGACCACATGATCAACAACGGCGTCGCGGGCGTGGAGTTCATCACGATGAACACCGACGCCCAGGCGTTGAAGCGCAACCTCGCCAAGACGCAGCTGCAGCTGGGCAACGGCGTCACCAAGGGGCTGGGCGCGGGCGCCAATCCCGAGGTGGGGCGCCTTGCGGCCGAAGAGGACCGCGAGCGCATCACCGACCTCATCACGGGCGCCGACATGCTCTTCATCACGGCGGGCATGGGCGGCGGCACGGGCACGGGCGCGGCGCCGGTCGTGGCCGAGATCGCGCGCTCCATGGGCATCCTCACGGTGGCCGTCGTGACGAAGCCCTTCGCGTTCGAGGGCAAGCGGCAGAAGGTTGCCGCGGTGGGCATCGACCAGCTGAAGCAGCACGTCGATTCCCTCATCATCATCCCCAACGATCGCCTCATGCAGGTCCTCGGGGAGGATGTGACCTACGAAGACGCATTCCGCGCCTCCAACGACGTCCTGAACGGCGCCGTCGCGGGCATCGCCGAGGTGATCAACTGCCCCGGCATGGTGAACGTGGACTTCGCCGACGTGCGCACGGTGATGAGCGAGAACGGCGTCGCGATGATGGGCTCGGCCACCGCGTCGGGACCGGAACGCGCGCAGATGGCGGCCGAGCAAGCCGTTCATTCGCCGCTGCTCGAGGACATCCATCTCTCGGGCGCGCGCGGCGTGCTGGTGAACATCACGGCGAGCCGCTCGATGAAGCTGAAGGAGGTGCACGAGGTGATGAACACGATCCGCTCGTTCACGGCCGAGGACGCCACCGTGATCTACGGCAGCGTGGTGGACGACGCGATCGGCGATGCCCTGCGCGTCACCATCGTCGCGACGGGCCTGGGCGGCGCGGCCGCGCAGCGCCAGCCCGTGATGCAGGTCGTCACGCGCACGGGCACCGACGATGCCGTTGCGGGCGGCGGCGTGAACTACGAGGAACTGGACCAGCCGACCGCGTTGCGGCGTCGGCGCGATACAACGGTCGAAGCGATGCGGCACTCGGGGGTCGACATGCTCGACATCCCGGCGTTCCTGAGGAAGCAAGCGGACTAGCGCTTCGTCCGCGGTCTCACTCCCGCCGGCGAGTCTCCCGCCGGCAGGACGGATGCACTCGCGCGGGCCCGGAAGGGCCCGCTTTTTATTTCAGGGAGGGACGAGGCGCCCTTCCTCGACCTTCACGCGATCGCCCTTGGCGACGCCGGGCTGCGCATCGAGCACGACCACGCGGTAGCGCCCGTCGTCGAGCTTCACGATCACTTCCCAGCTCTGCGTCACCGCGGGAACGTCCCGGCCGATCCGGGTCGACGAGCCCACCTGGGGCGAGCCGCCGCCCAGCGGAATCGACGCCACGAGGCCCGTGGGCTTGCCTTCGTTCTGCGCGGCGGGGGGAGTCTGCTTGGTGACGGAGCGGACGGAAGTGACGACGCCGCATTCCGTGCACGCGGGTGCGGGCGGCGCGGAGACCTTGCCGGGATCGCTCGCCTGCGCCCAGGCCGGGGCAGCCACCGCGAAAAGTACGGCCAGCCAGGATCTCATGTCCCCTCCCCACTGTTTAATGCGTACGGGATGGATTATCCCATGAGCGCCTTGCAGCATTCGCAAGAGTCGCGCAAGACAATCGTCAACGGAGCGTGAATTCGGCGCAGAATGCACTGATGGGCATGACGACGCCCGGCGGGGAATTGTCCCTCGTCGTCCCGGGGTACTACGTCTGCACGGGAATCCTCTTCTACACCGCGATCATCGCGGCGGTGATGGGGATGTACCGCATGCGGGCGCCCCTGTACATCGCGTTCGCGTCGATCTGCTTCTGGTCGGCCGCGTTCTGCTTCGCCACCGCGATCTTCTACAAGTCGGGCAA
>DATJVS010000267.1:0-11031 GCA_035501715.1 Usitatibacter sp.
GGCGAGATTCCCTTGAGGAAGATGCCCTTGGAGAGCAGCACGAAGTAGCGCGCCGGGAACGCCAGCGTGAGGTACTGCAGCCACAGCGGCATGTTGCCGATCGCGTAGATCGCGCCGGACAGCAGGAACGACGGCAGGAAGGTCGTGATCTGGACCAGCTGGCTCGCGAGCATCTGGTTGCCCGCCACGATGCTCAGCAGCGCGCCCTGGCACATGACGATGAGCAGGAACAGGGCCGACACCCCGGTGATCGCGCCGATCGAGCCGCGCAGCGGGATGTCGAAGACGAGCACGGCGGCCGCGACCGCGCCGAGGACGTCGACCATGCCCACGAAGAAGTAGGGAGTGAGCTTGCCCACGAGGAACTCCGCGCGGGTGAGCGGCGTGGTCCTCAGCATCACGATGTTTCCGAGCTCCATCTCGCGCGCCATGGTGAGCGCCGTCATGAGCGCGCCCACGACCGACATCACGAGCACGATCACGCCCGGCACGATCGCGTAGCGGCTCTCGTTGGACTCGTTGAACCAGGTGCGCGCGTCGACCTCGATGGAAGGGCTCGCCTGCGCGAGCGTGAGCGCATAGCCGTTCACGAGGGCGAGGGCATAGTTGCGCACGAGGCGGGCGGTGTTCGCGTCGGTGCCGTCCAGGATGAGCTGCACGCGCGCGTTGCCGGCGCGAAGGTCGCGCGCATAGTCGCGGGGGATCACGAAGGCGGCCCAGACTTCGCCGCGCTGGATCGAGTCGGCGAGCGCGTGGCGGTCGCGGTAGCGCGCGGCGACGTGGAAGGCGGGGCTCGCGCCGATATGCGCGGCGAGATCCGTCGAGGCGAGGTCACCGGCTTCCTGAAGGATTCCCACGGGCGCGGCCATGATGTCGAGCCGGATGGCGTAGCCGTAGAGGAAGAGCATGATCGTGGGCATCAGGAACATGAGCGCGAGGCTGCGCGCGTCGCGCAGGAGGTGCCATGTCTCCTTGCGCGCCATGGCGCGGACGCTGCCCCACCTCATGGCGCGCTCTCCCGACCGAGGAGGCCCACGACCACGTCCTCGAAATCGGGCGCGGCGAGCTCCACGCGGTCGAGCGCGACGCCCGCGGTTGCGGCCCGCGCGGCGAGCGCGCGCGCCGCTTCATCCGCGTCGCGGCCGCTGCGAAGCCGTGCCCGCAGCCTTCCGGCGCGGGGCACGACTTCCAGGATGTCGCCGTCCTCCGCGAGCAAGGGCAACCAGTCGGCGGTCCTCGGCGCGACCACTTCCAGGATCGGCGTATCGAGGCCGCGCGCGAGCAGGCCCTGCGGCGAATCGGTGGCGACGATGTGCCCGGCGTGCATGAGCGCGAGACGGTCGCAGAAGAGCGCCTCGTCCATGTAGTGCGTGGTGATGAGCACTCCCACGCCGCCTTCGGCGAGCTCGTACACCAATTCCCACAGCTCTCCCCGGGCGAGCGGATCGATGCCCGAGGTCGGCTCGTCGAGGAACAGCACTGCGGGCTCGTGCAGCAAGGCGGCGGCAACGGCGAGGCGGCGCTGGTGGCCGAGCGGCAGCGACGCCGCGCGCTGGGGCGCGATGCGCGCGAGGTCGAGGCGCTTCATCGCCCATTCGATCCGCGATTCGGCGCGCGCGCGGTCCAGGCCGTAGAGTCCCGCCTGCAACCGCAGGTTCTCGCTCACGGTGAGGTCGCCGTAGAGCGCGAAGCGCTGGGTCACGTAGCCGATGCGGCCCCGCGCGGCGCGCGCGCGGCGCACCATGTCCACGTCGGCGATGCGAATCTCTCCGGCGGTGGGGGGAAGCGTCCCGCACAGCATGCGGATCGCCGTCGTCTTGCCCGCGCCGTTGGCGCCGAGCAGGCCGAAGACCTCGCCCTGGCGCACGTCGAGATCGATCCCGGCCACGGCGACGAAATCGCCGAAGCGTCGCATGAGGCCGCGCGCCTCAATGGCGAACGAGGCTTCCGGACCCATTGTCGTTGCCGCCGGCCAGGGCCAGGTCGCGCAGCGCGATGTCGTGCAGCGAAGGGCGTTCGGCCCGCACGCGAAGGGCGGGCGCAATCCTCGCCACTGCGGCACGGAAGGCGCCCTCGAGCCCGGGCCGCGCGAGCCACACCTTCAGCGTCCCGCCCACGGGAAAGACCAGCTTCACGGCGTCCATGGCGCGCAGCTCGCGACGGCGTGCGCGCGCGCCTTCGCCGCTCACCTCGAAGAATGCGGGCTCGACTTCGCTCACCAGCTCGAGGGGCGAGCCCACGCGCGCGAAGCGCCCGCGCACGAGCATCCCCACGCGGTCGCATCGCTCGGCCTCGTCCATGTTCGCGGTGGCATAGACGATTCCCACGCCGTCGGCGCGCACCTGGTCGAGAAGCTGCCAGAAGGCCCGCCGCGACACGGGATCCACGCCGGTCGTGGGTTCGTCGAGGAACATGACCTTCGGGCGGCTCACGAGCGCGCAGGCGAGGGCCAGCTTCTGCATCATCCCGCCCGAGAGATTGCCGGCGCGCCTGGCGGCGAATTCGGCGAGGCCCGTGCGCGCGAGCAAGTCGGCGATCAGCGCGCGCGCCGACGGGCGGTCCAGCCCGTGCAGGTCCGCGAAGAACGCGAGGTTCTCGGCGACGGACAGGTCGACGTACTGTCCGAAGGACTGCGGCATGTACGCGATGCGGCTGCGAAGCCGCAGGTCCGTCGCGGGAAGCCCCAGCACCGTGATCGTCCCGCTCGCAGGTTCCAGCTGCCCGATGAGGACCTTCAGCAGCGCGCTCTTTCCCGCGCCGTCGGAACCCACGATGCCGAGGACCTCGCCCGGGCGCAGCTCGAGGTCCAGGCCGTCGAGGACCGTGCGTGGCCCGTACGCGAACGAGACGCTGCTCGCGCGGACGAGGGGATCGTCATTCATCGATCCGCTGCAAGCCGCACGTCGGCCGGCATGCCGATCTTGAGCGCCCCGGCCGCGTCGTCCACGTCGACCTTCGCGCGATAGACCAGGTCCACGCGCAACGCCTTCGTTTCGACCGTCTTGGGCGTGAATTCCGCCTCGGGCGAGATGAAGCTCAGCCGCCCACGGAACACCTTGCCCGGGACACCGTCGACGCGCACTTCGGCTTCCTGGCCCAGGCGCACGCGCGGCAGGTCCTTCTCGCCGAGGTACACACGCACCCACGGCTGGTCGATCTGCGCGATGCGGAACACCGCCTGGCCCGGCGAGACGTTCTGGCCCTTCTCGGCGAGGCGCACGCTCACCACTCCGGAGATCGTGCTCACGAGGCGCGCGTAGGCGAGCTGCTGCACGGCAGTGCTGGCCTGCGCGCGCGCGGCTTCCAGGTCCGCGGCGGCGCGCTCGATGTCTTCCTTGCGCGCGCCCTCGCGAAGCAGGGACAGGTTCTGGCGCGCCTGGTCGAGCTTGGCCTTCGCGACATCGACGGCGTCGTTGGCGGTGTCGAGCTGCTGCGGCGGCGCGAAGTGGTCCGCGACGAGCTTGGCGGTGCGCTCCTGCTGCGATATCGCGAGGGCGACGTCGGCCTCGGCCTGCTGCACCGCGGCCTCTCCCGCCCGGATGTCCTGGATGCGCGAGCCGGCCCTGAGGACCGCGAGCGCCTTTTCCGCGGATGCGGCCTGCGCCTGCGCCCGCGCCACGGCGAGCTCGAGGTCGCGCGGGTCGAGCTCGGCGAGCACCTCACCCGCCTTCACGACGCGTCCCTCGTCGGTGACGAGCCTCTCGATGCGTCCGCCCACCTGGAACGAGACGTCCACTTCGCGCGCGTCCACGGTCCCCGACAGCTCGATGGGCGCGCTCTTCGCGTGCGAGCCCCACGGCCATGGAATGTCGCAGCCGGCGAGCAGCAGCAGCGCCGCGACTGCGATGCCGGCCGCCTTCGCTTCAGTGTTTCGCATCGATCTGGGCCGCCAGCTCGCGCAGCGCGCGCGAGTGCTCGACCGGATAGGCGGGCGCAGCCCCCAGCCCACGCAGCGCCATGGGCATGCGCGCGAGCTGGCCGCGCGCGTGGTCGCGCGCCTCCTCGAGCGTCGTGCGCGGCTCGAGGGGCTCGCCGCCGCGCATCGCGGGAACGAGCAGCGGCTCGCCGCGCGCGGTATCGCTCGTGAGCGTGAGCGTGTCGCCCGCGAAGCGGCCGTCGGCGCCGCGCCTGCGGAAGACCTGCTTGCGGCCGGGCCAGGTGGCCTTGCCCTCGGAGCGCTTGCGGCGCGGCACGCCGGCGTATTCCTGCAGCTTGTATGCGCAATCGAGGAACGGGGCATCGGCCGAAGTGTTCATCCGCGTGCCCACCCCGTAGCCGTCGATGGGCGCGCCGGAGCGCTCGAGCTCGTCGATGCGGTACTCGTCGAGATTGCCGCTGGCGAAGATGGTGATGCGGTCGAGGCCCGCGTCGTCGAGGATCGTGCGCACGCGCCGGGCGTGATCGCCCAGGTCGCCGCTGTCGATGCGAACGCCGGTAACGGGCACGCCGCGTTCGGCGAGGCGCGCCACCTTCGCGGCGGCAAGCTCGGTGTCGTACGTGTCGACGAGCATCGTCGCGTTGCCCGGCTGCGAGCGCGCGAAGCACTCGAAGGCGCGGGCTTCGTCGTCGTGGGCCTGCACGTACGAATGGGCCATCGTGCCGTACACGGGAATGCCGAAGCGGCGTCCGGCCTCGAGCGTCGCGCTTCCGTCGAAGCCCGCGAGGTACGAGGCGCGCGCGGAGAGCAGTCCCGCCTCGGCGCCGTGCGCGCGGCGAAGGCCGAAGTCCACGAGCAGCTTTCCGCGCGCGGCGAGCTTCACGCGCGCGGCCTTGCTCGCGGCGACGGTCTGGTAGTGGACCAGGTTCATGACGCGCGTCTCCACGAGCTGCGCTTCGCGCAGCGGGGCCGTCACGCGAAGGACCGGCTCGTCAGGGAAGAACACGGTGCCTTCGGGAATCGCATCAAGCTCTCCGGTGAATCGAAGCCCTGCAAGCGAGTCGACGAAAGCGCGCGAGAAGCGTTGGGTGCCCGCGAGCCATTCGAGCTCCTCGTCGGCGAAGCGAAGGGCCATGAGATAGTCGATCACCTGTTCGAGCCCCGCCGCGACCATGAAGTTCCGGCCCGGCGGCAGGCGCCGGACGAACAGCTCGAAGACGGCGGTGTCGTTCATGCCCTGCGCGTGATAGGCCTGCAGCATGGTGAGCTCATACAGGTCCGTGAGCAGGGTGGGGCACGCGGGCGCGGGACGCACGGGGCGCTCGTCGGCTCTATCCATGGACGGCTCCTGCGAGTGCGATCGCACCAGAATCGACGAAGCGCGCTCCGGCCCCGCGCATCTGCGCGATCGCGCGCTCTCCGTCGCCCTCGCGCACGTTCACCGCGGCGATCGCGTCGTTCACGACGAGGGCTTCGTACCCAAGGCGCAGCGCGTCGAGCACGGTGGCGCGAATGCAATAGTCGGTCGCAAGGCCGCAGACGAACAGCCGGCGCGCGCCGAGCTCGCGCAGCAAGGCGTCCAGGCGCGTCCCGTCGAAGCCCGAATAGGCGTCCCTGCCGGCGTCCACGCCCTTCGAGACGACCGGGAGGCCCGTGCGCGAAGCCAGTCCGCCCGCGAGGGCCGCGCCGCGCGTTGCCTGCACGCAGTGCGCGGGCCACGGTCCGCCGCGCTCGCGGAAGGAGCAATGCATCGGGGGATGCCAGTCGCGCGTCGCGACGACGGGCAGGCCGCTTTGCTCGAACAGCTCCACGCAGCCCTCGATCACCGGAAGGATGCGCGCGGCGCCTGGGACCGCGAGCGTGCCATCGACGAAGTCGTTCTGCGCGTCCACAACGAGAAGAACATCTCCCCTGCGGATCGGTAGGCTCATGGCTCCAGCGTAGAGCGCTTCGTCCCGTGCGGCTTGATGGCGATCAAGGCGGTATCCGGTTGATCGCCGTCAACTCCGCCGCTCGGCAAGCCCGCGATGCTCGTAGACTGGATGGCGATGGCATGGGCGGCGAGGTGGCATGCACGCACGCGCGGCGGACGGATCCGGCGACTACGGCTACTTCGATCACGACGCGGATGTCGGGATCGCAGGATGGGGCGAGAGCGCCGAGGCGGCGTTCGTGTCGGCGGCGCGGGCGGTGTTCGCGCTCGTGACGGACCTCGCGAGCGTGCGCCCCCTGCAGCGCGTCGAGATCGAGTTCGACGAGGCGGACGTCGAGATCGCGCTCGTCAAGTGGCTCAACCTGCTGCTCGCGCACGCGGCCGATCGCCACCTCGCGCTGGGACGCTTCGCGCTCACGCGCGACGGGTCCTGCTGGCGCGGTGAAGCGTGGGGCGAGCCCTGGCGCGAAGGGCTCGAGCGCGGCACCGGCGTGAAGGGCGCGACCCTCACCAGCCTTTCGGTCTCGCGCGAGGGCGGCCTCTGGCAGGCGCGCTGCGTGGTGGACGTCTAGCGCCATGGACGTCTCCGCGCTCGTCCGCGACGATCCGTACACCTGGTCGGTGCCGGCCGGGCCGGGCCGCCACGCGGTCCGCCTTTTCGGCAGCCGCGATCTGCTCGAGTCGATGGACGACAAGGTCCTCGAGCAGATCGGCAACGTGGCCAGGCTCCCGGGGCTCGTCGGATGCGCGATGACGATGCCCGATGCGCACTGGGGCTATGGATTTCCGATCGGCGGGGTCGCGGCTTTCGACGCGCAAGCCGGCGGCATCATTTCCGCGGGCGGCGTCGGATTCGACATCTCGTGCGGCATTCGTTGCCTGCGCGTGGACCTCGATCGCGCCGAGCTCGCACCGGCCCTGCGCAAGGTCTCCGACAGCCTGTTTCGCGACATTCCCGCGGGCGTGGGCGAGGGCGGCAACCTGCAGCTCACCGTGCAGGAGCTCGACCAGGTGCTTGTCGGAGGTGCGAAGTGGGCCGTGGAGCGAGGCTACGGCGTGCCCGGGGACCTGGAGTACATCGAGGAGCACGGTTGCATGCAGGGCGCGGTTCCCGCGCACGTGTCGCCGCTCGCCAAGTCGCGCCAGCGCGGCGAGATGGGAACGCTCGGGTCGGGAAACCACTATCTCGAGGTGCAGTACGTCGAGCGCATCCTCGATGCGGGCGCTGCGGCCGCCTATGGCCTGCGCGAGGGACAGGTCGTCGTCTCCATCCACTGCGGCTCGCGCGGGCTGGGCCACCAGGTGGGCACCGACTATCTCGTGGAGCTCGCCCAGGCGGCGGGCCGCCTGGGCCTCACCCTGCCCGATCGCGAGCTCGCGTGCGCGCCGATCCTCTCGCCCGAGGGCCAGCGCTACATCGGGGCGATGAACGCCGCGATGAACTGCGCGCTCGCCAACCGGCAGATCCTCGCCCACCTCACGCGGCGGGTCTTCAATCACTACTTTCCCGGCGCGGGTGTCGAGACGCTCTTCGACGTGTCGCACAACACGTGCAAGCCGGAGATGCACAAGGTGGGCGGGCGCGCGCGCCTGCTGCACGTGCATCGGAAGGGGGCGACGCGCGCCTTCGGCCCGGGCCATCCGGACGTGCCCGCGCGTTACAGGGCCGTGGGCCAACCCGTCATCATCGGCGGGAGCATGGGGACCGGCTCGTATGTGCTGCGCGGGAGCGCGACCAGCGAGGAGCGGGCGTGGAGCTCGGCGAGCCACGGCGCGGGCCGCGCGATGAGCCGCCGCAAGGCGCTCGCGCGGTGGAAGGGCCGCGAGCTGGTGGACGAGCTGGCCGCGCGAGGAATCCTCGTTCGCACGCGCTCGATGCGCGGCGCCGCCGAGGAGGCTCCCGGCGCCTACAAGGATCTCGAGGCGGTCGCCGAGGCGACGGAGGCGGCGGGCCTTGCGGGCCGCGTGGCGGCGCTCAAGCCGCTCACCTGCATCAAGGGCTGAGGAATCGAGTGGCGCGCCTCATGCTCTGCGGCGACGTGATGACCGGGCGCGGCGTCGACCAGATCCTGCCTCATCCAGGCGATGCCCGGCTCCACGAGACGTGGGCTCGCTCGGCGCTGCGTTACGTGGAGCTCGCGGAGGAGGCCAACGGGCCCATCGAAAAGCCCCGCGACTTCGCCTACATCTGGGGCCACGCGCTGGAGGAGATCGAGCGCCGTGCGCCGCACGCGCGCATCGCGAACCTCGAGACCGCGGTCACCACGAGCGACGACGCGTGGCAGGGCAAGGGCATCCACTACCGCATGCATCCGGGCAACGTCGCGTGCCTCGCCGCCGCGCGCCTCGATTGCTGCGTGCTGGCGAACAATCACGTGCTCGATTGGGGACGGGGCGGGCTCGCCGAGACTCTCGCGACGCTTCGCGGCGCGGGCATTCGCCATGCGGGCGCGGGGCGCGACGCGGACGAGGCAGGGGCGCCCGCGGTGCTGGAGCTTTCCGCCGGCGGCCGCGTGCTCGTGGTGGGCGCCGCCTTCGAGTCGAGCGGCGTGCCGCCCCAGTGGGCCGCCGCCACCGGGGCCAGCGGAGTGAACCTCGTCCGCGATCCGTCGCCCGCCGGGGCGAGGGCGTTGGTGGCCGCAGCGCAAGCCGTCCGCAAGCCCACGGACCTGCTCGTCGTCTCGATCCACTGGGGAGACAACTGGGGCTACGCCATCGACCCCGGCGAGCGCGCGTTCGCGCATGCGCTCGTCGACGCGGGCGTGGACATCGTGCACGGGCATTCGTCCCATCACGGCAAGGCAATCGAGGTCCACGCCAATCGTCCGATCCTGTACGGGTGCGGCGACCTGGTGAACGACTACGAGGGCATCGAAGGCGAGGAGGTCTACCGGCCGGACCTGCGCATGATCTACTTCGTCGACATCGAGCCGGGCGCGGGCCTCGGGCGCCTGCAGGTCGTGCCGTTTCGCGCAAGGCGCATGCGGCTCGAGCGCGCATCCCTGCAGGATCGGGCGTGGGTGGCCGGGCTCATGGACCGGGAGGCGCGCCGGTTCGGCGCGGCGCCGGCGCAGGTCGTGGTTGCGTGAAAGCGCTCGGCCGCGGGCGCTAGCGCGCGAGCCAGCGGCGCAGGTCGGCGAGGCTCCTCGTGTTGAGCACGTCCTTCCTCTCGAGCCAGCCGCGCCGCGCCTGGCCGATGCCGTAGCGCAGGTCGTCGAAGTCCGCGGTCGCGTGCGCGTCGCTCGAGACCGCGATGAGCACGCCGGCATCGCGGGCCATGCGGCAATGCGTATCGTCGAGGTCGAGGCGCTCGGGCTGCGAATCGACTTCGAGCGCGACTCCGCGCTCGCGCGCCTTGCGCACGATCGCCTGCATGTCCACGTCGTAGGGCTCGCGGGCGTCGATGAGCCGGCCGGTGGGATGCGCGAGGATCCTCACGTGCGGATTGTCCATCGCGGCAAGGATGCGCGCGGTCTGGCGCTCGCGCGAGAGCCCGAATTGCCCGTGGACCGCGGCCACGACGAGGTCGAGACGGGCGAGCGCCGCATCGGGCAGGGCGAGGGTGCCGTCGCCCAGGATGTCCACTTCGATGCCCTTCAGCACCGCGATGCCGGGCACGCGCGCGGCGAGCGTGTCGATGGCGCGGGCCTGCCGCGCGAGTCCCGCCGGATCCAGGCCATGGGTCATGGCGAGGTGCCGCGAGTGGTCCGTGATCGCGAGGTAGCGCAGGCCGCGCGCGTGGGCCGCCCGCGCCATCTCCTCGAGGCTCGCGCGGCCGTCGGTGGCCGAGGTGTGCGAATGCAGGTCTCCGCGAAGCTCCGACAGCGCGACGAGGCAGGGCAGCCGGCCCTGCGCGGCCGCGGCGAGCTCGCCCTGGTCCTCGCGCAGCTCCGGTTCGATGTACGGAAGCCCGACCGAGGCGTAGACCGACTCCTCGGTCTCGCCGGCGATGCGGCGCTTGCCGCGGAACACGCCGTATTCGTTGATCTTGAGGCCGCGCGCGAGCCCGAGGCGGCGCACGGCGATGTTGTGCGCCTTCGACCCGGTGAAGTAGTGCAGGGCCGCGCCGAACGATTCGGGCGCAACGACGCGCAGGTCGCATTGGATACCCGACGCGAGGATCACGCTCGCCTTGGTGCTGCCGCGGCCGATCACCTCGCGCACCTCGGGATAGGCCGCGAATCGCGCGATCGCGTCCAGCGGACGAGTCGAGGCGACGAGGAAGTCGAGGTCGCCGACCGTGTCCTTCATGCGGCGGCAGCTTCCCGCGACCGTGGCGCCCAGGTACGCGGCGAACGGCTCCGCGTACTGCAGCGCGATCGCGAGCCTGAAGCGGCGCGCCTTCGACAAGCGCGCGCCGACCGCCTGCAGCACGCGCTGCTCGGTCTTCTCGCCGAAGCCCGGAAGCTCGCGCAGTCGTCCCTCGCTCGCGGCGCGCGCGAGCTCCTCGAGGTTGTCGACGTGGATCCGCGCATGCAGCGCGGCGACGCGCCTGGGCCCGAGCCCCGGCACGCGCAGCAGCTCCGTCACGCCTGCCGGGAATTCCCGGCGAAGGTCCTCGAGGGCCGCGCACGTCCCGGTGAGCGCGATCTCGCGCATCTTGCCGGCGAGGTCCGGGCCGATGCCCGGCATCTTCGGCATCTCCTGGCCCTTGGCGATCCGCGAAGCGATGTCGAAGCCCGTGTCGCCGGTCATGCGGGCGGCATTGCGATAGGCACGCACGCGGAAGGCGTTCGCGCCCTGCAGCTCGAGCAGGTCGGCGACCTCGTCGAAGGCGCGCGCGATGTCCGCGTTGTGCACGGGGGCGGCGGCCCGCGCCATCAGTCCTCCAGGTCCGGCTCTGCGCACGTGGACAGGATCTCCGCGCGCGCCAGCCGGCGCAGCTCGCCCGCGCCGCTCCAGTCGTGGTAGCGCGCGCGGATGGGAGCGGCGACGCGGACGTGGATCGGGCCGCGCACCGGACGCCATTGGTCGGGGCGAAGGACCGAGCGCGTGCCGCGCACGGCCACGGTGACCAGGGGCGCGCCGCTTTGCGCCGCCGCGAGGAAGGCGCCCATGTGGAACGGCCTCAGTCCCGGCGCGCGCGTGAAGGTTCCCTCGGCGAAGAAGAGCAGCGCTTCCCCGCTGCGGACCCGGCTGCCGAGGCGCTGCGCATCCTCGGCGCTGCGCTCGACGTCGAAGCGCTCGACGAAGCACAGGTTGGCCGCGCGCAGCACGTGGC
>DATJVS010000268.1:0-6188 GCA_035501715.1 Usitatibacter sp.
CGGAAGCGCCGATCGAGCCGAGGACGCGCTCGATGATCGAGCGGGCGCCGGTCATCGTGCGGCCTTCGGGGTGGTGAAGCGTTCCCTCAATACGTTCTTCTGCACCTTGCCCATGGTATTCCTCGGCAGCTCTTCGACGAAGTAGACGCGCTTGGGCACCTTGAAGTTCGCGAGCTTCCGCTTGAGGGCCGCGATCATCTCCTGCTCGTCGGGCGCGGGCCCGTCGGGTCGGCGAACGACGACGGCCGTGACGGCTTCCCCGAAGTCCGGATGCGGCACCCCGACCACCGCGGACTCCTGCACTCCGGGCATCTCGTCCAGGAGCAGCTCGATCTCCTTCGGATAGACGTTGTAGCCGCCGGTGATGATGAGGTCCTTGGAGCGCCCGACGATGGACAGGTAGCCGTCCTTCGAAAGGCTGCCCATGTCGCCGGTGCGGAAGTACCCGTCGGAGGTGAACTCCTCGCGATTGCGCTCGGGCATGCGCCAGTAGCCCGCGAAGACGTTGGGCCCGCGCACCTGCACGTGCCCGATCGCCTCCGCGGCCAGCGCGCGGTTGTCGTCGTCGACCACGCGCACGTCGGTTCCAGGCAACGCCGGGCCGACGGAGCCTGCTCGACGGTCGCCCTTGAGCGGGTTGGACGTGAGCATGCCGGTCTCGGTCATGCCGTATCGCTCGAGGATGCGCTGCCCGGTGCGCTTCTCGAACTCGACGTGCGTCTCGGCGAGCAACGGCGCGGAACCGGAAACGAAGAGGCGCATGCGCCGGCAGGCATCGGCGTCGAGGGCCGGCTCGGCGAGCAGCCGGCTGTAGAAAGTCGGGACGCCCATGAACACCGTCGAGTCGCGGAACTCCGCGATGGCCCGCTTGGCGTCGAACCTCGCGTGGAAGCGCATCGCGGTGCCGTTCAGCAGGACGCAGTGGCAGGCCACGAAGAGCCCGTGAACGTGGAAGAGCGGCAGCATGTGGATGAGCACGTCGTCGGGCGTGAAGCCCCAGGCCGCATGCAGCGCCAGGGCGTTGGAAGCGAGGTTGCGGTGCGTGATCATCGCGCCCTTGGACTTGCCCGTCGTGCCCGACGTGTAGAGGATCGCGGCGAGGTCGTCGCCGGCGCGCTCCACTGCGGCAAACGACGTCGGGGCGCCGCGCGCCGCGTCCGGAAGGGTTCCGCTTCCCACTTCGTCCAGCGTGAACACATGGGGAATGCCCAGCCGCTGCGTGAGCGGCACGAGCCACGGCAGCGACGACGGTTGCGCCACCACCGCGCGCGGCTCGGCGTTCTCCAGGAAGTAGGCGACCTCACGCTCCTGGTAGGCGCTGTTCAGCGGCAGGTACACGAGGCCCGCCCGAAGGCACGCGAGGTAGAGCATCAACGCCTCGGGGGATTTTTCCACCTGCACCGCGACGCGGTCGCCGGCGACGAGGCCCAGCGAGGCGAGCAGCGACGCGAAGCGTGCGCTCGTGGCTTCGGCCTCGGCATAGGTGAGGGCCCTGGGGCCCATCAGGAGCAGCGGCTTGGAACGGTCCTGCGGGAAACGCGATTCGAAGAGCGAGTAGAGGTTTTCGTTCATTGAGTTCCGGGAATGATTCCGAGCTTCAGTTCCTCGTCGGCGACCGCGGCCGCGAGATATTCTTGGAAGGACGGCGTGCTCTCGGTGCTCTGTCCCAGGATCGCCGCCACGGCCGCGCCGGGCAGCACCTGGATGTCGGCACCGTACACGCTCGTCACGCTTTGCGCGGGCGCCGCGAGGGCGACGTACACGCCGCCGCCCGCCTTGCCCAATACCATGAGCCCCACCTGCGTCCCGCGGCGCGCGAGCGCCGAGAGCGCAAAACCCATGTCGACGATGTACTCCGTGAGCACGATCCGCTCGTCGTCGAGGCGCGCGGCGTGGGTTGCACAGTCGAGAAGGACTTCGAGGCGCTTGGGCGGCTGGTCGCACATCTTCCAGGCCGCGTCGGCGAAACGCCACGCGCGCGCGGCGCCGAGCGCATTTCGCCCGACGATGCCGGCGAACGACTCGTCCTCGCCCGCGCGCGTGCCCTGCCCCATCACGAAGCCGTCGCTCTCGCGGGCCTCGTACTTCTCGTAGATCCTCTCCAGGTCGCGGCGGCGGACCGATTCCCAGGGCCGCGCGGCGGTGCGCTTGTCGAGGCGAAGCTCCAGCGCCTCGTGGCGCAGCCGCAGGGCCGACGCCGCATCGCCGCGCTGCGCGAGCGCTTCGGCGAGCCATGCGGCGAGATCGTCGCCTTCCTTCCATAAGTCGTTCGCCGGGCTCGCCTTCACGCGCGCCGCGGGCGACATGGAGGCTTCGGACATGGCGCGGAACATCTCGTCCTGCGGATCGGCCCCCATGGCCGATGCGATGATGCTGGGGCCCGACATGGCGAGCTGCGTGTTCTGCGCGAAGAGCCGCTGCGGCGCGAGGTGCGCGAGCATGCTGGCGCCCCCGAAGCAGTTGCGCCCCAGCGCCATCGCGATGGGCGCGCCCGAGAAAGCGGCGTTGAGGCCCGCGCGGTAGAGCGAGCGAAACGCGCCCAGCGCGCGAAGGCCCTCGGAGACGCGCGCGCCGGCCGAATCGAGGAACACCACGAGGCCCGAACGCTCCTCGGCCACGATCTCGAACAGGCCCGCGAGCTGCTGGCATTCGGCGGTGCCGAGCGATCCGCTCGCGGTCTTTCCCTCGACGATCGCGACGTGGAGGGGACGGCGATCGAACGCACCCCGGCCGATGGTGAGATTTCCCACCGGTTCGCCCGCGGGCTCGAAGGCGATGGCGTCCCTGAGCGCGACAAGCAGCGGATGGACCGCGATCGCCTTCATAGGGCTTCGGCGAGGATCGCCACCGGGTGGCGCGCCGCACGCCCCGTTCCGTCCGCGATCTGCTGGCGGCAGCTCGTGCCCGCGGCCGCGATCGCTGCCGAGGGCGCCGCGCGCACCGCGGGAAGCAGCGCCGCTTCGGCCATCTTCATCGAGACATCGTAGTGACCCAGCTCGTGCCCGAACGAGCCGGCCATGCCGCAGCAGCTCGACTCGATGGCCGCCACGTCCGCGCCGGGGATCGCGCGCAGCATGGCGAGCGTCGCGTCGAACGTGCCGAACGCTTTCTGGTGGCAGTGGCCATGAACGCGAATCGTGCGCGGCGCATCCGGCTTCCATCGCGGCGTGAAGCGGCCTTCGCCCAGCTCACGCGCGAGGTAGTCGTCCACGAGCTCGACCTTGGCGACCGCGCTTGCCGCCTCGTCGCCCGGAAACATCGCGCCGTACTCGTCGCGGAACGAATAGACGCATGAAGGCTCGAGGCCCACGACGGGTGTGCCCGCGCGCAGATGCGGCAGCAGGGCCGCCATCGTGCGGCGCGCTTCGGCGCGCGCCTCGGCCATCATTCCCGCGGCGAGATAGGTACGCCCGCAGCACAACGGGCGGGTTTGGCCGTCCCCCGCGACGATCACCCGATGCCCTGTCGCGCGCAGCACGTGTGCCGCCGCGGCGAGATTGTCGGGCTCGAGCCAGTTGTTGAACGTGTCGGCGAAGAGCACGACGCCGCGGCCCTCCCCGCCCGCATCGCTCCGCGTGGTCCACGATTTCCGCCATACGGGAAGCGGGCGGCGCTTGTCGAATCCCAGCGCCTCCACGAGCATTCCCGTGCCGGGCATGCGCATCGCGATTCCGGCGAGCGGCTGCAGCGCGGCCATCCACGGCGAATAGCGCGGCATGTGGCCCACGAGGCGATCGCGCCAGGACAATCCGTGGCGGCGCTTGTCGTAGGCGAGGAATTCCACCTTCATGCGCGCCATGTCCACGCCCGTCGGGCATTCGCGCTTGCAGCCCTTGCAGGAGACGCACAGATCGAGGGCCTCGCGCACCGCGGACTCGGCGGCGGCCTCGCCACCCAGCTGGCCCGAGAGAGCAAGGCGCAACGTGTTGGCCCGTCCGCGGGTGAGGTCGCGCTCGTCGCGCGTGGCGCGGTAGCTCGGGCACATGGTTCCCGCGTCGAACTTGCGGCAATGCCCATTGTTGTTGCACATCTCGACGGCGCCCAGCATCCCGCCCCACTCGCTCCAGTCGAGCTGGGCAAGTGGCGACGCCGGCTTGTAGGCGGGGCCGAACCGGAAGAGCGACTTGTCGTCCTGCCGCGGCGGATTCACGATCTTTCCGGGATTCATGAGGCCGCGCGGATCGAACCACGACTTCACTTCCGCGAGGCACGCCGTGAGCCGCGGCCCGAAGAAGGGCGCGATCCACTCGGAGCGCACGAGGCCGTCGCCGTGCTCGCCCGAATACGCTCCCTTGTAGCGGCGCACGAGGTCGGCGGCTTCCTCGGCGATCGCGCGCATGCGGGCTGCGCCGTCGCCCTTCATGTTGAGCACGGGCCGGACATGGAGGCATCCGACGGACGCGTGCGCGTAGAACGTGCCCTCGGTGCCGTGCTTGCGGAAGATCTCCGTGAGGTTGGCCGTGTAGTCCGCGAGGTGCTCCAGCGGAACGGCGCAGTCCTCGATGAAGGAGACGGGCTTTCCGTCGCCCTTCATGGACATCATGATGTTCAGGCCCGCCTTGCGCACGTCCCAGAGCGACTTCTGCCCCGCCCCATCGGGGATGGGCACCACGGCGTCGGGGAAGCCCAGGTCGCCCATGAGCTCGGCCAGCCGCGCCACGCCCTGCGCCTGGACGTCCTTGTCGGCGCCCGCGAACTCCACGAGCAGGATCGCTTCCGGCTCCCCCTTCACGAACCTGCGGATGATCGGCGCGAAGGCCGCATTGGACAGCGCGAGGTCCAGCATCGTGCGGTCGACGAGCTCCACGGCGCACGGCCCCAGCTTCACGATGTGCTGCGTGGCCTCCATCGCATCGTGGAAGCGCGGGAAATGCGCCACTCCGAGCGCCTTGTGCCTCGGCAACTCGGCCAGCTCGATGTGGATCTTCTCGAACCACGCGAGCGTCCCTTCGCTACCCACGAGCAGGCGCGCGAGATTGAAATTCTCCGGCGCGATGCGATTCAGGTTGTAGCCCGTCACGTTGCGCGCGACCTTCGGATAGCGCGCCGCGATCTCGTCGCGTTCGCGCGCGTGGAGCGCCGCGGCCTTGCCCGCGATCTCGCGAATGGCAACGTCCGCGATCGACTCGACAGGGCCGAAGCGCCCGCGTACGCCCGTGGGCAGCCACGCGTCGATGGCGGCGACGCGATCGACCATGTTGCCGTAAGCGAGCGAGCGCGAACCGCACGAATTGTTGCCGGCCATCCCGCCGATGGTGGCCTGCGCGGAGGTGGAGACGTCCACGGGGAACCAGAGCCCGTGCGCGCGAAGCTCGCCGTTCAGCGCATCGAGCACCTTGCCCGGCTCCACCACGGCGCGGCGCGAAGCCGGATCGAGGTCGATCACGCGATCGAGGTGCTTGCTGTCGTCGATCACGAGCGCCTCGCCCACGGTCTGCCCGCACTGCGAGGTGCCCGCGCCGCGCGGCAGGATCGCCACGCCCTGCTCTGCCGCGACCTGCATCGCCGAGATCGCGGCGTTCACGTTTCGCGGGACCACCACGCCCACGGGAACCACCTGGTAGATGGAAGCGTCAGTCGAATAGCGCCCGCGGCTCGCGGCGTCGAAGAGGACCTCGCCGTCGACCTCGCGCGCGAGGCGTGCCGCGAGGGCAAGGCGCGATCGCTCCGCGTCCCGCGCGAATTGCACGGGTCGTGGCGTCGGACGGGTCATGGGGGCTTTATACCGGGGTGCGTGCCAAACGGGTCGAGGCTGCGGCATTATGATCGAAAAACACGTCCCCGCCGCAACGCTGATAGGGGCTTGTTACCCGCGAGGAGCCATTGCATGAGCGCCGGACGCCATTTCCTGCAGATCCCGGGCCCGACGAACGTCCCCGACCGCATCCTTCGCGCGATCGACCGGCCCACCATCGACCACCGCGGCCCGGAGTTCCAGGCGCTGGGCAAGGAGGTGCTGGAGGGCGTGAAGCGCATCTTCCAGACGCGTTCGCCCGTCATCATCTATCCCGCCTCCGGCACCGGAGCCTGGGAAGCCGCGCTCGTGAACACGTTGTCTCCCGGCGACAAGGCGCTCATGGTGGAGACGGGCCACTTCGCCACGCCCTGGCAGAAGATGGCGAAGAAGCTCTCCGTCGACGTCGAGTTCATGCCGGGCGATTGGCGCCACGGAGCGAATGCCGCGGCGA
>DATJVS010000269.1:0-3204 GCA_035501715.1 Usitatibacter sp.
TGCAGCGCCGCGAGCGCGGCCTCGACGTGGCCGGCCTTGAGCTCCACGATGCCCAGGCCCGTGAGCGCCACGTAGTTGTCGGGCTGCAGATCGAGCGCCGCGTCGAGCTCGCTCCTCGCACGATCCAGGTCGTTCGCGAAACTCTCCACAGTTCCCGATTCCGCGCGATACGAGGCCTCGGCCGCATCGAGCGTGATCGCCTTCGCGAGGTCGCTGCGCGCCGCGCCCACATTCTCGCGCTCGCCCTCGACCGCGCCGCGCCCGTACCAGGCTCTCGCATCGCCGGCAGAGACTTCCACCGCTCGCCCGTACGCGGCGATCGCTTCGCGCCCGCGCCCTTCGTGGCGCTCGATGTCGCCCAGCGTCACGAGCGCGTCGGGCGAGTCGGGATTCTCGGCGAGGGCTGCGCGCACATGCGCCCTCGCCGTCTCGACGTCGCCGTCGAGCAACGCAAGATGCGCCGCGGCCGCTTCGAAGCGCACGTCCTTCGGGAAGCGCCGCGCGCCGCGTTCGAGCGCCGCCCGCGCCGCCGCGAATTCGCCGCGATACACCTCGAAGTCGGAAAGCAGCAGGAAGGCCGCGGAAGGCGCGTCGCTCGTGTCGGCCAAGGCGCGCGCGTGCGCGTAAGCCTGCGCGAGCTGGCCGTCGTGGACGAGTGCCGCGATCGCCGCGTACCGCGCATCGCCTCCCGCCGAAGCGGAATAGCGGCGCGGATCCACCGTGAAGGAGCTCACCCACTGGATGCGTTCTCGCGAGGTCCTCAACAGCAGCTTCACCGGCGCCTTGCCTTTCTCGGCCCGCGCCTGCTCGTTGGGCCGCACGAGCACCTCGCCGTGCTCGTTGGAGAACTGCACTTCCCCGCTGAACACCGAGAGCACCGTCGTGTCGCCGTCCACGACGAGCTCCCAGTCGGTGCCGCGGATCGCGGCGAGCGCGGATCCCGTGCGCACCTCGAGGCCGCCGGGCGAGGTCTTCGACTGGCTCCACATGCGCCCCTTGTTGAGCTCGAGGATCGTCTTCGCGTCGTTGGGCTTGGCGACCTTGAGGATCTGCAGCTTGCTGTTCGGCGCGAGGAACTGGGTGCTGCCGTCGCCGAGGCGAAGCACCATGCGGCTCAGGTCCAGCGTCTGCACCCAGTCGAGGTCGTAGAGCTTCTGCCGGATCGCCGCCGGCGCCCAGCTCGCCTCCCGCTCGTGGCGATACTCGCCCTTGCCCGTGATGCTCGCGATCTCGCCTTCGGGCGATTGAGCGCGAGCAAGGGCCGCGGCGAGCGCGAGCGAGGCCACGAGGCAGCGGCGCGCGATCATCTCAGTACCTCTGCCTCGTGAGCGCCGTGGTGCGGTTGTTCGGCAAGGTCATCACGGCCGTGTCGGGCGCGCTGAACGTGATCGTCACGGGTGCGAAATTGTTGCTCGTCTGCGTGGCCGGCTTGTAGGGGCCGAGCATCGATTGGCCGTTGGCGTAGGTCCACCACGAGCCCGAGATCATGCGCGGATCGGCGAGCTGGTACACGCCGATGTACCACACGGGATTGCCGCTGTCGTCGTACATGTAGCCGGCGAAATCGACCCACGCGCCCTGCCACTCGATGAAGAAGCCGCGCCCGCTCTCGTTCGGGTTCCACCACCAGCCGCTCTCGGGCTGGTTCGGCAGCGCCGGCGCGCCGAGGCTGTCGGGCGTGAAGGGCTGGCGCTCGATGGGCACCGTGCCGCCGGGCCACGTCATCGTGCCGTGGGACGCGTCGGCGAAGTTGAGCGTGATGCTGCCCACCGTCGAGACGTTCGGGAATCCGTTGTAGGGGCCGCCCAGCGTCTGCCCGCCGGACACCGCGAGAAGGTCGCCCGTGAAGAGCGACCCGTCGAGCGATGTGGCGCCGGTCGCGACGTTCCACGTCGCGCGCCCGGACACGTCGTACTGGAACGCGGCGAAGAAGATGTGCGAGCCCTGCTCCTCGATTGAGAAACCGCGGCCCGGCTCCGCGGGGTTCCACCACCAGCCCGTCTGCGGCGCCTGCGGCTGGCACGTGGTCGATCCCGGGACCGTGATGGCGCTGCGGTTCGTGCCGTTGGCGATCATCGACGAGGAGCTCGTGCCGTAGCCCACGTAGAGCGTCGCGCCCGACGCACTCTGCTGCGACGTGCCGCTGAGGATCGTCACCGCCTGCCCCTGGGAGTTGAGCACGCCGCTCGCGTAGGCCTGCAGGCTCGAGGCCGACGCCTGCGTGAGCTGGCCGGACGAACTCAGCTGCGTGAGCACGCATGGATTGCTCGCGTCCTTCGTGCCGTCGGCTTTCTTCGCGTAGCCGTATGCCGCTTCCGCCCGCTTCGCGAGGCCGCCCTGCACGTTGCCGGCCGGAGCCACCGCGAAGATGTAGATGTTCGCCGTGCTGCCGATGTCCTGGCCGCGGAATTTCACCGTGGCCGTGACGGCGCCCGAGGCGTTCTGCGTGACCACGAGGAACACGGGAATGCGGTCGCCGGGAATCGTCTTCGAAATCGAGGGATCCAGGTCGAGGAACCAGTCGTTGGTCTCGAGGCTGCCCGCGCCGTCCTCGCGCAGCACGATCACCGGCGTGTCGCGCGTGGCGAACGTGCCGTCGCCCACGGTGCCGTCCACGTTGTTGCCCCATGAATAGACCGTGCCGTCGTTGCGAAGCGCGATGGCGCCGTGGCTGCCGCCCGATAGCGCGGTCGCGTTCGACGGGAGCGCGATCTTCACCGGATGCGTCTGGCTCAGGCCCGAGCCGTCCCCCAGCTGGCTGTCCCAGTTCGCGCCCCACGCCCACGCCGACCCGTCGCTCGTGATGGCGAGCGAGAACGAGTCGCCCGCCGCGATGAACACGACGTTGGCGAGATTGGGCACGCGTGCCGGCAACGCTCGCGGCGTATTCGTGCCGTCGCCCAGTTCGCCGGAGTAGTTCTGTCCCCACGCCCAGACGGTTCCGTCGCTGCGAAGCGCGAGCGAGTGCTCGGAGCCGGCGGCGACGGCCGTCACGCCCGTGAGCCCCTGCACCGCGACCGGCGAATGGCGATCGGTGGTCGTGCCGTCGCCCAGCTCGCCGTTGCCGTTGCCGCCCCAAGCGCGCACGGTGCCGTCGGCGAGGAGCGCCAGCATGTGCGAGTCTCCCGCGGAGATCGACTTCACGCCGGAGAGTCCCGGCACCTGCGTGGGCACGAAGCGATCGTCCTCGTCGCCCTGACCGAG
>DATJVS010000270.1:0-3267 GCA_035501715.1 Usitatibacter sp.
TGGTGACAATCACGAACGCCGAGGGCTACTTCGTGAACCGCGCCACCATGGAGAACCCGGACGCGAAGGTGGACGAGGTCGTGCGCCGGCGCCTGCTCACGGGCGCGAAGATCGCGGCGCACGAGTACCTCGCGATGTTGCAGCTGCGCGACGAGCTGAAACGCAAGATGGCCCGCGCGATGGATGGGATCGATGCATTCCTCACGCCATCCACCGAGACGGCCGCGTTTCCGCTGGCCGAGATCGACTTCAACGCCGCGCCGGTGCGATTCGCGCGGTTCGTGAACATCCTGGATCTGTGCGCGCTGGCGCTCCCTAACGGGATGACGGCGGGCGGGCTGCCCACGTCACTGCAGATTGTCTGCGGCGGTTATCGGGAGGACGCTACGCTGCGCATCGGCCAGGCGCTTCAAGGCGCGACCGATTGGCACGAGCGCGAGCCTCACTTCAGCTGAACGGGCTCGAAATGGATGGTCTCGCCATTTCCCGCCAGCCACACCTGCCGGTCCTGGATGGTGCAATCGAGCCGCATGGTTCGCTCGGCAAGGGCGGTGATCGAATCCGCGACATGGTCGGGAATCTGCACGACGTTCACGTTGCCCAGGCGCTCGAAGGCGCTCTCGTTCTGGCTCCACCACACCGCCGTCGCCCGGCTTCCGTACGCATACACCGTCACCTGGCGAGCGCGGCCGGCCGCCTTGCGAACGTCGCGCTCGTCGGGAAGGCCCACGTCGATCCAGAGATCGATCGCTCCGGTGAGGTCGCGCTTCACGAGGTCCGGCTCGTCCTCCGACGAGAGTCCGCGGCCGAACTCGAGGGCCTCGTCGGCGTTCAGCGCGAACGCAAGCAATCGAACCATCATCCGCTCGTCCGTCTCCGAAGGATGGCGGGCGATCGTGAGGGAATGCGTGGCGAAGTGATTGCGGTCGAGGTCCGAGACCTGGAGCTCGGCCTTGAAGATGGTGGACTTGAGGGCCACCGCCTAAGGCGCGACCTTGAACCGCACCGTGCTTTGCACCTTGCCGTCGATCGCGAGCTCGACCTTGTAGTCGCCGGGCGGCCAACCGATGCTGGGCTTGTCGATCGTGTAGTTGGCCGTCTTCATCTGCGGGCGCATCACGACCTCGCTCGCGGCGATGGGCGAGTTGGGCGCGAACCCCGCGGCCTTCTCGATCATCCACGTCGCCTTGAGCTTCGCGTCGTTGGGAACGTCCTCGACGTGCACGGTGAGGTAGATCCTGCGCGTGTCGGGCGTGAAGCTCTCCATGTTCGTGTCGCCGCGGCGCTCGTTCGAGAAGATGGCGCCTTCGAAGCGCGGCTCGCCGGCGAAGGCGCACGCGCCATACATCGCAAGAGCCGCGAGGACGCCGCGTCCCATGTTCATTGCCCTGTGGTTCGTCGCCATTTGGTTCCTAGCCTGGGTTGCGGAAGGGTAGCCAGAGCCACGCCGAGAAAATCGTGGCCGCCGCCGCCCCGAGGCTTTGCGCGGCCACGAAGGCGGGAACGTCGGCGGGCCTGATTCCCGCGAACGTATCGCTGAGGCATCTTGCTACGGCGACGGCCGGGTTGGCAAACGAAGTCGATGACGTGAACCAGTAAGCCGCGCAGATGTATGCGCCGATCAATGCGGGCGCTGCCGAAAGCTTCCGCTCGATGCACGCCCACACGACCACGAGCAGCCCGAACGTCGCAACGAACTCGCTCCACACCTGCGCCGGACCCGCTCTCGCCTTGCTGCCCCACGAGAGCATGGGCTCACCGAACATGAGGTGCGCCGCGATGACACCGCACACGGCCGCGAGAAACTGCACGAGGACGAACGCGAACGCTTCGCGCCATTGCATGCGGCCGCGGCTCGCCAGTGCGATGGACACGAGCGGATTGAAATGCGCGCCGGAGACTGGCGCGAAGATCGCGACCAGGACGGCGAGGCCGCACCCCGTAGCGACCGCATTGGCGAGCAAGGCGATCGCGACGTTTCCTCCGGAGAGGCGCTCGCCCATGATTCCCGAGCCGATCACCGTGGCCAGCAGCAACGCGGTTCCGACGCCTTCCGCCGCCAGGCGCCGCGCGAGGGACGGGTTCACTGCCTGCCGATCTCCCGCAGCCGCGACTGGGCCGACATGTCCTCCAGCTTGGAATCCGGCAGCGCGACCAGCAGCTCGATGCGGCGTCGCAGGACGTTGGCGGCGGCCTTGAAGGCGGCGCGCTTCTGCTCATCCGTTCCATCGACGGCGGCGGGATCGGCCACACCCCAATGCGCAGCGATCGGCTTGCCCGGCCATACGGGACAGGCTTCGCCCGCCGCGTTGTCGCAAACGGTGAGGATGAAGTCCATGCGCGGGGCGCCGGCCACCGCGAACTCGTCCCAGTTCTTGCTGCGCAATCCGCCGGTGGGAAGTCCTCCGCCCTGAAGCAACTCGATCGCGAACGGATTGACTGCGCCAGCCGGATGGCTCCCCGCCGAATAGGCCCTGAAGCGGCCGCGGCCGAGGTGGTTCAGCATCACCTCGGCCATGATCGAGCGAGCGGAGTTTCCCGTGCAGAGGAAGAGCGCGTTGTAGACACGGCTCATCGCTAGCCGCAGCAGGCCGCGCGTTGGGGCGTCTCGCCGTTGTAGAACGGCACCGTGCCCAGGCTGTGGAACGACTCCCACGCCACGCCCGCGGGATCGGTGACCCAGTACTTGTCGGAGCGGGCATAGCAGCACGAGACGTTCTTCTCTTCGGTGACGCCCGCGTCCGCCGCTTCGAGGCGCGAGTGGATCTCGTCCAGCTCCGAGGCCTCATCGACCTGGAAGCCGAGATGGTTGATGCCGGCCGCTCCGCCGCGCTGCGAGATGGCGAAGTTCACGCGCGGATCCTCGAGCATCCACTTGGCGTAGTCGTCCTTCACGACGGAGGGCTCGGCGCCGAACATCGTCGAGTAGAACCGGATGCTCTCCTGGAGATTCGGGACGGCGACATGCACATGGAAGCGTTTCATTCGAGTTCTCCTTGATCAGGCCTTCGATTTGGCGCGCTTGCCGCGTGTGCGCGTGGGTCCGCAGGGACCGCAGCCGCCATCGCCGGCACAGCAGTTTTCGGTGAGGAACGCGATGAGGCCGTTCATGGCCTCGTAGTTGGCCGAGTAGTAGATGAATCGCCCCTCCTGGCGGCTCACCACGAGGTGCGCGTGGAAGAGCTCCTTCAGGTGGAACGAGAGCGTTGCCGGCGCCACGTGCAGCGACGCGCCGATCTCGCCTACGGAAAGCCCGGTGGGCCCCGC
>DATJVS010000271.1:0-5657 GCA_035501715.1 Usitatibacter sp.
CCGCAGTAGAATCTGCGCATGAAAGTCCGTGGCAAGCACTACCGAAGCCTTTGGGCCGACGAACCTCGCGGCGTCGTCCACATCATCGACCAGACGCGCCTTCCCCACGCCTTCGAGACGGCGACAATCGCCGACGCGGACGCGATGGCCGACGCAATCCGCACCATGCGCATCCGCGGCGCGCCGCTGATCGGCGTGGGCGCGGCCTACGGCATCGCGCTCGCCGTCTCCCGCGATCCGTCGGACGAATCCATCTCGAACGCCTCGGCGATGCTTCGCACGACGCGCCCGACGGCGGTGAACCTCGCCTGGGCCATCGGCCGCATGCGGGAGCACCTCGCCGGCGTGCCGGTCGGCGAGCGCGTCACCGTCGCGTGGAACGAGGCGAAGCGCATCGCCGACGAGGACGTCGCGCTCAACCAATCCATCGGCAAGCACGGCCTGGTGCTGCTCGAGCGCGAATACGCCGCCCGCAAGCGCGCGATCAACATCCTCACGCACTGCAACGCGGGCTGGATCGCGACTGTCGATTGGGGCACCGTCACCGCGCCCATCTTCATGGCGCACGACGCGGGCATCCCGGTGCACGTATGGGTGGACGAGACGCGCCCGCGCAACCAGGGCCTGCTCACGGCGTGGGAGCTCACCGGCCACGGCGTGCCGCACACGTTCGTCACGGACAACGCGGGCGGGCACCTCATGCAGCGCGGCATGGTGGACCTCGTGCTGGTGGGCGCCGATCGCGTGTCGCGCCGCGGCGACGTGTGCAACAAGATCGGTACGTACCTGAAGGCGGTCGCGGCACGCGCGAACGAAATCCCGTTCTACGCCTGCGTGCCCACGCCTACCATCGACTGGTCCGTCGAGAACGCCCTCGAGGAGATTCCAATCGAGGAGCGCTCGCCCGACGAAGTGCGCCTGGTGCGCGGGATCGACGCCGACGGGCACATCTCGCAGGTGCGCATCGCGCCCGCCATGGAGAACGTCGCCAATCCCGCGTTCGACGTCACGCCCGCGTCATTCGTGACGGGCATCATCACCGAGAAGGGCGTGGTCCGGGCGAGCGAGAAGGAATTGCTCGGCTTCTGGCCGCGCCACAAGGAGAGCAAGGCCTACCTCACATGAATCCCTCCGAGCGCGACCTGAGGCTGCGGCTGCTGGCCGCGGTGCGGCGCCTCTCCGAGCGCGGCTTGAACCAGGGCAGCTCCGGCAACGCGAGCGTGCGGTTCGAAGCGGGATTCATCGTGACGCCCTCGGGCAAGCCCTACGAAGGCATGGAGGCCGAGGACCTGGTCTTCGTGGATGCCGGGGGCAAGCCGCATGGGCGCCACGCGCCGTCATCCGAGTGGCGCATGCACCACGACATCTTCGCGCGCGTCGCCGATGCCGGCGCCGTCGTGCACACGCACTCGCCGTACGCGACGACGCTCGCCTGCCTGCACAAGCCCATCCCCGCGTTCCACTACGAGGTCGCATTCGCCGGCGGCAACGACATCCGCTGCGCGGGCTACGCCACGTTCGGCACGCAGGAGCTCTCCGACTACGCGCTCGCCGCGCTGGAAGGACGGCGCGCGTGCCTTCTCGCGAACCACGGCCAGATCGCGTGGTCGGACGATATCGAGCACGCCGCCGTGCTCGCGGAGAAGGTCGAGGCCCTCGCGCAGCGCTACTGCCTCGCGCTGCAGCTGGGCGAGCCGCCGTTGCTCTCCGACGACGAGATGAAGCGCGTCGTCGGGAAATTTTCCAGCTACGGGCGCTCACCTTGACCGCGGGCAATCCGCGCGCTCGGCGATATTTGAGATAATCGGGCTTTACAAATATCACCGGCGTCGCCTCTACGACAGCCTGTGGGTAGGAGGAAGTTTCGATGCACGCGCAGGTGTCCCCGGCGCCCGGTAGCGCTACCATCCGCAACGCGAAGCTGCGCCGCTGGGTGGAAGAAGTCGCCGCCCTCACGCAGCCCGACCGCATCCACTGGTGCGACGGCACCGACCTCGAGTACGACCAGCTCTGCGAGCAGCTCGTCGCGGCGGGCACGTTCCGCAAGCTCGACGACAAGCTCCGGCCCAATTCCTATCTCGCCTGGTCCGATCCGTCGGACGTCGCGCGAGTCGAGGACCGCACCTTCATCTGTTCCGCCACGCAGGACGCCGCCGGCCCCACGAACAACTGGGTCGATCCGAAGCAGATGCGCGCAACGCTCGCGGGCCTCTTCAAGGGCTGCATGCGCGGGCGCACGATGTACGTGATCCCGTTCAGCATGGGCCCGCTGGGCTCTCCCATCGCGCACATCGGCGTGGAGATCTCGGACTCGGCCTACGTCGCGGTGAACATGAAGCACATGACGCGCATGGGCAGGAAAGTCCTCGACGTGCTGGGCGACGGCGACTTCGTGAAGTGCCTGCACTCGGTGGGCGCGCCGCTCGCCGCGGGCCAGAAGGACGTCCCGTGGCCGTGCAACAAGGACCACAAGTACATCGTCCACTATCCGGAGACCCGGGAGATCGTTTCCTTCGGCTCGGGCTACGGCGGCAATGCGCTGCTCGGGAAGAAATGCCTCGCGCTTCGCATCGCGTCCGTCATGGGGCGCGAGCAGGGCTGGCTCGCCGAGCACATGCTGATCCTGGGCGTCGAGTCGCCCGATGGAAAGAAGCGCTATGTGACGGCCGCTTTCCCCAGCGCGTGCGGCAAGACCAACTTCGCGATGCTGATTCCGCCGCCCGCGTTCAAGGGCTGGAAAGTCACCACGGTCGGCGACGACATCGCGTGGATCAAGCCCTCGAAGGACGGAGAGCTGCGCGCGATCAATCCCGAAGCGGGCTTCTTCGGCGTCGCGCCGGGAACGTCGTACGCGACCAATCCCAACTGCATGGAGACGATCAAGTCGAACACCATCTTCACCAACGTGGCCCTCACGCCCGAAGGCGACGTGTGGTGGGAAGGCATGACGAAGGAGCCGCCCGCGAAGCTCACGGACTGGACCGGCAAGGAATGGACGCCGGGCTGCGGGCGGACCGCCGCGCATCCGAACGCCCGCTTCACCGTCTCGGCGGCGCAGTGCCCGTCCATCGATCCCAAGTGGGACGATCCCGCGGGCGTGCCCATCGACGCGTTCATCTTCGGCGGCCGTCGCTCCAGCACCGTGCCGCTCGTCACCGAAGCGCGCAACTGGGAAGAAGGCGTGTACATGGCTTCCACGCTCGGGAGCGAGACCACCGCGGCCATCGTGGGCCAGGTGGGCGTCGTGCGCCGCGATCCGTTCGCGATGCTCGCCTTCTGCGGCTACAACATCACGGACTACTTCCGCCACTGGCTCTCGTTCGGCAAGAAGCTCGCGCGCACGCCGAGGATCTACCTCGTGAACTGGTTCCGCAAGGGCGCCGACGGCAAGTTCCTCTGGCCCGGCTACGGCGAGAACATGCGCGTGTTGAAGTGGATCGTGCATCGCGGCGAGGGCAAGGCCCAGGCCGAGACCACGACGCTGGGCCACGTGCCGCGCTATGCGGACCTCGACTGGTCCGGGCTGGAAAACTTCAGCGCCGAGAACTACGCCGCCGCGACTTCCATCGTGAAGGAGCAGTGGTCCGGCGAGATGAAGCTGCACATGGAGATGGTGGAAGGCAAGCTCTCGCAGGAAGCGGTGCCGCCGGAGCTCTTCGCCCGATACCAGGCGTTGAAAGCGCTCTACCCGTTCTCGTAGCGCCGTCGCGGTAACATCGGAGGTTCGCTTCCAGGGGGACCTCCGATGATCGAAGCCGCCGTCCGGGAACGCTCGGACGCCCTCGTCCGCACGCTCCTCGATTCCGTCCGCATCGCCTCCGTGAGCCTCACGGGCGAAGGCATCGGCAACCAGGTGGAGTTCCTGAGGAAGCGCCTCGAGGGCTGGGGATTCGCCGCGGAGGTGCATCCCACCACGAGCCACCCGATCATCTACGCCGAGGCGGGCCCGAAGGACGCGAAGTTCACGTGGCTGCTCTACGGCCACTACGACGTCTATCCCGCCGACGAGAAGCAGGAAGGCTGGCGCACCAAGCCCTTCGAGCCCGTGGTCGACGGCGACCGCGTCTGGGGCCGCGGCACGGGCGACAACAAGGGCCAGCACCTCGCGATGCTGAACGCCATCGCGCTCTGGCGCGAGCTCCACGGCGAGCTCCCGATCCGCGTGAAGGTGATCCTCGAAGGCGACGAGGAGACGGGAAGCGTGCCGCTGCCGAAGTTCATCGAGGCGAACCGCGAGCGGTTGAAGGCCGACCTGTGCCTGTACTCCGACGGGCCGATGTTCCCCAACGACCAGCCGATCCTGATGATGGGCGTGCGCGGCAACCTCGGCCTCGAGTTCGTCGCGAAGGGCGCGAAGCGCAATCTCCATTCGGGAAACTTCGGCGGGGTCGCGCCCAATCCCACGCTGGACCTGATCCACCTCCTCGCCGAGATTGTCGATCGCGACGGCAAGCTCCTGGTGCCCGGTGCGGCGTACGCGGAAGTGAACGTGGCGCCCGCCGACCGCGAAGCGTTGAAGTCGCTCAAGGTCGATCACGCGGGATTCAGGGAAAGCGTGGGAGTCGAGCCCACGACGGGCGACGACGACGCGCTCTTCCACGAGCGGCTGATGCTGCGCCCCGCGTTCAACGTTTCGGGCTTCGCGTCGGGCTATACCGGCCAGGGACAGAAGACGATCATCTACAAGGAGGCGCTCGCGAAGGCCGACGTGCGATTGGTGGGCGGCCAGGATCCCGAGAAGGTGCTCGAAGCGATCCGCAAGTTCGCGCGCGACCGCGGCTACCACGGCATCGAGATCCGCAGCCTCAAGGCGACGCCGCCATCGCGCACGCGGCTCGATCACCCGATGGTGCCGCTCGTGAAGGCCGCGGTGGAGACTGGTTTCGGCAAGAAGGCGCTCGTCGTTCCGTCGCTGGGCGGCACGACGCCCGACTTCGTGTTCACGCGCCTGCTGGGCCTGCCCTCGATCGTCGTGCCCCTCGCGCCCTACGACGAGAACAACCACGCGCCCAACGAATCGACGAAGGTGTCGCTCTACCTCGCGGGCATCCGCTCCGGCCTGCACCTGATCGAAGCGCTCGCGACCCGCTGAACGAAGGGAACCCCATGGAATACCGCAAGCTGGGCCACGGCGGCCTGCAAGTCTCGCCGATCTGCCTCGGCACGATGATGTTCGGCGACCGCACCGACGCGGCCGAATCCGGGCGCATCGTCGCCGCCGCGCGCGACGCGGGCGTGAACTTCATCGACACCGCCGACGTGTACACGAAGGGCGAGAGCGAGCGCATCACCGGGAAGCTCATCGCGCCGGACCGCGACCGCTGGGTGCTCGCGACCAAGGTGGCGAATCCGATGCCCGGCGCCGACGGCAAGGACGATCCCAATCGCCGCGGCACCAGCCGCAAGTGGATCATGCGTGCTGTGGAGGAAAGCCTCGAGCGCCTGGGCACCGACTACATCGACCTGTACTACCTGCACCGCGACATCGAGGCCACCCCGCTCGAGGAGACCGTGGCCGCCATGGCCGACCTCGTGCGCAGCGGCAAGATCCGCTACTTCGCGCTGTCGAACTTCCGCGGATGGCGCATCGCCGAGACGATGCGCGTGTGCGACCTGCTCGGGGCGCCGAAACCCGTCGCGGTCCAGCCCTACTACAA
>DATJVS010000272.1:0-18319 GCA_035501715.1 Usitatibacter sp.
CCTTCGAGGGAAACCCTGTCCGTGCACGCCTCGAACAAGTCGCCGATCCGTCGCATGCCATCGCTCGTCGCAATCCAGGTCGCCGGGTGAAAACAGAATTTGCAAGCCAGATTGCATCCCGCCGTCCCGAACGAGAGCACCGCCGAGCCCGGCAGGAACTGGTTGAGCGGCTTCTTCTCGATGGGATCGACGCAGAAGCCCGAAGAGCGCCCATAGGTGGTGAGCACCATCGCGTCGTTCACCCGCGCGCGCACGAAGCACGCGCCGCGCTGGCCTTCGTGCAGGCGGCACTCGCGCGGGCACAGGTCGCACTGGATGCGCCCGTCGTCGAGGCGGTGCCACCAGCGGCCCGGATGCAGCGGTTCCTCGATCCTGTCGTTCACGTCGCGTGCGCTCACGTGTGCTTCTCCACCGCGTAGCGCCAGAGGCGCACCTCCTCGTGCCAGAAGCGCGCCGGCAATTGCGCCTTGCGCCGAAGCTCCGAGAGGAAATCGAGCGGATCGGGGAGGCTCTCCCAGACCTGGGGAAGGAAGGTCGCGCGCCGGTCGCGGTATTCGAAGACCACGCCGTCCTCGCCCGGCCTGAGCGCCGCGATCGCATCGGCCTCGCTGCGGGCCGCGAACGCCACGCGCGGCGTGAGCACCGAGACCTCCACCGCGAGCGTGTGCCGTTCCTGCGAGTCGACGGGCACGAAGCGGGGATCGCGATACGCGGCCGCATGCGCGTTGTGCGCGACGTCGTCGCCGAGGGCGCGGTGCGCATCGACGGTGCCGATGCACCCCCGCAGTTCACCCGCGGCATCGCGCAGCGTCACGAATGTCGCGGCCGGCTCGCGAAGCCATGCGGGCTCCCAGCCGCGTGCCAGGCGCGGCCCGGCCGCATCGGCGATCGCGTCGCGCGCGATTCCGACCAGGATCCGGCCGCGTTCGGGCTCAGGCATCCGGTTCGGTGAACGCGAAGGCGCCATAACCGACCACGCGATCCAGGTCGCCGGCCGTATCGCCCGAATTGCGCAGGTCCACGAGCTCGCAGCGCAACCCCTTGCCGCGCGCCGCGCGCAGCAGCCCGTTGATCGGCGCCGCGCCGCACGCCTCCTCGAGGGCGACGTTGGCCTCGAGGCTCGCGATGGCCCGCGCGGTCTGCCGGTCGCGCCCGAGCGCGGAGTTGTACGGAAGATAGTGCGACATGTCCGAGCTCACGACCAGCAGAGTTTCAGGTCCGCCCCACACCAGCTCGAGCAGGTGCGCCATGTCGTCGGGCGGGGCGTCGCCCACGACGATGGGAACGAGCTCGAATGACCCGAGGACGGACTGGAGGAACGGAAGGTGCACCTCGAGCGAATGCTCGTGGGCGTGCGCCCGGTCGCTCACCTCGACGAACGGAAGCTTGCGCCGCAGCATCTCGATGGTGGCGAGGTCGAGAGGCACCTCGCCCAGGGGCGATGCGAATGCGTGCGATGTCGGGACCGCGACGCCGGCCACGTGCACGCGATGCGCCGGGCCGACCAGGATCACGCGGCGGATCGTTCCCCGCAGCGGCGCGAGCCGCGCATAGATCGAAGCCGCGATGGGGCCTGAATAGATGTAGCCCGCATGGGGCGCGATGATCGCCTTGGGCGCGCGAACGCCGGGCCCGGGCGCGGGCACCTCGGCCAGGTACGACGAGACTTCGGCGGCGAGCGCTCCGGCATCGCCCGGATAGAACTGGCCCGCCACGGCGGCGGGGCGTACGGCAGGCATCTCCAGCACCTCCTCGACGAGGAGATGAGGCTAGCCTAGCACTTTGCAAGTCCCCGCTTCAGGAAAGCACGAGCTTCGCGGAGACGCGGCCGGCGCGGTCGTGGCGGGCGCTCACCGTGATTTCGGCGCCGCGCGGCGCGCGCACGGTCCATTCGCATTGGCCGCGGTCGCCGGTGATGTCGGGGCTCGGAAGGAACGCCTGCAGCGTGGGACGATTGGCGCGTCCCTCGAGCTGGCCGCCTTCGACACGGGGCTTGCCGGCGGCGAGCTCGGCGCCCTCCGGCAGGTCGATCTCGTACACGACGCCGCGGGCCACCTTGCGCTCGAGGGCGCGCTTCGTGACGTACGACGGAAGATAGCCCGTGTTGTGCACCGCGAGGCGCACGCGCCACGCGTCGCCGCCCAGCGCCGTCGCCTCCGCCTTGAACACTTCGAGGCGCGGCAGCGTGAGCGCCTGCCACGTGATCCAGCCCGGGAAGCGCTTCACCTCGCGCTCGAGGTATTGCTTCGGCGGATTGCGGAAGACGGCGAGCTTGTTCCATCCCCCCAGCTCCACGCGGCCCAGCTGCGGATGGTCGAAGGGATACCAGTCCACGTAGCCCTGGCCTTCCAGCTCGCGATCGCTCCAGGCGATGAGCTTCAGGTCGTCCTCGGGCGGGTGCTCGCGGTACCAGTCGATGAAGTGGTAGTTCTCGACGCCGCCTTCCTTGGGCGGCGCCCAGATCTCCACCGTCCAGAAGAACTGGCCCAGGTGCTCGTAGATCCAGTCGAAGCCGCCCGTGATCACCTGCTTCGGGTGGTACTTGAAGTCGTGGAAGATCGAGATGTTCGGGTAGCCCGTGAGCTCCGTCGCGGTCTTGCCGAAGAGCTTGTAGAGCCACAGGTCCTCGGCGGGCATGTTCTCGTCGGGCTCGCTCGAGAAGGGCCGCAGGATCACGCCGCTTTGCGTGTGGAAGCTGATGCCGCCGCCGATGTTGGGATGCTTCGCGATGAAATCGACGACCGCGCGGACCTCGGGCTCGGAGGCCGGATAGGGCCCCGCGCCGACCTGCTGGTATTCCTGGCGCCATCCCGCGGGGAAGTTGCGGTTGAGGTCGAGGCCCTGCTTGTCGCGGTTCACGCGGATCTCGACCCCGTCGTAGCTCACGAGCGTGCCCTCGGGGATCACGCGGAAGTATTCGCCGCCGTACTCCGCGGGCCCGCGCGGCGTCATGAGGCGCGCATCCTTCGGGTGCGCCTTGAACGCGCCGTTGGGATCGCGAATGCGCATCGAGAGGATGCGCCCGTCGCCGTCCACGTCCTCGACGTTCAGGCCGTCGACCGGATCCTCGTCGAAGGGATAGGGCCGGGTCGACGAGCGGATGTACTTGGGCTTGTCGGCGAGCGCCCATTCGGCGCCGTCGGGATTGATGCGCGGGCAGGCGTAGATCGCGCGCGTGTCCAGCAGCCGCGTGATGTCCGCATCCTTTCCGTAGCCTTGCTCGAGCGTGTGCAGGTAGTACAGGCACGCGGTCGACGCCGTGAGCTCCGCGGCGTGGATGTTGCCGTCGATCCACCACGCCGGCTTGGCCGAAGCTTCTCCCGTGGCGGTGTTGGTGGCGGTGACGAGCCAGATGTCGCGCCCTTCGTGGCTCTTTCCGATGGACTGCACCGAGAAGAGATCGGGGCGGCGCTTCGCGTGCTCCCGGAGGATCGCGGTCAGGTCGTCGTGGCGGTAGAAACGGTCGAAGCGGACTTCCAAGGCGATGCTCTCGGCGCGGTTGTTCGTGTTCTTGTCGCGAAATTCTACCGGAACCGCGCGATCACGCGAGTTGCAGCGCGGCGGCGAGCGCGAAGACGATGAGCCACAGGGTCATGGCGCGCCAGAGCATGCCCTCGAGGCTCGCGAGCACCTCCTCGCCGGCGGGCTCGCCGGTCCCGAGCGCGGGACGCGGGATCGTCGCGCCCGAGGCCACGATCGCGTCGCCCAGCTTCACGCCCAGGGCCCCGGCGCCGCTTGCGAGCACGATGCCCTCTTCGGGCTGCAGCCACGCCGCCGCCTGCGAGCGCCAGCAGAAGAGCGCGTCCTCGAAGTTGCCCACCACCGCGAAGAAGAAAGCGCTCACGCGCTGCGGGATCCAGTCGATCGCGTGGAACGCGCGAGCGGCGAACCAGCCGAACTCGCGCTCGTCGGCCTCGACCACGCGCTCCCAGGTGCGCGCCGCACGCAGCGCGAGCGGGTAGATCACGAGCCCGACGGGCCCGGGCAGGACGAGGAACCAGAAGAGCGGCCCGAATGTGCCGTAGTGCGCCTCGCGCAGCGCCTGCTCGGCGGAAAGGCGCGCAAGGCTGCTCGCATCGTCCGCTCCGGCGGGCTCGCCCTGCCATTGGGAGAGCACGTTCAGCGCGGAAGCCACGTTCTGCTCGCGAAGCGCGCGCTCGATTGCGTTCAGCGCACGCGCCGTCGGAACGAAGCGGACCGTCGTGTAGAGAAAGACCACATCGAGGAGCCACAGGACGGCTGGATGGGCCGCGGCTGCGAGCACGCTTGCGAGGATCACGGGAACGAGCACCGCGCCCATGAGCGCGATCCACGCCAAGATGCCGGAGTTGCGATCGCCCGCGTTCATTCGCTTGGCGGCCGACAGGCACATGCGGCCGTAGAACTCCATGACCGGCCCACGCCCGCTCACGGGATACGTGTGTTGTGCGAGAAGACAAACGAGGATCGCTGCGAGGCCCATCGCCTTCAGTTTGACGCCCGATGCCGAAAAGAAAAAGCCCCGCCGGGGTCACCGGCGGGGCCAAACCGCTCTCGGAGGAGAAACGTCGGCCGAAGCCGACGCCTACTGCATTGCAGCAATCGTGCCATCCCAAGCGGCGATTGCATTCAAGGACTTAGCGAAGGGCGCGCGGTGGGCCGCGACGGCCGGCGGGACACTTTGGTGCACTGCGGCACCAACGTGGAACGATGCGGCTAGCGGTGCTTGCCACGGATCGTGGCGTAGTAGGCCTCGATCTTCTGCAGGTCCGACGCGACGTCGCCGCTCGTCTCGAAAGGCGGTCCGAGACGCACGCAGCGGTTGCCCCAATCGAACGATGCGAGCAGCAACGGCACGTGCGCTCCGCGCGCGATGTGCAGGAACCCCGACTTGAAGTGCGAGACCCGGCTTCGCGTGCCCTCGGGCGCGATCGCGAGCATGAGCCGGTCGCTCGCCTCGAACGCGTGCACGGCGTCCCCCACCACGCCGTGGGCGCTCGTGCGATCCACGGGAATGCCGCCCATCCAGCGGAAGAGCGGGCCGAAGGGAGCGCGGAAGAGCGTGTGCTTGGCGAGGAAGTTGAGCTTCAGATCGAGCGCGAACATCGCGCCCATGCCGATCAGGAAGTCCCAGTTGGAGGTGTGCGGCGCGACGCTCACGACGAGCTTCGGCCAATCCGGGATCTCGCCTTCGACGCGAAAGCGCATCGCGGCCACCACGAACCGTCCGAACGCACGCATGAGCGCGCTGCCGCGGCGCGGGATCGAGGCGCCGACTCGAGCGCTGATCACGCGAAGAGCGTGGCGACCGCCTTCAAGTCGACGTTGCCGCCCGAGAGGATCACGCCCACGCGCCGGTCGCGCACCTCGACGCGCCCCTTGAGCACCGCGGCCGCGGCGAGCGCGCCCGTGGGCTCGACCACGAGCTTCATGCGCTCCCAGAGGAATCGCATCGCCTCGACGATCTCGGCGTCGGTGACTGTCACGATGTCGTGTACGTGCTCGAGCACGAGCGGGAGCGTGAAGTCGCCCGGCGATTGCGTGCGCGCGCCGTCGGCGATGGTGTCGGGGACGGCGATGTGCTGCTTGCTCTTCGCGCGGAACGAGCGCTGCACGTCGTCGCCCGCGGCGGGTTCCACGCCGATCACGCGAATGCCGGGCGAGAGCCTCGCCGCTGCGATCGCCGAGCCCGAGAGCAGGCCCGCGCCGCCGCACGGCGTGAGCAGCAGGTCGAGCGGGCCCACGTCCTCGAAGAGCTCCTTGGCGGCCGTGCCCTGCCCCGCGATCACCCAGGGATGATCGAACGGCGGCACGACCGTCGCGCCGCGCTCGGCCGAGATGCGCTTCGCGACCTCCTCGCGGCTTTGCCCGGCGGCACGATCGTAGAAGACGACCTCCGCTCCATAGCCCCTGGTGGCCGCCACCTTCACCGTGGGCGCGTCGGCAGGCATCACGATCACGGCCGGCACTCCCAACAGCCGCCCCGCGAGCGCCACCGCCTGCGCGTGGTTGCCCGACGAGAACGCGACCACTCCGCGGCGCCGCTCATCGGCACCGAGCTGCGACAGCGCGTTGTACGCGCCGCGGAACTTGAAGGCGCCCATGCGCTGCAGGTTCTCGCACTTGAAGAAGACCTGCGCGCCCGTGAGCGCGTCGAACTGCGAGGACGTCGCCACCGGCGTGCGATGGGCGACGCCTTCCAGGCGCGAGGCCGCGGCCTCGACGTCCGCGTAGACGACCGCAGCGACGCTCGCGCGATCGTTCATTCCAGGGAGATCTTCCCGTCGAAGCTCACGGAGAGCGTGGTACCGCCGAGCGTGAGATGCATCTTCGCGTCGAGCGTCTCGTTGCCCTTCAGCTTCCCCGAGCGGATCGCCTCGTCGATGGCCGCCTCGATCTCGCGCTGCGAATGCACGCCCACCGTCTTCAGGAACTTGCGGATGCTCATGTTGAAAGTATCGTGGTTCATCTTCGGCCCCTCAGCGCTGCGTGGAGATGAGCCCGAGCGCGTCCTTCAGCGTGTCCTCGGGCAACGCGTTCACGCTCTCGGCGAGGATGTCGGCCTCGGTGGCCATGCGCTTGGGCAGGCTCGCGGCGTCCATCGCGGCGACGAACTGCGCGGCCGCGCCGGCCACGCGAAGCAGCTTCGCGCGCTCCGCGATGAGGATCTCGATTTCCTTGCTGAGCATGAAGGTACCGGTGTTCTGGAGGGCGGCGGTCATGGGAGTGCTCCTGGGGGAAGCTTCGATTCTACAGCGGCACGAGCGCCGGCTACGACCGCGAAATCGGAAGGTTCACGAGGAGGTTCTGGGGCTTGAGTTTCAGCGTGCGGTCCGGCCGGCAGGCGAGCCCCAGGTACACGGGGCGATCGCGCATCTCCGGCAGCACGACGGAGGCATCGGCGAACGTAAGGCGGAAGAGGAGCGCGAGGCGTTCCATCTCCTCGGGCGGCGGCTCTTCTCCCCGATACAGCGCGTTCAGGATCGCGGTGGAGTCCGCGTCGAGGCCCGTGTGCCAGCGCCAGCGCTCGTCCTCGATGGCGGTGAGCGGCTCGATGGACACCTCCGCGCCCGTCATGCGCGCCACCCAGCGTTCCAGGACTGTGGCGAGCGCCCGCGCGCCCTCGCGCCCCGGCGTGACGTCGAGCGCGAAGCTGTAGAGCTCGTCGCGCATCCAGTAGAAGGGGGCGTTCTCGTGATTGAGGACGTCCATCTTGACGGAGGCGATCGGAGTGTTGTTCTGGCGCAGCAGCCGCCCCACGTTCCCGAAGCCGCCGCTGTCGTGGTAGGCCTCGAGCGTGGCCGCGTCGGCCGCGAGCACCTGGCCGCCGTCGGTGGACAGGCGCTGGCGGCGGAAGAGCATCTCGCCCGCGCGGCAGCTCCACGCGTCGGCGCCCTCGAGGAGGTCGCGCAGGATCGCCTGCACCATCGCATCGACGAAGACCGGCGCGAGGTCCACGGACTCGCGCGCGAAGAGGTCTCGATAGGTCGCTTCGAGCGTCGGGAAATCCGAGAGGCGCTCGCGGAAGCGCAGGAACTCTTCCCAGTTGGAGCGCGCGTCCTCGTCCTCGACCGCGGCGAGGTCGGCTTCGCTCACGGCCGCGAGCGGATCGTCGTGCAGCCGCTCGTGCAAGGCGATCTCGGCCGGGCCCGCATCGTGCGGCGGCCTGAGCTCCTCGCGCTCGATGAACCGCGCGAGCCAGGCGCCCGTGGGCGCGAGGCCCTCGGCGCCGCGGCGCAGGTCGGCGTAGCCGCTCGAGGCCCAGAAGTCCTGAGCCATGGGGCGCTAGTCCTTCACGCCCGCACGCCCGCGGGTGCGGCGCTCGAAATCGGGATCGGCCGGCGTGAATCCCACTAGGAGCCGAGCGTCGCGACCTCGGGCAACGGAAAGCCGTTGAAGTTGCTCGCGTACGCGGTCGTGTACGCGCCGGCGTTCTTGATGAAGATGAAGTCGCCGTCCTGGAGGTCGGCGGGAAAGAGCTCCTCGCGCATCACCACGTCCACCGAGTCGCACGTGGGGCCTGCGACGTTCCACGACACGGGCTCGCCGTCGCGATCGGTGTAGATGTTGTAGCGCAGGCCCTCGGTGGTCTCGATCACGCCGCCGAACACACCCGCGTCCCAGTACATCCAACGCTGGTCGTTGCGGGTCGCGGTTCCGACGACGCGGCAGATGAAGTAGCCCGCGTCGGAGACGAGGTAACGGCCCGGCTCGGCGATCACCTGGACCTCGGGGCCGAAGTGGCGAAGCTCCTTGTTGATCACCTCGGCGATGGTCTCCACCGACGGGATCGGCTTCACGTGGCGCACCGGATAGCCGCCGCCGAGATTGAGCAGGCGCGGCTTCAGGCCAACCGATTTCATCGAGGCGAAGACCTTGCGCGCGCGCTCCATGCCCACGCGCCAGTTCTCGGGGTTGAGGCACTGCGAGCCCACGTGGAAGGTCACGCCCGCGAGATCCGCCTTGCATTGCACCGCGGCCTCGATGATCTCCGGCACGTCGCTCATGTGCGCGCCGAACTTGCCCGAAAGCGGCCAGTCGCTGCCGATGTTGGGCGCGTCGATGCGCAGGTAGAGCTTGGCGTCGGACTTGACCGCCTTCACCTTGCGCACCTCCTCCACGCTGTCCACGACGTACCACTCCACGCCCTTGGCGGCCGCGTACTCGAGGTACGAGCGCGACTTCATCGGGTTGGAGTAGAAGATCTCCGCGGGCCGCACGCCCAGGCCCATGAGGATGTCCAGCTCCGCGATGGAAGCGATCTCGAAGCCCGCGCCCTCCTGGATGAGGACCTTCAGCACCCGCGGGTCCGGATTCGCCTTCACGGCGAAGTGCGGCCGCACGCGAGGCAACGCGGCCCGGAAACGGCGGGTCTTGTTGCGAACGATGTCGAGGTCCACGAGGAGGGTCGGCCGCTTGTAGCCGTGCTTGGCGAGGTACTGCTTCACCCGCGTGAAGTCGAGGCTGACTTCAGGGTGGGAATCGAGGGGAAACTCCGGCTGGGGCCGGAGCCTCTTTACAGTGGCGGTTCGGGGCATCGGGGTCTTTCGTGACGAGGGGTCGAGTCAATACCGGGCAGCAAACGCTCGCCGGCCAAGCCGGAAGCATTCGGGCCACAGTAGTTCCTCGCTCCTGTCATGATGACCTCCTCAATCGTCCCAATCGGGCCTTAGCTGGTGGAGAAATCGAATCGGGATTTCTCGAGAAAACGGGCCGAAGTATATGGCAAAAAACCGGGCCCGGTTGTAAATTTTTTGTCGAAAATTCAGTACCCGGCTAGATTTTTGGCAGGGTGACGCCCTTCTGCCCCTGGTACTTGCCGCCGCGGTCCCGGTAGGAGGTCTCGCAGACCTCGTCGGACTCGAAGAAGATCACCTGGGCGACCCCCTCGTTGGCGTAGATCTTCGCGGGAAGGGGGGTGGTGTTCGAGAACTCCAGCGTGACGTATCCCTCCCACTCGGGCTCGAAGGGCGTCACGTTCACGATGATCCCGCAGCGCGCGTAGGTCGATTTCCCCAGGCATACCGTGAGGACGTTTCGCGGAATTCGAAAGTACTCGACCGTGCGGGCCAGGGCGAACGAGTTGGGCGGGATGATGCAGACGTCTCCCGTGAAGTCGACGAAGGACTTGGGATCGAAGGCCTTCGGATCGACGATCGTGGAGTTGATGTTGGTGAAGATCTTGAATTCGTTCGAGCTGCGGATGTCGTAGCCGTAGCTCGAGGTGCCGTAGGACACGATTCGCCGGCCTCCGACCTCGCGCACCTGGCCGGCTTCGAACGGCTCGATCATCCCGTGCTCTTCCGCCATGCGGCGGATCCATTTGTCGCTCTTGATGCTCATGTTCTTATGCTCGCGGAATTGAGCGGCGACCTGTCGTCCGCTCCAATGATCGCCCCGGTTGTATTCAACGCACGATGTTCAATTGTTCTGGATGACGATCTTCGGGAACACGGAGGTGCGGTCCTCGCTTTGCCGGGCGATGCGCGCGGCGACCTTGCGGGCGACGTCCCGGTAGATCGCTGCCACCGGGCCGTCGGGATCGGCCACCACTGTGGGCTTGCCCGAATCGGCCTGCTCGCGGATGCGGATGTCGAGCGGAAGCGAGCCCAGCAGCTCCACGTCGTAGTCCTTGCTCATGCGCGCGCCGCCGCCCTCGCCGAAGATGTGCTCGGCGTGCCCGCACTGCGAGCAGATGTGGATCGCCATGTTCTCGACGATGCCGATGATTGGGATGCCCACCTTCTCGAACATCTTGAGTCCCTTCCTCGCGTCGATGAGGGCGATGTCCTGCGGCGTGGTGACGATCACCGCGCCCGTGACCGGGACCTTCTGCGCCAACGTGAGCTGGATGTCGCCCGTGCCGGGCGGCAGGTCCACCACGAGATAGTCGAGGTCGCGCCAGCGGGTCTCCGTGAGGAGCTGCTCGAGGGCCTGCGTGACCATGGGGCCGCGCCAGACCATGGGCGTGTCCTGCTCGATGAGGAAACCCACGCTCATCGCCTGCACGCCATGGCCTTCCATGGGCTCCATGCTCTTGCCGTCCTTGGAGGTGGGACGGCCCGTGATGCCCAGCATGAGGGGCTGCGAGGGGCCGTAGATGTCGGCATCGAGCATGCCCACGGTGGCGCCCTCGGCGGCGAGCGCGAGCGCCAGGTTCACGGCCGTGGTGCTCTTGCCCACGCCGCCCTTGCCCGAGGCCACCGCGATGATGTTCTTGATCCCCGGGACCAGCTTCACGCCGCGCTGCACCGAGTGGGAGACGACCTTCGAGAAGACATTGGCGCTCGCCTGCGTGACGCCCGGAAGCTTCGCCAGGCGGTCGGTGACGCTCTTTCGCACCGATTCGATGACGCCGCGCGCGGGATAGCCGAGCACCACGTCCAGCGAGACGCGCCCGCCCTCGACTTTCACGTTCTTCACGCTCTTCTGCTCGACGAAATTGCGGCTGGTGACGGGGTCGATGAGCTCGGAGAGCGCGTCGGTGACGTCTTTCTCGGTGGCTGACATGCGTAGGAGGGTCGTGATGCGCGGAAGGGACGCTGAATTTTAAAGCAATTTGCTATCATCGCGGAGCCTTCATCACATCGCTCAATGCCCCGCAAGCTTTTCGTCACCACAGCGCTGCCCTACGCCAATGGCCCGTTCCACATCGGGCACATCATGGAGTACGTGCAGGCCGACATCTGGGTGCGCTTCCAGCGCCTCCGGGGCCACAAGGTGAATTTCGTCTGCGCCGACGACACGCACGGCGCACCGATCATGCTGCGCGCGGAAAGCGAAGGCATCACCCCCGAGGAGCTCATCGCCGGCGTGGCCGAGGGACACAGGCGCGACTACCAGCGCTTCGGCATCAGCTTCGACAACTTCCACTCGACGCACTCGGAAGAGAACCGCGAGCTCTCGGCCGCCATCTTCCTCGCGCTCAAGAAGGCCGGCTTCATCGACACGAAGACAATCGAGCAGTTCTTCGACCCGGTGAAGGGCATGTTCCTGCCCGACCGCTACATCAAGGGCGAGTGCCCGAAGTGCGGCACCAAGGACCAGTACGGCGACTCCTGCGAGAACTGCGGGGCGGTCTATGCGCCCACGGACCTGAAGAATCCCTATTCCGTGCTCACGGGCGCGAAGCCCGTGCTGCGCAAGTCGGACCACTTCTTCTTCAGGCTCTCCGACCCGCGCTGCGTGGAGTTCCTGCGCGAGTGGACCCAGGACGGCAAGCTCCAGCCCGAGGTCTCCAACAAGGTCCTCGAGTGGCTCGACGGGGGCCTCAACGACTGGGACATCACGCGCGACGCGCCCTACTTCGGCATCGAGATTCCCGGCGCCAAGGGCAAGTACTTCTACGTGTGGCTGGACGCTCCCATCGGCTACCTCGCCTCGCTCAAGAACTACCTCGAGAAGAAGGGGCAGGACTTCGACAAGTACCTGGCCGATCCGAAGGTGGAGCAGATCCACTTCATCGGCAAGGACATCATCTACTTCCACACGCTCTTCTGGCCGGCGATGCTCAAGTTCTCGGACCGCAAGGTGCCCGAGAACGTGTACGTGCACGGGTTCCTGCAACTGTCCGGCGAGAAGATGAGCAAGTCGCGCGGCATCTCCGTGAGCCCGCAGCGCTACATCGAGCTGGGCCTCAATCCCGAGTGGGTGCGCTATTACCTCGCGGCGAAGCTGAACGCCCGCGTCGAGGACCTGGACTTCAATCCCGACGACTTCCTCGCCCGCGTGAACTCGGACCTGGTGGGCAAGTACGTGAACATCGCGAGCCGCGCCGCCGGCTTCATCGGCAAGCGCTTCGGCGGCGCGCTCTCCGAAGAGCCGCTCTCGGCGGGGCGCGAGCTCAAGCACAAGATGCGCGGCAATCTCGCCGCGCCCGCGCCCGACGACGAACAGGCGCCGGCGATCCTCTTCGAGGTGCGCAGCTTCGCCGATGCGATCGCCGCGGACTACGACGCGCGCGAGTTCGGCAAGGCGATCCGCCAGGTCATGTTCCTCGCCGACCGTGTGAACCAGTACGTGGACGAGCAGAAGCCATGGGAGATCGCCAAGGAGCCCGGCCAGGACGCGGCGCTGCAGTGGTTCTGCACGCTCTACCTCGAGCTCTTCCGCATCCTCACGATCTATCTCAAGCCGGTGCTGCCGCAGGTGGCCGCCGATGTCGAGGAGTTCCTCGCGGTGAAGCCCCTCGACTGGGAAGACGTGCCCACGCCGCTCAAGCCCGGGCACAAGGTCCAGCCGTACAAGCACCTCGTCTCCCGCATCGATCCGAAGCAGATCGACGCGCTGCTGGAGCCGCCCGCGGAAGCCAAGCCGGAGCCCGCTCCCAAGGCCGCGGCCGCCGCGAGCGACGCGCCCGAGTTCAAGCTGGAGCCCATCGAGCCGCCCAAGCCGCCGGTGATCCTGCCCGTGGGCGAGACCATTTCGATCGACGACTTCGCGCGCATCGACCTGCGCATCGCGCGCATCGTGGACGCCGAGCTCGTGCCCGACGCGGACAAGCTGATCAAGCTCACGCTGGACATCGGCATCGACGCGCCGCGCACCGTGTTCGCGGGCATCCGTTCCGTGTACACGCCGAAGGACCTGATCGGGCGGCTCACCGTGATGGTGGCCAACCTCGCGCCGCGCAAGATGCGCTTCGGCGAGTCCCAGGGCATGGTGCTCGCCGCGGGCGACGGAAGCTCGATCTACCTGCTGGCCCCCGACTCGGGCGCGATGCCCGGCATGCGCATCAAGTAAAAAAAACCCGCCGGGGTCTCCGGCGGGTTCCGCAAGTGTGCGCCTTGCGGGGAAATCCTAGTTGTAGGTGAGGTCGCGCGGAGCTTGCGCGGGCGCCGGCGCGCTCGCCTTCGTGGCCGCGACGACCGCGGCGGCGCGATGCACGGTGCCCTTCACGGACGGGCTCGTGTCGGCATTCGCCGGCATGAACGCGACGCTGCAAACGATCAGCACGGCGAGGAACCCGGTGGCGATCTGCTGCTTCGCGGTCATGAGCCGACTCCTGTGCGTGCGGTTTCGATGGATGCATCTTTGCAAGCGGTGGCGGCGGCCACTGTGAAGGCGTTCACAAAGCGGGCTTGGCTCGAATACGGTTGTAAGACTGGGCGAATACAGTTGTAAGAATCGGGCGCGTACGCCCAAAATCGGGGCATGAGCCGCCGCGCGCCCCTCCTTCCCCCGCCCTATGCCACCGATCGCGACGTGCTCGAGCGCGAGGTCGCGGTGGACGTCTTCCGCGCGAGCGGCCCGGGCGGCCAGCACGTGAACCGCACCGAATCGGCGCTGCGCCTCACGCACCCCCCCTCGGGCGTGGTGGTGATCGCGCAGGATTCACCGTCGCAGCACCGCAACCGCGAGATCGCCTTCGAACGCCTGATCGAGCGGCTGGAGCGCCTGAATCACGTGCCGAAGAAGCGGGTGCCGACGAAGCCCACGAAGGCGTCGAAAAAGCGCCGCATCGAAGCGAAGAAAGGGCGCGGCGCGATCAAGCGCGGCCGCGGGCGCGTCTCGCACGATGACTGATAAGCTCACCCGGCGGCTGCGCGTGAGGGGGCGCGTCCAGGGCGTCTTCTTCCGCGAATCCATGCGCATCGAGGCCGAGCGCCTCGAGGTCACCGGCTGGGTCTGCAACCGGGCCGATGGATCGGTGGAAGCCGTCGTGCAGGGATCGGTCGACGCGGTCGAGGCGATCGTGCGCTGGACGCATCGCGGGCCGGAGGATGCGCGCGTGGTCGCGGTGGAGGTCACCGAGGGCGACGGCGAGTTCGTGCGGTTCGAGAAGCGGGCGACTTTCTAGTCGCTTTTCGCAAAAGGAGGAAAGAATGACTCTATGTCCTATCGCGTTGGCAGCCGGCTGCCAGAAGTGCCCCGCATTCTCCGTCTGCCCGCTCAAGGGCGTGATCGGCGACTACAAGAAGCCCGAAGAGGCGCCGAAGGAGCAATCCGCGGACAAGGCCAAGTAACACCCCATACGAAAGTACTGGGGCATCCGGTCGATTTCGCCGGGACGCGGACTCGCCTATCGTGGGCGAATGAAGACGCGACACCTGCTCGTCTACCGGTACAAGTTCTGGGACGCCCCGTCCAACGAGGTGCGCGTGTCCGACACGTACTCGACCTTCGACGCGATCGTGAGGGGCTTCGGGATGCCGCTGCTGGAGACCGCCAAGCTGGTCCCCAACACCGAGATCTTCCACAGCCTGTCCTCGCCTAGCTCCCCTTCAGCACTCCCCTCGCCGCCAACGCCTTGAGGCGCGTCTCTTCGTCCTGCATGAACCTCGTGAATTCCCCGGGGCTCATCGGGCGGATCTCGGATCCCAGCTCCGCGAGGCGCTTCTGGATCGCGGGCTGCGCGAGCGCGTGGCCGATGGCCACGTTGAGCGCCTTCACGATCTCGGGCGGCGTTCCCGCGGGCGCGAAGAGCCCGCTCGGCGTCACCGCCTCGTAGCCGCTCGCGCCGGATTCGTCCAGCGTAGGCACGTCGGGCAGGTCGGCGAGGCGCTTGCGCGTGCAGACCGCGAGCGCGCGAAGCTTGCCCGCCCGGACCTGCGGCAGCGAGCTCGACGTCTGGTCGAGCCCCGAATCGATCTGGCCGCCCACGAGGTCCACCAGCATCGGGCCCGATCCCTTGTACGCCACGACGTTGAACTGGAGCTTCATCGCGTCCTGCAGGAGCAGGATCGCGATGTGGTTCGTGGTGCCGTTGCCCGAGTGGCCGATGCTCACCTTGCCGGGATTGGCGCGCACGGCCGCGAGGAACGACGCGGCGTCCTTGTAGGGGCTCGCCGCGGGCACCTCGAGCACGAGCGGCGCGACGGCCAGCATTCCGATGGGCGCGAAGTCCCTGAGCTCGTAAGGCGGCTTGCCGCCCGCGATGAGCAGCGGGCTCACGACCGTGGTGCCGGTCGTTCCGATCGCGAGCGTGTAGCCATCGGGCGCCGCCTTGGACACGTACTCCTGGCCGATGGCCCCGCCGGCCCCCGCGCGATTCTCGATCACGAAGGGCTGCCCCAGCTCCTTCGACATCGCCTCGCCGAAGAGGCGCGCGGTGAGGTCGAGGTTTCCTCCCGGCGCGAAGCCCACGACGATGCGCACGGGCTTCGTGGGATAGGTCTGCGCGAGCGCGGCGCAGGCGAAAAGCGATGCGGCGATGCCCAGCAAGCGGGCGAGCTTCATGGTGATTCCTCCCGTTGTTGTTGTCATTTCCATCCGAGCCACTCGCAGATGCCGCGGCCCATGATCCATTCCTTGTCGGCCTCGGCGATGAAGGGCATGTGCTGCGTGAAGAGCGCGATCCCCTCCCGGTAACCGATCGGGGAACGCGTCTGGTCGGTGCCCCAGAACATGCGCCTCGGCCCGAACGCCTCGTACACCGCGCGAATATATCGCTGCAAGCCCGGATACGGATAGGGCTCGTCGCTATAGCACGGCAGCGCGCTCGCCTTCACCGCCACGCTGGGGCGCTTCGCGAGCGCGAGCAGCTTGTCGAGCTCGCGAAACGCGTGCGCATCCTTCTCGCCGTTCACGAGGCCCAGGTGGTCGATCACGAGGCGAAGCCCGGGATGCTTCGCCGCGATCGCGTCGATCATGGGCATGTAGGGATGATGGATGAGCACCATCACCGGTATCCGGTTGCGCTCGGCCTCGCCCCAGAGCCAGTCGTAGCGCCCTTCGAGGAACGGCTGGCGAAGTTGCGGCGTGTGCAACGCGAAGCGAAGGCCCAGCATGCCGGGCTGGTCGCGCCACGTGGGCAACAGCGCGCGCAACGCAGGCGAGGCCGGATCGACGCGCCCCATCACCGCGAAACGCCCGGGATGCTTCGCCGCCGCGGCGCACGCCAGGTCGTTGCGATCGCCTTCCCAGGAGGGCGGCACGATGATGGCGCGATCGACGCCGCCCTCGTCCATCCATCCCAGCACCTCTTCGGCGGTGACCGGCACCGCGCGCTGCGCCTGCGCATGGGCGCCGCTGCGCCACGGACGCTCGGCCGTGTCCGCGGCCCAGACGTGCACCTGGGAATCGACGACGAGCAAGCGCTATTCCCGGTAGCCGGGGTCCATGCGGTCGAGCTTGCGAAGCAGCGCGGGCCACTCCATCACGCCATAGGGACGGCGCGTCTGCGGCTGGTAGTTCATGTAGGTTTCCTCGAGCACCTTCGGCGCCACCTTCACGAGCTTGGCGCCCGTGGCCATGGCGGCGAGCTGCGAACGCGCGGTGAGCTCGAGCCGATGCATCCAGTTGAAGGCTTCGCCGATGGTCTTGCCCACGGTGAGAAGCCCGTGATTGCGCAGGATGAGCGCCTCGTTCTTGCCGAGGTCCTTCAGGAGCGACGCTTCCTCCTTTGTGTCGAGCACCACGCCCTGATAGTCGTGGTAGCCGATCTTCAGGAACCGCATCGCGGTCTGCGTGATCGGGAGCACCCCGCACTCGAGCGCCGAGAGCGCCATGCCGGCCCAGGTGTGCGTGTGGATCACGCAAGCGACGTCGTGCCGTGCCTTGTGGATGGCGCCGTGGATCACGTAGCCCGCGCGGTTGATGCCGTAGTCGAGCTCGCCGAAGTCGGGCTTGAGCAGGATGTTGCCGTCGATGTCGATCTTGATGAGGCTGGAAGCCGTGATCTCCTCGTAGAGCATCCCGTAGGCGTTGATGAGGAACGCGCCCTGCTCGCCCGGCACCGCGGCCGAGACGTGGTTCGCCATCATGTCGGACATGCCGTAGTGCTCCACCAGGCGGTAGCAGGCCGCGAGGTCCACTCGCGCCTTCCATTCGGCGGCGGTGACCTTGTTCTTCATGGACGAAATGGGAAGGTGGGCCATGTTGGACATCGCGGGATCTCCTTTACTCCGGGCCGATCGAGGGAAGCGGCCGCCGCCGCTCGAGGTGGAAGCGCGCCAACGCCGCGAGGCGATAGAGCGCGTGGACGAATTTTCCGTAGGGCATCGTGACGAAGAACGCGAGCACCACGCCCAGGTGCAGGGCGAGGAGCGTGCCCATGGCCCGCGTCTCGCGCAACGCAAGGAGCGCAAGCCCCGTCGCGCCCAGCAGCAAGAGCAGCACCGTGAAGGACGCGTCCATCCCCGCCTGCGAGCGGTCCGCGAGATCGGGATCGCGGCGGTGCCGCAGCCGAATCAATCCGATCGGCCCCACGATGAGCCCGATGCCGCCCAGCGTGCCCAGCATCACGGGAAGGCTCCACAACGGATAGGGCGCGCGGATGTCGAAGACGTAGTGATAGATCGTGCCCGCGGACGTCGCGGCGAAGCACAGCATGAATCCGTAGAAGGTGAGGTGATGGAATGTGCGGCGCGCGCCCGCGTCGAGATTGCGCAGCACCGCGGCGTCCCAGGCCGCGCTCGACAACGGTTGCGGCGCGGCGAAGTCCGCGAGGCTCTCGCCTGTCCCGAGCCAGAATCGCGCTGCGCCCACCGCGAGCGCCAGGACGGCGAAGAGGAACACGGCCCCGAAGATCGCGGCCATCGTCTCGTGCGGCATCACCGCGTAGAACGAACCCTCGCGATCGGAATGCGCGGCGAAGAAGGCTTGCGAATCGGTCATGCCCGCCGTGACGGCAAGGAGCAGCGCGATCGCGAGCGCCGTCACGATCGCCACGACGATTCCGTTGCGATCGAAAGCCGACGCGAGGAACCCGGGCCACGCATAGGCCTTGTACGTCTGCTTGCGCACCTCGGCCAGCATGCGCGGGAAGTTCACCTGGAACTCGTGCGGCGGCGCGTACTGGCAGGCGTAGAGGCACGCCCCGCAGTTGTGGCAGAGGTTCGCGAGGTAGTGGATGTCGCCCTCGTCGAACGCGAGGCGCCGCTCGAGAGCGGGGAACACC
>DATJVS010000273.1:0-18973 GCA_035501715.1 Usitatibacter sp.
TAGCGGCCTAGCCGCTCATCGCGTCGAGGAAGGCGTACACCCTGGGCGATTCGGGCAGCGCTTCGAGCTTCGCGACGACCCGCGCCGATTGCCCGGCGTCCGTCGTGGATCCGGTGACGCGCAGCTCGCCCCTGTCGGCCACGATCGTGAGCATCGCGTTGCGCGTGTGGCGATCGGCTTGCAGGGCGCGCATCGCGTCGCTCAGCAGGTCGCGGTCCTTCTCGGTCACGTAGGCGCCGGCGAACTTCGGGGCCGGCACGACGATTGTCTCTCCGCGTACGACGGGCGCGCCGGCGAAATCCTGCGCCGAGGCGCCGAAGCTAGTGCCCAGCGCGAGCGCCGCGCAGGCCATGACCACGTGCTTGCTTCCCATGCTGTCTCCTTTCGAATACGGCGAGGGCCGGTTGCTTCCGGTCCCGCAATCGAACTGACAGCGAAAGTTGCGCGCCGGTTCCGCGCTCTCAGCGCACGACGCAGCCCGGCCGCGAGCTCATCAGCCGGCAGGCCTCGGCCACCATGCGCTCGACGATCTGCGCCGCCGGCGGCACGTCGTCGATGATTCCCGAGACCTCGCCCAGCAGCACGCCGGAATTTTCCACGTCGCCCGCGGCGAACGCGTTCCGGAACCGTTCGTGCTCGGCGTCGATGATCTTCTCCATCTCGCCCTCGCGCCCGTGCCACTTCGCGACGAAGGCGTTCTTCAGCACGCGGATGACGAATTCCGGATTGGGCCAGTAGCGCTTGCGTGCGACGTCCACGGAACGGGACTTGATCGTGGCGTCGCCGTCGGCGCGCACGATCGCCTGGCGGAAGCTCTCCGTCGCTTCCGATTCGCGGCACGCGACGAAGCGCGTTCCGACGAGCACGCCGTCGGCGCCGAGCATGAGGGCGGCGGCGAGCCCGCGCCCGTCGCCCACGCCGCCCGCCGCGACGAGGACGGTGTCCGGCGAGCGCCTGGCGAGGTAGTCCGCCGCTTCGGGCACCAGCGTGAAGACGCCGCGATAGCCGCTGTGGCCGCCGGCTTCGCACCCTTCCGCCACGATGATGTCGGCGCCCGCATCGACGGCCTCGCGCAGGTACTTCATCCCTTGCACCTGGCAGATGAGCGGCACGCCCTGCGACTTGATGCGCGATGCGTGGGGCTCGAGCTCGCCGAACGAAAGCATGAGCGCCGCGGGCCGCTTCGCGAGCACCTGCTCGAGCAGCGCGGGATTCCTCGCCATGGACCACGTGATGAATCCGCAGCCCACGCGCGCGCCTCCCGCGGCGGCGAATTCCCTCTCGAGCCACGCGGCGTCGCCATAGCCGCCGCCGATGAGGCCGAGGCCGCCCGCTTCGGACACGGCGGCCGCGAGCTTGCCGCCCGTGAAGACGTTCATGGGCGCGAGCAGGATCGGGTGCTCGATGCCGAGCCTTTGCGTGAGCCTCGTGTTCAAGCGCATTGCATCCCCCGATCGCGCCGGCTACAGCACCGGCGAAGTAAGGCGCGCGACCGATTCGAGCAGCGCCGTGAGCTTCTCCGGATGCCGGCGCAGCGGAAAGGGGCGCGATGCCGCGCGGTCCTGCTCGAAGCGCTCGGCGAGCTGCGCGATGATGCCGCGGTCGTAGAACGCCGCCGCGAGCTCGAAATTGAGGCGAAAGCTCCGGTTGTCCATGTTGGCCGTGCCGATCACGCCCACGGTGTCGTCGATCACGAGCGTCTTCGTGTGCAGCATCGGCGGCCCGTACTCGAAGATCTTGATGCCGGCCTTGCGCAGCGCGTCGCAATAGGTCTTCGAGGCGGCGGTCACGATGCGCGAGTCGCCCTGGCGCGGCACGATCACCTGCACGTCCACGCCGCGAAGCTCCGCCACGCGAAGCGCGCTCTCCAGCGTCTCGTCGGGAATGAGGTAGGGCGTCTCGATCAGCACGCGCCGGCGCGCGCTCGCGATCCCCGCGAGGAAGAACGCATGGATCGGCGCATTGGTGTCGTCGGGACCCGAGGCCACGACCTGCACCGCGACGCCCTCGCCGCACCGCGTGGCCGGAAAGTACTTCTCCATGTTGCGAAGCGACAGGCGGAAGTCGGCGCGGCAGTAGTTCCAGCCTTCGAGGAAGAGTCGCTGCAGGCGATGCACGGGCTCGCCCTCGATGCGCGCGTGCAGGTCGCGCCACGCGGCCTTTCCCATGCGCGAGGGCAGCTCCGGATCGTGGATGTTGATCCCGCCCACGAAGCCGATGGCGCCGTCGATCACCGCGATCTTGCGGTGCGTGCGGAAGTTGGCGAAGTTGATGCTCGCGATCGCGAGACGCACGCGGTTGAACGCGCGCGCTTCGCCGCCCGCGGCCTCGAGTGGCGCCCAGAAGCCGCGCCCGAGCGAAGACGAGCCCACGTAGTCGTAGATCACGCGCACCGCCACGCCGCGCTGCGCCGCGGCCACGAGCAGGTCGCGGAACCGCGTGCCCGTCGCATCGGGCTCCCAGATGTAGTACTCCATATGCACGTGATGCTGGGCGGCGCCGATCGCCGCTTCGATGGCGGCCGCGCAGTCGTCGCCGTCGTGGAGCAACGAGGCCGCGCTCGCGAACGTGGGCCGGCCCTGCTCGAGGCGCCTCGCCACCGCGGCGAGGCCCGCGGCGTCGTCGTGCAGCGCGGGGCGCGCGGGTCCGTCGGGGGCTTCGTGCGCCCGGCGCAGGATCCGGCGCGCGCGGTCGTAGCGGCGGCTCCTTCGCTGCATGCGCCGCGGGCCGAACACCATGTAGTAGAGGCCCGACAGCACGGGCAGCGCGATGAACGCGAGGATCCACGCGAGCGTGGCGGTGGGCGAGCGGCGCTCCGCGAGCAGCGTCGCGCACGCGCCGACGACCCACACGATGTAGAGCGCGATGAGAACCTGCAGCACCTGGGCGGTCATTCGCGGAGCATACTAGGAACCTCCCCGGAGGTTCCTTTCCATGACCGCGAGACAGCCCCTTTCCCCCGTTCCCTACGATGCCGCCGCGCTCGCGGCGCGCATCGCCCGCCATTGGGACGACGACATCGTCGCCCGCCTCGTCGAGTACGTGAAGCTGCCGGCCAAGTCGCCGCACTTCGATCCGGCTTGGAGGGATCACGGCCACATCGAGTCGGCCATCGCGCAGGCGCGCGCGTGGGCCGAGCGCCAGGGCGTGGCGGGGCTCGCCATCGAGACGATCCGCCTCGAGGGACGCACGCCCGTCATCTTCTTCGACGTGCCCGCGCGCGGCTCCGGCGCCGCGCAGAAGACGGTGCTGCTCTACGGCCACCTGGACAAGCAGCCCGAGATGACCGGATGGCGCTCCAATCTCGGCCCGTGGACGCCGGTGATCGAGGAAGGGCGCCTCTACGGGCGCGGCAGTGCCGACGATGGCTACGCGATCTTCGCGGCGTTCGCGGCGATCAAGGCGCTCGATGCGGAAGGCATTGCGCGTCCGCGTTGCGTCGGGCTCATCGAGACCTGCGAGGAAAGCGGCAGCTACGACTTGCCCGCATACCTCGATGCGCTCGCTCCGCGCATGGGCGACGTGGGCCTCGTGATCGCGCTCGATTCGGGCGCGGGCAACTACGACCAGCTCTGGGCCACGACGTCGCTGCGCGGCTTGATCAATGGCACGCTGCGCGTGGACATCCTCACCGAGGGCGTTCACTCGGGAGATGCGGGCGGCGTGGTGCCTTCCTCCTTCCGCATCGCGCGCTCGCTGCTCGACCGCATCGACGATTCACGCACGGGTGTCGTGAAGGGTGGCGATTTTTCCTGCGAAGTGCCTTCCGATCGCATGGCGCAGGCGAAGCAGGCGGCCGAGATCCTGGGCGAATCGCTGTGGAAGCGCTTCCCGTGGGCGGGCTGCTGCGACGACCAGGGCACGGCGCGCCTTTTCGCGCAGCCGGTGACGAAGGATCCGGTGGAGCTCATCCTGAATCGCACGTGGCGCGCGGCGCTCGCGGTCACCGGCGCCGACGGGTTGCCGCCGCTCGAATCGGCGGGCAACGTGCAGCGTCCGTACACGTCGTTCAAGCTCTCGCTTCGCCTGCCGCCGCTCGTGAATGGCGAGCGCGCTGCGCAGTCGCTGAAGAAGTTGCTCGAAAGCGACGTTCCGTATTCGGCGTCGGCCGCGTTCCACGCCGACAGCGCCGCCACGGGCTGGAACGCGCCCTCGACGGCGCCGTGGCTCGCGCATGCTCTCGACCAGGCCTCCGGCGCGTTCTGGGGCAAGCCCGCCGCCTACATGGGCGAGGGCGGCACGATTCCCTTCATGAGCATGTTGAACGTGAAGTTCCCGCAGGCGCAGCTGCTCGTGACCGGCGTGCTCGGCCCCAAGTCCAACGCCCACGGACCCAACGAGTTCCTCGACATCGCCTACTCGAAGAAAGTCACCGCCGCCACGGCGATGGTGATCGCCGCGCTGCCCTGAACCGCCAAAACCGGGGCCAGACCCCGGTTCATTCGCTGGCGATCTCGGCGGCCTTCCGCTGGAAACCGGGGTCTGTCCCCGATTTCGTGATCTCGAGCCAGCTCGTGGGCTTGCCGATCTGCAGGCCCTGCGCGCGATCGCAGCCGAGGGAGGCCACGAGGTAGCGCTCCTCCGCGGTCTCGACTCCGGTGGCGACGACGACCAGGCCCAGGTTGTGCGCCATCGATCCCACGGCCTGCACGATCGCGGCGCAATCGGGCTTGCTCACGCAGCTGCTCACGAGCGACTTGTCCACCTTCACCGCCTGCACGCCGAATCCGCGCACGAGCCCGAGCGAGGAGTAGCCGGTGCCGAAGTTGTCGATGGCCACCTGCACGCCGAGCGCCTGCAGCGCGCGCACGCCGCGATCGATCGCGTCGGACTCGGACATGAGCGCAGGCTCCGGCACCTCCACGCGCAGCCTCGACGCCGCGACGCCGTGCGCCTTGAGCGACTTCGCCACCGCCGCCGCGAGGTTCGAATGCTGCAATTGCCGCGCCGACACGTTGATCGACACGATGAGGTTCAGTCCCTGGTCGCGCCACGCGGCCACGTCGGCCAACGCGCGGTCCACCACCCACTCGCCGATCGCGACGATCACGCCGCACTCCTCGGCGAGCGGCAGGAACTCGTTGGGCATCACGATGCCGCTGGCGGGGTCCTTCCAGCGCAGCAGCGCTTCCACGCCCACGCGCTCGCCGCTCGCGAGGTCGATCTCGGGCTGGTAGTCGAGGTAGAACTCGCCGTTGTCGAGCGCCGAGCGCACGCGCTTCTCGATCTCGGCGCGGTCCGTGGCCGCCTTGTGCAGCGCCGCCGAGTAGTGCTGGAACGTGTTGCGGCCGCGCTCCTTCGCCTGGTACATCGCCTCGTCGGCGTGCTTGACCAGCGTCTCGAGGTCCTCGCCGTCCTCGGGGTAGGTCGAGATCCCCACGCTCGCCGAGATCGCGATCTCGTTGGAGTCCACCACCACGGGGCGCTCGAGCAGGTGCAGGATCTTGCGGGCGACGATGGTGACCTCGTCGGCGTTGCGCGGGTCCTCCACCAGCACGACGAACTCGTCGCCGCCCATCCGCGCCACGAGGTCGCTCTGGCGCACCGCGGCCGCGAGCCTCTCGCCCACGGCGATGAGCAGGCGGTCTCCCGCGGCGTGCCCCAGCGAGTCGTTCACCTCCTTGAAGTGGTCCAGGTCGAGGAAGAGCACCGACAGGTGCCCGTCGCGGCGCTTGGCCTTGCGCACCGCGCGCTCGACCGCTTCGAGGAACATCGTGCGGTTGGGAAGCTCGGTGAGCGGATCCTGCATCGCCTTGCGGCGCATGTCCTCCTGCTGGCGCTTGCGCTCGTCGATGTTGGCCAGGGCGACCAGCAGCGCCACGTCGCTCGCGTAGCGGATGGGCTGCGCCGAAAGCAGCAGCCACGACTCGCGGCCGGTGAGGTCGCGGAAATGCACCTCGAAGTCGCGCACCGAGCCGCTGCGCGAAAGCGCTTCCGAGAGCGCCGAGCGGATCTCGGGATCGGCATGGAAATCCGCGAGCGAGCGGCCCGGAAGCGACTCGGCGGTGACGGCGAGCTGCTGCAGCGCGCGCTCGTTGCCGTAGAGCAGCGATTGCCCCGCGGCGCGCATGATGAGCAGCGGCATCGGCGCCGACTCGATCAGCTGCCTCAGCTGCGACTCGCTGTCGCGAAGCGTCTCCTGCAGCCGCTCGTTCTGCGCCACGAAGCGCTGCGACACCATGATGCCCACGACGAGCAGGATCGCCGCGAGCGAGAGCATGCCGGCCAGCAGCACCGCTTGCGCGGCGCGCTGCGCCTCGCCCAGGGTGGCCGCGATCGCCTCCTCCAGGCGGCCCAGCGTCACGTTGATGCGGTTGATGCGCTCGATCTGCTGCTCGACTCCCGGCGCGTCCGGGGCCCGCGCGTGCAGCTCCCGGGCGATGGCGATCAGGTTGTCCACGCCCGCGTCGGCGCGTTCCCAGAGGAAGATCGCCTGTTGCACCGCCGCGAAATTCCGGAAGCGCTGGAACAGCGTGATCATCGAATCGATGTCGTCCGGATGGTTGCGGCCCTCGAGGAATCCCGCGCGCACCACGGCGAGGTCCGGGCTGGGCTTCATGAGCTCGAGGCGCGCCTTGCGCGTGCCGAGCGGCACCGAGATCGAATGCTGGAAGGAGTCGTAGAGCGCTTCGTCGTGCGTCTGCGCGTAGCGCGTGAGGTAGAAGACCGCGTCCTTCTGCGCGCGCGACCACTGGCCTTCGGCGCCCACGAACGCGCGCCCCGCCGATAGCAGGTCCACGCTGTTGATCGCGGCCACGAGCAGGGCCACCACGATGCCCGCGAAGAGCCAGACGATCACGACCAGCCGCCGGCCTCGAGGCACGGACTCGTAATCGCTGAACGGGCGATAGCTACCGCTCATGCTGGCGCGGACCTCCCTGGGGCCTTGTCTGGCTTTCCGACGGCTTGCTCCGGCGGGCGCATCGAACACGGCTGATGCAGCGTTCGTTCCACAGGGCAATCCATTCGTGCGCGGCTCTCAACCCCTTGTTTTGTAGGTTACATGAGGCGCTCGCGGGCGTGGCTCGCGTGACCCTTCGCGTCATTCCCTGCCGCTTCTCGCGGGCGAATTCGCTAGAATGCGCGGTTCTGCTTTCGACGTTTTCGCGATGAGCTCCCTTTCCGTTTCCTCGATCCTCGGCGGCCGTGCGCCGTCGGGGCAGCCCGTCACCGTGAAGGGATGGGTCCGCACCCGCCGCGATTCCAAGGCGGGACTTTCCTTCGTCCACGTCTCCGACGGCTCGTGCTTCCATCCCGTCCAGGTGGTCGCCCCTTCCACGCTTCCCAACTACGCATCCGAGGTGCAGAAGCTCACCGCCGGATGCTCGGTCGAGGCCACGGGCACCATCGTGCCTTCGCCCGCGAAGGGACAGCCCTTCGAGATGCAGGCCACCGGGATTCGCGTCGTGGGTTGGGTGGACGATCCCGACACGTATCCGATCCAGCCCAAGCCGCACACGATGGAGTTCCTGCGCGAGGTGGCGCACCTGCGCCCGCGCACCAACGTGATCGGCGCCGCCTCGCGCGTGCGCCACACGCTCGCCATGGCGATCCACCGCTTCTTCCATGAAGACGGATTCCTCTGGGTCAACACGCCGATCATCACCGCGTCCGATGCCGAAGGCGCGGGCGAGCTCTTCCGCGTTTCCACGCTCGACCTCGCCAATCTGCCGCGCACGCCCGCGGGCAAGGTTGATTTCGCGCAAGACTTCTTCGGCCGCGAGGCGTTCCTCACCGTGAGCGGGCAGTTGAACGTCGAGACCTACTGCATGGCGCTGTCGAAGGTCTATACGTTCGGGCCCACGTTCCGCGCGGAGAACTCCAACACCAGCCGCCACCTCGCGGAGTTCTGGATGATCGAGCCCGAGATCGCGTTCGCGGATCTTTCCGACGACGCCACTCTCGCCGAGCGCCTGCTCAAGTACGTCCTGAAGGCCGTTCTCGCCGAGCGGCCCGACGACATGGCGTTCTTCGAGGAGCGCATCGAGAAGGGCGTGATCGCCAAGCTCCAGGCCATCGTGGACAAGCCCTTCGTGCGCATGGACTACACGGAGGCGATACGGATCCTCGAGTCGTCGAAGCAGAAGTTCGAATATCCGGTGAAGTGGGGCATGGACCTGCAGAGCGAGCACGAGCGCTTCCTCGCCGAGAAGCACGTGAACGGGCCCGTGATCCTCATGAACTACCCGAAGGAGATCAAGGCGTTCTACATGCGCCTGAACGACGACGGGAAGACGGTGGCCGCGATGGACGTGCTCGCTCCGGGGATCGGCGAGATCGTCGGCGGCTCGCAGCGCGAGGAACGCCTCGACGTGCTCGACCGGCGCATCACCGAGTCGGGGCTCGATCCCCACGCCTACTCGTGGTATCGCGACCTGCGCCGCTACGGCACCGTGCCGCACGCGGGCTTCGGCCTCGGCTTCGAGCGCACCGTGGCCTACGTCACGGGGCTATCGAACGTGCGCGACGTGATCCCCTTCCCGAGGACGCCGGGCAGCGCGCGCTACTGAACGACCTTCACGCCGCCGATCGTTCCGCCCACGGTGCAGCTCGATCCGTTCGCCATGGGCGAGGTGTAGTTGAGATAGCCCGAAAAGCCCGTGGGCGCGATTGTCATTTGCGTGATGGTGAGCGTTCCCACGTTGGCGATGAGGTTGGGGATCGGCCCGCACATCACGGGGCCGGTGAGCGTGCCGAATTGTCCCTGCTGCGCGTAGGTGCCGGTCATCATGCAGCCCACGTCGATGCCCGAGCCCCACGTGACGTTCAGCGTGCCGGGCGCGGCGCCCTGCGAGATGGTGAAGTTCGAGACCTGCTGCAGCGGCGCGGGCGCCTGGCAGCTCATCGTCGAGCCGATGAGGATCGCGCCGTTGAAGCTGCCGGCGAGTTGCGCCGCGTTGCTGCCCCATGTCTGCGCCTGCACGGTCTTCGTGACGGTGGTGCCGTTCACGCTGTAGGCGAGCGAGATGTTGTTGGTGGGCTGCACGTACGCGATCTGGATCGTGCCCACCGGCGTGGCCGAGAGCGTGGCCGGATCCGAAGGCACGGCGTACGCGGGCCCGGTGGTGCGATAGAGCGGCCCGGAGTACACCTCGCCCACGAGCATGTTCATGACCTGGCCCGTGTCCACGACGTTGCTCGCGACGAACCATTGCGGGTTGTGGTTCGCGTCGTAGACGAAGAGCACCGCGAAGATCGTCTCGCCCTGCTGCGTGAGGCTCATGCCCCAGCCGGGCTGGGCCGGGTCGTACCACATGCCCGTGGGATCGGGCGTCATCGGCGCGGCATGGGCGCCGGCCATCATGAGGCCCAAAGTCGTTACGATCGCCGCCCGGATCGCCTGGACGCGTGCCCCCATCGGTAGTCCTGAAGTCGTTGAAGTTGCAAAGGATACAGGTGAACTTCCGTGACAATCGGCCGGTCACCGCTTGATACAATTCACACCCATGATTCTGCAGTTCGTCGCTTTGGGGTGGCCGGCGATCCCGGACGCCCCTAAGGTGTCGCATCCAAAAGAAAACGGCCCCCATGCAACTGCTTAACCGCTTGATCCTGCTGGCTATTCCGTTCGCCATCGTCGCGTGCGGGCAAGCCGGCGGCACCCCGGCCACGACGGCCGCGGCCGCGCCCCTGCTGCTTTCGCCGGAAGATCTCCACACCGTTGGCAACAGCGCGCTTTCCTCCGGCCCGTCCATCACCGGATCGATCCAGCCCGAGCGGCGCGCCGACCTGCGCGCCGAGGTCCAGGCGATCGTGATCAAGGTGCTCAAGGAAAACGGCGACGTGGTGCACACGGGCGACCTGCTCGTCGTGCTGGACAGCACCGCGATTCGCGATGCGCTCGTTTCCGCGGAAGCGTCCGCGCGCGCCGCCGACCAGGCCTACGACCAGGCGCAGAGACAGTTCGAGCGCATGAAGACGTTGCGCGCATCGGGCATGGCTTCGGCACAGGCGCTGGACGATGCCGAAGGGCGGCGCAACAGCGCGCTGAGCGACGTCGAGGCCGCGAAGGCCCGCGTCGTTCTCGCCAAGCAGCAGATGAATCGCACCGAGGTGCGCGCGCCCTTCGACGGCGTGGTGACCGAGCGCAAGGCCTCACCGGGCGACACCGCGCAGGTTGGCAAGGAGCTGCTCAAGGTGATCGATCCGACCAGCATGCGCTTCGAGGCGATGGTGTCGGCCGAGCACGTGGGCGAGGTGGCCGCCGGCCAGACGGTGCGATTCCGCGTGAACGGCTACGGCAGCGAGGAATTCACAGGGCGAGTGCGCCGCGTGAATCCCGCGGCCAATCCCACCACGCGCCAGGTCGAGGTGCTGGTGGACTTCACCGGCGACAAGCAGCCCAAGCTCGCGGGCCTGTACGCGGAAGGGCGCCTGGAGACCGAGACGCACGCGAGCCTCACCATTCCCGCCGACGCGATCGTGCGCGACGGCGACAAGGCTTCGGCCTATCGCGTGAACGGCACCAAGCTCCAGAAGGTGCAGCTCACGCTCGCCGAGCGCGACAGCCGCACGGGCGACTACGTCGTCGCGGGCGGGCTCAAGGAAGGCGACCAGGTGGTGCGCCACGCCACCATCTCGCTCAAGGACGGGCAGCCCGTGCGGCCGGCCTCCAATCCGAAGAGCTCCATGGCCGCTTCGATCGACACCGGCGCGGCGCGCTAGGCGATGCTCCTTTCCGACTTCAGCATCAAGCGCCCCATCTCGATGGTGGTGATCATCATCGCGCTCATGTGCCTGGGCCTGCTCGCGCTGAACAAGCTCAAGGTGAACCAGATCCCGGACGTGGAGCAGCCGGTGATGGTGGTCACGGTCCCCTATCCGGGCGCCTCGCCCGAGACCGTCGAGCGCGAGGTCATCAACCGCATCGAGAAGGCGCTGCAGAGCATCCCGCAGGTCTACCAGATCCGTTCGACCGCGGCCGAGAGCCAGGCCACGATCGTGATCATCTTCAACTTCAAGAAGAACATGGTCGAGGCCTCCGACGAGATCAGGAACGCGATCGCGACGGTGCGCTACAAGCTGCCCACGGAGATGCGCGAGCCGATCCTCACGCGCATCGATCCGTCGGCGCAGCCGATCATGTTCATCGCCCTTTCGTCGACCACGCAGAGCTTCGCCGAGATCTCGCGCCTCGCCGAGGACCAGCTCGCCGACCGCTTCCGCGGCATCGACGGCGTCGCGACCGTGACGGTGACCGGGTCGCTCAACCGCGAGCTCTCGGTGCTGCTGCGCGCCGAGAAGCTGCGCGAGTTCAACGTGTCCGTGACCGACGTGGTGAACGCGCTTCGCGCGCAGAACACCACGGCGCCGGTGGGCCGCGTGAAGGGCCCGATGGACGAGGAGAGCATCCGCCTGGTCGGGCGCATCGCCTCGCCCTCGGAGTTCAACGACATCGTGCTGAAGAGGAACGGCGGCGAGATCGTGCGCCTCGGGCAGGTGGCCACGGTCCAGGACGGCTACGCCGAGCTCACGGGATTCAGCCTTCGCAACGGGCACCCGAACGTGGGCCTCGCCATCACGCGCTCGCGCGACGCGAGCACCGTGTCGGTGGCCGCGAAGATCCGCGCCCTCGTGGACGAGGTGAACAAGACGCTTCCCCAGGGCACCAGCCTCGAAGTGACGCAGGACGGCGGCAAGGACGCCGAGAGCAGCCTCGACAACGTGATCCACGCGCTCATCTTCGGCGCGGGGCTCACGATCTTCGTCGTGTACATCTTCCTCAACTCGTGGCGCTCCACGATGATCACGGCGACGAGCCTGCCCACGTCGGTGATCGCCGCGTTCATCGCCGTGTGGGTTTGCGGCTTCACGCTGAACTTCATGACGCTGCTGGGGCTATCGCTCGCGATCGGCGTGCTCATCGACGACGCGATCGTGGTGCGCGAGAACATCGTGCGCCACATGGAGCTCGGTGAAGACCGGCGCACGGCCGCGCAACGCGGCACGGCCGAGATCGGCCTTGCGGTGATGGCCACGACGTTCTCGATCATCGCGGTGTTCATTCCCGTGGCCTTCATGGGCGGCGGCGCGGGCGAGTGGTTCCGCCCCTTCGCGCTCACGGTGGCGGCCTCGGTGCTGGTGTCGCTCTTCATCTCCTTCACGCTCGATCCGATGCTCTCGGCCTACTGGGGCGACCCGGTGGGCTACCAGCACAAGGAGAAGAAGGGCCTGAGCGCATTGCTCAAGCGCTTCAACAACTGGTTCGACCACCAGGCCGACCGCTACGGCAACGTGATCGCCTGGGCGCTGCACCACCGCCGCTGGATGACCGCGATCGCGGTGAGCGCCTTCGTGGGGGCGATCGCCTTCCAGGCGGTGTGGGGCGATTCGACGTTCCTCCCGTCCTCCGACTACGGCACGATCGCCATCGACGTGCGCACGCCGTCTTCGGCGAGCCTCGAGTACGCGAAGCTCAAGGTCGAGAAGGCTGCCGAGATCGCGCGCCAGATCCCGGAAGTGAAGGCCACGAACAGCAACGTGAACCCGGGCGGCGGGCGCGTGTACGTGGACCTCGGCAAGAGCTTCGACCGCAAGCGCACCGCGTGGGACATCGCGAAGGACCTTCGCATCCGCCTCAGGCAGCTCGTGGGCGCCGAGTACGTGGTGCTCGACGACCTCAACAACGGCGTGCGCAAGCCCGTGCAGATCCAGTTCTACGGCCCGGACGTGCGCCACCTCATGAAGATCACCACGGAGTACATGGACAAGATGGCGAGGATCCCCGGCGCCGTGGACGTGGGGCTTTCCGAGCAGGAGCCGAAGGACGAGCTGAAGATCGAGCTGGACCGCGGCCTCGCCAACCAGATGGGCATCGCCGTGGGCGACGCGGCACAGGCGCTTCGCGTGGCGTTCGCCGGCGTGGAAGTGGGCGACTGGGTCGATCCCACGGGTGAGTCGCGCGACGTGTCGGTGCGGCTGCATCCCGACGACCGCGTGGACGCTTCAAACATCGAGCACCTGCCGATCGCGGTCACCGGCACCAACATGATGGTGCCCCTCGACCAGATCGCCACGATCACAATGGGCAAGGGCCCGGCGCAGATCCAGCACCTGGACGGCAAGCGCACGGTGACCGTGTCGGCCAACGTCGAGGGCCGCGGCTCCGGCGAGGTCACGCAGGACGCCCTCAAGATCGCCAAGGCGATCGACTTCCCGACGGGCTACGGCATCACCCTGGGCGGATCGTCGCGCGACCAGCAGGAAGTGTTCAGCGAGATGTTCACCGCGCTCATCATGGGCATCGCGCTCATGTACCTCGTGCTCGTGATGCAGTTCGGCTCGTTCACCGCGCCCCTGCCGGTGATGTTCTCGCTGCCGCTGTCGCTCATCGGCGTGGTGGTCGCGCTCAAGGTCACGGGCGGGTCGCTCAACCTCATGAGCTTCATCGGCGTGATCATGCTGATGGGCCTCGTGGCGAAGAACGCGATCCTGCTGCTCGACTGCGCGCGCAAGGAAGAAGCGCAGGGCGTCGATCGCGAGGAGGCGCTCATGCACGCCGGCCGCGTGCGCCTGCGCCCGATCCTCATGACGACCTTCGCGTTGATCGCGGGCATGATGCCCGTGGCGATCGGCGTGGGCGAGGGCGGCGAGTTCTACCGCCCCATGGCGGTGGCGATCATCGGCGGCACGATCACCTCGACGATGCTCACGCTGCTCGTGGTGCCGACCTTCTACGACTCCATCGAGATCTGGAAGGACAAGGCCATCGCCGCGTTCGGCCGGATGCGCGCGCGTTTCGTGCCCGGCGCGCAGCCCGGCGACGACTAATCAGCCAGCCGCAGCCACTCGTACGACTTGGCGTTGAGCCTGCGGCGCACCCACGTGGCGTTGCAGAAGACGCACGTGAGCCTCACGTAGGATCGATCGTTCACCGGGATCTTGTGGGCCTGCTGCGCGAAGCCCGCGTGGCCCGCCGGTCCGGCCGGATGTTCCACGCAGAAGGCGCAGAGCTTCGGGCCGCGGGTCTCCTCGGGCGCGTCGAGCGTCACGCTCGCCGGATCGAAGGACGGCATCGGCGCCCGCTTGCGTTTCTCGGCGGATCGCTGGTTCATCGGGGATGAGAGGCGTTGCGGGCGAGGGCCACGCGCGGGCGGCTCGGCGCGCCCTCGCGATGGATCACGGCGCAGCGCATGCCGTGGCCGCGCAGGAAGGATTCGATGCGCCAGCGATCGTGGCGCAGCACGAGGCGATTCAGGAGCCGCCGCGGATTGTCTCCCACGATCACGCGCTCGCACCCCAGCTCGCGCGCGTGGCGCTCGATGGCCTCGAGCCAGCGCCCCTGCGCGACGTGCATGCGATAGGGCGTTCCCGCGGCATCGAGCGCTTCGCAAAGCGGCGCCGCCTGCGCGCTGGCGAGATCCCGCCCCGCCGCGCCGGCATCGACCGCGCCCAGGAACGAGCCCGCATAGCCCGAAGGATCCGGCGCGACCGCGAGCACGTGGATGCGCACGGCCTCGCGCGCATGCATGGCGCCCAGCATCGCCGCGGTGGCACGCGCATCGAGGAGCCTTCCGGCCACCACGAGCACGCTGCGGACTCCTGCGGGAAACTGCGCGATCATCTCGTCGCCTAGGGCAGGGCGATGTCGCCGCTGGGCTTGCGCGAGGCCATGTGCTCGAGCGCCTTGCCCACGACGATCACGAGCGCCGCGCATGCCACGGGCGCGATGTTGTGCAGCGACGACATGTTCGCGTCCACCCAGGACTTGATCGCCGGGTCGGTCACGATCATCTCGCCCGCCACCCAGCCGATGAGGCCCGCGCCGATCAGCACGAAGACGGGGAAGCGCTCCATCAGCTTCATGAGCAGCGCGCTGCCGAAGAGGATCACGGGCACCGTGACCACGAGGCCCACGATGAGCATCCACATGTGCCCCTTCGCGGCCGCCGCCATGGCGAGCACGTTGTCGAGGCTCATGATCATGTCGGCGATGATGATGGTGCGGATCGCCGCCATGAGCGTGTCCTTCTGGTCCACGCCGCCTTCGTCGCCCTCGTCTTCGGCCACCAGCAGCTTGATGCCGATCCACAGGAGCATGAGGCTGCCCACGATCTCGAGGTAGGGCAGCGAAAGGAGGTACACGACGAACACGGTGAGCGTCGTCATGAGCACCACGACGCCCACGCTGCCCCAGACGAAGGCCTGCTTCTGGTGCGCCGGCGAAAGGCGGCGGCACGCGAGCGCGATCACGACGGCGTTGTCGCCGCTCAGGACTACGTTGATGAACATGATCTGCGCGAGGGCGACGATGGCTTCGGACATTCCGGACATCTCGAACATGGAGCCTCTCTCGCGAGGGTTTCTTGGAGCCTTGCTGAGAGGGTAAAGAGGTGACCTTGCGCATAACGGAATTGTGTGATGAGAATTCTTGCGTGAAACTGAAGAAACGGCAGAAATCGCTTGTTACCTTTGCCGCGGCGGCGACCAGCTAGAATGACGGATTACCCAATGGAACCAAACCTTTCGCAGGCCCGCCGAAAGCGCTGGCCCTGGATCACGGGTGTCGCGGTGATCGGTGCTGTCCTGGCCGGCTGGTGGTGGCTGGGAATCTCCCGCGACCAGCAGGCCAACGGCGCGATGCGCGCGGCCTCGACCCTGGTCGTGACCGGCAAGGCCGAGACACGCGATGTGCCCGTGAAACTGCGCGCCAACGGCACCGTCACCGCGCTGCAGACGGTGGACCTGCGCGCGCAGGTGACGAGCACAATCAGCCAGATCCATTTCAGGGAGGGCCAGAACGTCGCCAAGGACGAGCTGCTCTTCTCCCTCGATGCGCGCGAGGCGGAAGCGAACCTGAGGAAGGCCCTCGCGCAGATCGAGAAGGACAAGTACGACCTCGCCACCAACAAGCGCAACCTCGAGCGCCAGCAGGACCTCTTCCGCCAGAAGTTCATCTCGCAGGCCGCGCTCGACGTCGCCCAGAACCAGGTCGACACGCTCGAAGGCCAGCTCGCCGTCGACACGGCCTCCGCCGAGGCGATGCGCGTGGCGCGCGCCTACACCGAGATCCGCGCACCGTTCGCCGGGCGCACCGGCGTGATCGGCGTGCGCGAGGGAAGCCTCGTGCAGCCCGGCAACGGCATCACCCCCGGCGCCGTGCTGGTCACGGTCACGCAGATCGATCCCATCTCGGTCGCGTTCACGCTGCCGGAGCGCGAGCTCTCCGGCCTGCAGTCGGCAATGCGAGCGGGCCCCGTGTCCGTGACGGCCGTCATCCCGGATGGGCGCGAGAGGCTCGCGGGCAAGGTGACGTTCGTCGACAACGCGGTGGACTCCACCACCGGCACCATCAGGGTGAAGGCGGATTTCGACAATGCGGCCGGGCGCCTGTGGCCCGGGCAGTTCGTGAACGTCGAGCTCTCGCCCAGCACGCTGCGCAACGCGACCGTGGTGCCGGTGCAGGCCGTGCAGACCGGTCCCGACAACCGATACGTGTTCGTGGTCGGCGCCGATAAGCGGGTCGTGCAGACGCCGGTGAAGCTCACGTATGTCGAGGAGAAATTCGCCGTGGTCGACGGCCTTTCGCCGGGCACGCGCGTGGTCGTGGAAGGCGCGCAGAACCTGCGGCCCGGAAGCGCGGTGGCCGAAGCGCAGCGCGATACGGCCAAGGGCGACGGCGGCAAGGGCGAAGCCCGCAAGGACCGCCCCGCGTGAATTTCTCGGAGGCCTTCATCCGCCGGCCGGTGATGACGATCCTGCTGTCGGCCTCCGCGGTGGTTGCAGGCATCCTCGCTTACGGCGGCATCCCGATCGCGGCCCTCCCGCAGTTCGATACGCCGATCATCCAGGTGACGGCGCTGCTCCCGGGCGCGAGCCCGGAGACGATGGCCTCGTCGGTGGCGACGCAGCTGGAGAAGCAGTTCTCGACGATCTCCAGCCTCGACGTGATCAGCTCGACCTCGACGCAGGGCCAGACGCTGGTCACCCTCGAGTTCAGCCAGGACCGCAACATCGACGACGCGGCGGTGGACGTGCAGGCGGCGCTCTTCCGCGCCTCGCGCAACCTTCCGCCCGAGATGACGACGCCGCCCTCGTACCGCAAGGTGAACCCGGGCGAGTTCTCGATCATCTTCGTGACGCTGTCCTCGCCCTCGATGTCGCTCTCCGAGCTCGACGGCTACGCGGAGAACCTCCTCTCGCCCACCCTCTCGACGCTGCCGGGCGTGGCGCAGATCACCGTGGCCGGCCAGAAGCGCTTCGCCGTGCGCGTGAAGGCGCGGCCCGGCGCGCTCGCCGCCCGCAACCTCACCCTGGACGACATCGCCGCCGCGGTGAATCGCGCCAACGCGAACACCCCCGTGGGCACCCTCGACGGCCAGCGGCAGACGCTCACCATCCTCGCGAACCGCCAGCTCGCGCACGCGGCCGACTACAAGCCGCTCATCGTCGCCACGCTCGCCAACGGCAGCTTCGTGCGGCTGCAGGACGTGGCCGACGTCGAGGACAGCGTCGAGTCGGTGAAGACCGCGAGCTGGTCGAACGGCGAGCCCTCCATCGCGCTCTTCATCCAGCGCCAGCCGGGCGCGAACACGGTGGCCGCCATCGACGCGATCAAGGCCGCGCTGCCGGGCGTGCTGTCGCAGATGCCCAAGTCGGTGAACCTGCAGATCCAGCTCGACCGCTCCATCTCGATCCGCGCCGCCATCCACGACGTGAAGATCACGCTCGGCATCACCGCCCTGCTGGTCGTGCTGGTGATCTACCTCTTCCTGCGCCGACCTTCGGCCACGATCATCCCGGCGCTTTCGCTGCCGATCTCGCTGCTGGGCACCATCGCGCTCATGCGTGCGCTGGGCCTGTCGATCGACAACGTGTCGCTGCTGGGCTTCACGCTCGCCGTGGGCCTGGTGGTGGACGACGCGATCGTGATGCTCGAGAACATCGTCCGCCACATCGAGCAGGGCGAGGACCCGTTCGCGGCGGCCATCATCGGCTCGAAGGAGATGTGGTTCACGATCGTCTCCATCTCCGTCTCCCTGGTGGCGGTCTTCATCCCGATCTTCTTCATGCCCGGCGTGATCGGGGGCCTCTTCCACGAGTTCGCGATCGTGGTGTCGCTCTCCATCCTCGTGTCGGCGGGCGTCTCGCTCACCCTCGTGCCGATGCTCGCCTCCCGCTACATCCGCCACCAGCGCGAGGACGACCCGGTCCTCAAGTGGACCGGCTGGTTCGAGGGGTTCTTCCAGTGGATGCTGCGCAACTATCAGCGCGTCCTCGACTGGTGCCTCGGCCACCGCCTCGTGGTCCTCGTGGTCGGGATCGCCACGCTGGTGGCCACGCTGCTGCTCGCCGTGCTCATGCCCAAGGGATTCTTTCCCACCGAGGACATCGGGCAGATCGCGGTGAACGTCGAGGCGGTGGAGGACATCTCGTATCCCGCGATGTTCGAGCTGCTGCAGCGGGTGGACCGGGTGGTCCGGGACAACCCCGCTGTCGATACCGTGCTCACGCGCTCCGACGACACGAACAACGCGGGGCGCCTCTTCATCAACCTCAAGCCGCGCGGCGAACGCCCGAAGCTGCAGCAGGTGCTGGAGGACCTTCGGCGCGACGTTCGCACGATCCCCGGCGTCGCCGCGTACTTCACGCCGATCCAGAACCTGCGCATCGGCGGACGCGTCTCGAAGAGCCAGTTCCAGTACGTGATGCGCAGCGTGGAGCCGTCCCAGCTCTACGAGTATTCCTCCAGGCTGATGGCGCTGATGCGCGCCGACCCGGTCTTCCGCGACGTGACGAGCGATGCGCAGCTGCGGGGGCTGCAGGCGCAGCTCGCCATCGACCGCAACAAGGCGGAGGCGCTCGGGGTCAACATCCAGGACATCCGCAGCGCGCTCTACAGCGCCTTCGGCGACCGCCAGGTCTCCACGATCTACACGGCGGTCGACTCCTACCAGGTGATCCTCCAGGCGGCCGACGCGGACCGGCAGGACGAGAGCGCGTTCTCCAAGATCTACGTGCGCGGCAAGGGCGG
>DATJVS010000274.1:0-5787 GCA_035501715.1 Usitatibacter sp.
GTACGACAGGCTCGAGTAGCCGGTGCCGAAGTCGTCGATCGAGAAGCGAACGCCGTGCGCCTTGAGCGCGCGGATCGTCGCAGCGACCTTGTCCGGGTCCTCGGCGATGAGGCTCTCGGTGAGCTCGAGCTCGAGCATCGAGGGCGGAAGGCCGGTCGTGCGGAGCGCTTCGAGCACCCATTCGATCACGTCCTGGCCCACGAACTGGCGCGCAGACAGGTTCACGGCCACCGTGACCGGGCCGAGGCCCGCGTCGAGCCAGGCGCGGTTCTGCGCGCACGCGGTGCGAAGCACCCAGTCGCCGATCGGGACGATGAGGCCGGATTCCTCGGCCACGGGGATGAACTGCGAGGGCGGCACCTGCCCGATGCCCGGATGGTTCCACGCCACGAGCGCCTCGCAGCCGGTGATGCGCCCGGTGGCGATGCTCACCTTCGGCTGGTAGCGCAGCTCCAGCTCGCGCTGCGCGAGCGCCACGCGAAGGTGGGTCTCCAGCTGCACGCGCCGCACCGTCTCGCGGCTCATGTCGGCGTTGAAGAACTGGTACACGCCGCCGCCCAGGTCCTTCGAGCGGTACATCGCCACGTCGGCGTTGGTGATGAGCGTATCGACGTCGTGGCCGTCCTGCGGATAGAGCGCGACGCCGATGCTCGTGTTGATGTGCGCCTCGTGCGACTCGATCCTCAACGCCCGCTCGAACGAGTCGAGGATCTTCTGCGCGACCACGTACGCGTCCGCGGAGCGGCGCAGGTTCGGCAGCAGCACGAGGAACTCGTCGCCGCCCAGGCGCGCGACCGTGTCGCCCTCGCGCATGAGGTTGCGAAGCCGGCACGCGGTCTCCTTGAGCAGCGCGTCGCCCATGGGATGGCCGTAGCCGTCGTTGATCACCTTGAAGCGGTCGAGGTCGAGGAACATCACGGCGAGCTGCGAGCCGGTGCGCTTCGCCTGCGCGATCGCCTGCGACACGCGGTCGCGGATGAGCGCGCGGTTGGGCAGGCCCGTGAGCTCGTCGTGGCTCGCGAGGTACTCGATGCGCGCCTCGTAGCGCTTGTGGTCCGTGATGTCGCTCATGGTGATGAGGCCGCGCGCCTCGCCCATGATCTCCATCATCTCCGCGCTCACGAGGACGTTGCGCAGCTCGCCCGAGCGAAGGCGCACCTGCAGCTCGTAGTTGCGGAGCCTGCGGTCGGTGCGGAAGCGATGGCCGATGTCGGCGCGCGCATCGCCGTCCGCGATGAGCCCGAGCTCCAGCATCGTGCGCCCCACGAGCTCGCCGTGCGTGTAGCCGAAGAGGGCGCAGAAGGCGCCGTTCACGTCGATGAGGCGCCCGTCCTCGAGGTGGGAGATCGAGGTGGCCGTGGGCGAGAGGTGGAAGATCTTCTGCACGCGTTCCTCGGCGTCCCGGTGCGGCGTGATGTCGTGGATCACGCCCGCCATGAACGTCGCGCGCCCCGTCGCGTCCCACACGGCCTGGCCGCGCGCGTTGAACCAGCGGTACTCGCCCGACTTCGTGCGCTTGCGGTAGTCGATGTCGTAGGGCGTGCGGTTCTTCAGGTGCCCGATGAATGCGCGGCAGACGGCATCGTGGTCGTCGGGGTGCAGCAGCGCCGCCCAGGCCTCGGCCGTGTCCGGAATCTCGTGGGGATCGTATCCGAGGCGCCGCTTGAATTGCGGAGCGAGCGTCAACCGCCCGCAGCCGAAGTCCATTTCCCAAACGTCGCCCGTGGAGGCCGCGAGCGTGAATCGCGTTTCAATCGTATCCATGCATCCATCTACGGCACGAAGCCGCAAGAGGATGCCACATCGCGTCCCACCGAATCGGTCATGTTTCCATGAGTTTCCGGAATTCGCTCCATGCGCCCGGGTGGGGCAGGAGCGGCGTGTATAGTCGCGCCTTGGCCTCGATCTGGCGCAATCGCGACTACATGCTCCTCTGGGGCGGGCAGCTCGCGTCCACGCTCGGCACGGCGGCATCGCAGGTGATCATGCCGCTGCTCATCCTCGCGATCACGAATTCGCCCGAAGCCGCCGGCATCGCGGGGGCATTGCGTTTCTTCCCGTATCTCGTGTTCAGCCTGCCCGTGGGCGCGCTGATCGACCGCTGGGACCGCAAGGCGGTGATGATCCGCTGCGACGTGGGGCGCGCGCTCGCCGTGGCGACAATTCCCGCCGCGATGGCCTTCGATGCGCTCACCCTGTGGCAGATCTACGCGGTATCGCTCGTCGAGGGCAGCCTCTTCGTCTTCTTCAACATCGCCGAGGTGGCCGCGTTGCCGCGCGTGGTCGCCAGGGAGCAATTGCCGCAGGCTTCCGCGCTGAACGAGGCGGGCTTCGGCATCACCAACATCGTGGGGCCTTCGTTCGGCACGGTGCTCTACCAGGTGTTCGGACGCGCGGTGCCGTTCGCTTCCAACGTCGTGACCTACGCGATCTCGGCCATCGCGCTCATGCGCATCAAGGCGCCGTTCCACACGCGCCGCGAGGTCGAGGAGCACGACCTGAAGAAGGAGGTGGCCGAGGGGCTTCGCTGGATGTGGGAAAACCCGCTCATCCGCTACATGGCGTTCCTCACGGGAGGCCTGAACCTCATCAACGCCGCCACACCCCTCATCATCATCGTGTTCGCGAAGCACATGGGAGCGAGCGACGGCGAGATCGGCGTGATCTTCAGCGCGGCGGGCATCGGCGGCGTGGCGGGCTCGCTCGTGGGCGGAGGCATCCAGCGGCGCTTCACGTTCGGCCGCGTGATCGTCGCGGTGACCTGGCTCGAGGCGCTCTGCTTTCCGCTCTTTCTCGTCGTGCCTTCGTACTTCCTGCTCTCGGCGGTGGCCGGCGCCTCGGCGTTCCTGGGACCGATCTACAACGTGGTGCAGTTCAGCTATCGCCTGTCGATCATTCCCGACCGGTTGCAGGGCCGCGTGAACAGCGTCTTTCGCCTCCTCGCGTTCGGCTTCATGCCGGTGGGCTCGGCGCTCGCGGGCGTGCTGATCGAGCGGGTTGGAGTATCGGCGGCGGTGATGGTATTGTCCGCGTGGCTCTTCGTTCTGGCAGTGTCGACGACGTTCAACAGAAACGTCCGCGAAGCGGCGCCGATTCGCTGATCCGACAAAAGGGGAAATTCCATGTCACGCGCCGTTCGCATCGCGTCAGGCCTGCTTGCGCTTCTTGTTGCAAATGTTGTCGCGGCTGCAATAACACTGTCACCTTTGCCGGGTTCGACGCCGCAGACGGCGCGCCCATTCTCGGGATTCCCGGTCCCCCTCGCCGTGGCGGCCACGGACGACGGCAACGCTCCCGTTGCGGGGCTGCCCGTGACATTCGCCATTCCCCTGGGATTCAACGTATTCGGCCAGGGCGCATCCGTCACCGTGAATACCGACGCGAACGGCGTCGCCGCCATTCCGTACCCGGGCATCGTGGGCAACGTGGACGTCGCGACGGCGTTCATCGAGGCGGACGCGCCGGGATCCCTGGGCACGGTGTTCGCGCTCACCGTCGATGGATTGCCCGCGGCCACCTTGTCGATCGTCTCAGGGGAAGGCCAGGCCCTTGCGCGCGGCGGATCGGCGCAGCCCTTCGTGGTGCAGGTGATCGACCAGAACGGTCTCGTGGTCCCGTATCCCATCGTGTACTTCGACGCGCCCTCGGCATCTCCGAGTCAACCGTCCGGGACTTTCAACCAAACGCAGAACGCAGCGGTGATCGGCGACGCGAATGGCATCGCCGCATCGCCGCCTTTCGTCGCCAATGGCGCGGTGGGCACCGGCCAGGTGAGCGCGTTCGCGCTCTCGGATTCCGGCGAAGTCGCGACGTTCTTCGATTTTTCGATCGTGCCGCCGCCGTTACCCACGCTCGCCCCGGTCGCCGGCAGCACGCCGCAAACGACGCGCCCCTATTGCTTCTTCCCGAAGCCGGTCGGCGTGATGGCGCGCAACTCCGACGGAACGCCCGCCGCGGGCGTGACCGTGACGTTCACCGGGCAATCGGATGGCATCGTATTCATCCCCGATGCCGGTTCGATAGTCACGGCGACCACGGGCGCCGACGGCATCGCGTGGGCATCGTCGCCTTCGTCGCCCTCGGGCTACATCGCATTCGGAACCGGAACGACGTCTGTTGTCGCGAGCAGCGCCGCCGCTCCCAACACGGTGCAGTTCGACCTCACCGTCGCGGGCAAGCCGCCCACTCGCATCGAGATGCTCTCGGGCGACGGTCAGCTCGCCAGGCTCGGCGGCACCTATGCGCCGTGGATCGTTCGCGCGTTCGATGAGAACAGCGCTCCGGTGCCATACGCCGCAGTCCAGTTCTTCGTGGGGCAGCCGGGCCCGGGGCCGGCCGCGACCTTCGACGGCGGTGTCACGAACGTCGAAGTCCCGGCGGATGCGAGCGGCGTGGCGAGGTCCTCGAAGCTCACGGCCAATGACGTGGTGGGCGGAGCCACGGGCAGCGCGTTCCTCGAAGCTTTCCCGCTGGACGATTTCGCGCCGGCGATCATCTTCGGGTTCGCCAACGTGAACGGCAATCCGGGTTACGGGTCGCTGCGGCTGTGGGAAGCGCCGCCGTCGTCGATTCCCGTTGGCGGCACGACCGCGATTCCTTATGCCGTGCAAGTGCTCGACGCATCGGGCAACCCGATCGCCAATACGCCCGTCATCTTCACGACGGACTCGACCTGCGCGACGTTCGCCGGCTCTCGCACAGTGACGGCCACCTCGGACGCGAACGGCATCGCGACTTCGCCGCTTCTCACCGGAACGCACGCGTCGGTCTCGTGTGCGACGTCTGCGCGGATTTCAGGGCAGTCGCGCGATCTCTCCACGCACGTGTTCGATCCGTCGAAGCTCGTCGCCACCGTCTCGCCGCAGTTCGTGTTCGTGCACCTCGATTCCTTCTACACGCTGAACCTTTCGTTCAGCGAGCGCGGGAAGCCGGTGCATGTCACGCAGATGGATATCGCGCCCCTAGCGCATGGCAATGCCACCTATGGCACCACGCCCGTGGTGGATCTCGACGGCGCAGCGGCCACGATCGATTTCATGCCGAACGCGTCGCCCGGAGCCTACTCCGTGCTGGTGACGGTCGGCTCGCAGCGGATCGTGGTGCCGGTGGTGCAGCTGCCCTAGCGCGGCGCGACGACGAGGATCCGTCCGTTCACGGGGTCGGCGACGTAGGCGGTAGCGCCATCGCCGGCCACGACGCCTCGCGCGCCTGGGGCGGTCGGGACCACCGCCACGCTGGAGAATCGCCCCGCGTCGTCCACGCTCGCGATGGTGAGCGTGGCGGCGCGCGCGGCGGCCGCGTAAAGAAGCCGGCGCGACGGTGCGTAATCGATGTTGTCGAGGCCCGCGCCCGTCTCGATGGAACCCAGGACCTTTCCATCGTGGTTGGTGTCGATCGCGATCACCCGTCCCGCGCACGCATCGAAGAGGAAACCTCGTGCGGCATCGAGCGCCAACCCGCGCGCGTCGTCGCATCCCGCCTTCCAGCGCGAGGCGACCTTGCGGGCGCGCACGTCGATGGCGACGACTTCGCCCGTCTCCTCGAGGTTCGTGTAGAAGAGTCCGTGCCGCTCGTCGACCGCGTAGCCTTCCGCCGAAGCGCCGAGCGCCACCGTGCCAATTTCCCGCAGCGCGCGCGGATTGGAGGCGTCGAGGATCGCGAGCGTGGGTCCGTGCATCGTGATCCAGATCTCCTTCGTGGCCGCGACGTATGCGATGCCGTCGGGCGTTCCCGCGCCGACTCTCGCGCACGACGCGGTCTCGTGGCTCGCTGCGTCGATCGCGCACA
>DATJVS010000275.1:0-3754 GCA_035501715.1 Usitatibacter sp.
TGCTGCGCGCGTCCTACGGCACGGGCTTCCTCGCGCCGTCGCTCTATGAGCTCGACGTCCCGCAGACCTCCGGCCTGTCGCCCACGGGACTGAACGATCCGCTGCGCTGCCCGGTCACGCACGACAACACGCTCGACTGCAACGCGCAATTCCCGACGACTGCCGGCGGCAATCCGAGCCTGAAGCCGGAGAAGTCGGAGCAGGCGACCTTCGGCCTGGTGTTCGAGCCCACCAACGAGCTGTCGGTGTCGGCGGACTACTTCAAGATTCGGCTGCGCGACGCCATCACCAACGGCATTCCGATCACGACGATCCTGAGCGACCCGCAGTACTACAACCAGATCACGCGCGCTCCGTCGGATCCGAACAACCCCGGCCTGCCGGGCCGCATCACCGCGATCCAGCAGACATACATCAACCTGGGCGACACGCACATCGAGGGCTGGGACATCGAGGCGCACTACAAGTGGCCGCGCATGTCGTGGGGCCGCGTCCGCTTCGACCTGGCGGGCACGTACTACACGCGCTACGACTTCGAGAATCTCGATGGAACCTACAGCGGCATCGTGAGCAACGCGTTCAACTCACCGGTGATCGGCGTGGTCCCGCGCTGGAAGCACTACGCATCCTTCTCGTGGGACCGGGGTCCGTGGAGCGCCACGTTCGCCCAGACGTTCCAGACCGCCTACGTGGACTCGCAGACGGACCTGAACAACGACCTGCGCAAGGTGAGCTCCATGAGCCTCTTCGACCTCCAGGGCTCCTACACGGGCGTGAAGAACCTCAAGGTCACGCTGGGCGTGAAGAACCTCTTCGACACCAACCCGCCGCAGACCAACCAGCAGAACGTATTCACGGTCGGCTTCGATCCGTCGTACTACGATGCCCGCGCCAGGTTCGTGTACCTGCAGGTCGGCTATGGCTGGAAGTAGCTGACCGGCTTCACGCAACACCTGAAAGGGGCCGCGAGGCCCCTTTTCTCATGGCCTCGCGCGGCGATCCGCCCCAGCGGCGCCTCCAGGCGCGCCGCAGCTGAAGGCCCGACCGGAATCCGGCCGCATCCGCCGCCACGGTGGCCGAGCCGCCGCGCTCGAGCGCTTTCTTCGCCCTCTCCAGGCGCAGGCCCTCGAGGAATTCCAGGGGCGTGATGCCGGCGTGCTCGCGGAAGAGTCGCAGCAGGTGCCGCTCGCTCACGTGGCCGACGGCCGCGAGCGAGGCCATGTCCCAGGCGCGGCGGGTATCGGCGGCGATGCGGTCCTGCACGCGATGCACGACCGGATGAAGGTGCCTGCGATGCGCGAGGTAGGGCGAGAGCTCGGCATCGAGTGGTGAGCGCCTCACGTAAACCACCATGTCGCGGGCGACGCTGGCTGCCAGGGCTTCGCCGCAGTCGTGCGCGATGAGGTGAAGCGCCAGGTCGATGCTCGCAGTGATGCCCGCGCTCGACGCGAAGGGCCCGTCGACGAGGTACACGCAATCGTCCACCACGCGCCCCTGCGGCGCATATTCATGGAGCGACTCCAGCAGCTCGTGGTGCGTGGTGCATTGCCGGTCCTTCAGCAGGCCCACGCGTGCCGCGACCAGCGTCCCGGAGCAGATCGTGATGAGGCGGTGCGGCGTGTCCTTCGCGGCCACGTGGGGCCGCACGACGCGTTCGAGCCACGACTCGATGGCCGCCAGCGCGGGCGAGGCGCGATTCGCGATCGCCGCGGGTTGTCCCACCACCACGACCCACGTCGGCGTCCGGAACGACGTTGGCAGCGGCTGGAGCGCATGCAGCGGCAGGCCCACCGACGTCTGCACGTCGGGCTCGGGGCCCGCGAAGCGCAGGTGAAATCTCGGCGCGAGCCCCCTGCGGTGGCGATGCAGGTTGGCGAGGCGGAATGCTTCCGCGGGGCCGGAGATGTCGAGCAGCAGCGCCTCCGGCGAGATCACGAAGAGGATGTCGATCATCGGACTGCGATTATCGGATGGCGGGTTTTGATCGGGCCATTGTGCTACACATCGTAACCCTCGTGTCCGATATCGATCGAATGCTGTCGCGGCGTGGCGCGACACGCGGGCGCCGCCCCGGTAGCTTGGCGCATGGATTCTTCCAAGCGCGCTTGCTTCGCCGGCATTCTCTGGATCGCCTTCGGCCCCGTGTACCCCGACCTTGCTTCGCCGCAACCGGGTATCGCGCCGGGCGACGACTTCTTCGCGTACGCCAATGCGCAGTGGCTCGATTCGACCGCCATTCCCGCGGACAAGCAGAAGTGGAGCGCGGCCAACGAGATAGCGGCCCTCGCGGCGCGACAGCTCGCCGCCGTGATCCGCGATGCGGGCAACCGCAGAGTCAGGGACTTCTACGCCGCGTATGTCGACGAGGCGGGCATCGAGCAGCGCGGCCTCACGCCCATCGTTGCGCTGCTGAAGGAAATCGGTGAGCTGCGCGACAAGCCTGCACTCTCGCGCTGGCTGGGCGCGAACCTGCGCGCCGACGTCGATCCCCTGAACCTCGGCGTCTACGACTCGCAGAACCTCTTCGGGCTCGCGGCTTCCTTCGGCATCCACGGCCAACCGGACAACTTCGCCTACCTCACGCAGGGCGGCCTTGCGCTCGGCGACCGCGACGCTTATCTCGACGACACGCCCGCGGGGAGGGCGCTTCGGGCGAAGTACCGCGACTACGTCGCCCGCCTGCTCGAGGCGATCGGCCAGGACAAGCCTGCAGAGCGCGCGGACGCGGTTCTCGCCCTGGAGACGGCGCTCGCACGCGCCCACGCGACGGCCGCGGAATCCTCGAAGGACGGCAACGCCGACAACGCGTGGCCGCGCGGCCAGTTCCTGCTGGACGCGCCGGGCATCGACTGGAATGCATTCTTCTCCGCGGCGGGCCTGTCGCGCCAGCAGGAAATCGTCGCGTGGCAGCCGGCCGCCATCAAGGCCACCGCGGCGCTGGTCGCATCACAGCCGCTCGAGGCATGGCAGGATTACCTGAGGTTCCACCTCGCGCATCGATACGCGGACGTGCTGCCGCGCCCGATCGCCAAGGCCGCGCAGGATTTTCGCGCGGCGCAGGGAAGCAAGCTCGCGTCCGCCACGCGCGAGGAGCTCGCCGTCGATGCCACCAATCGCGCGATGCCGGCGACGGTGGGGCGCCTCTACTGCGAGCGCTACTTCCCGCCTTCGAGCAAGGCGCGCGCGCAATCGATCGTCGACCACGTCGTCGCGGCGCTGCGCAAGCGCGTGGAGGCGTCGCAGTGGATGACTCCTGCGACGAAGCGCGTGGCGATCGCCAAGCTCGACGTCATGCGGTTCGAGGTCGGCTACCCGCAAGCCTGGATCGATGATGCGAAATCCCCGATCGACGCGCACGATCCGGTCGCCAACCAGCGGCGCATCGATGAATGGAGATACCGGGAAGCGCTCGCGAAGCTGCGCCGCGGCGTGGACCGGAGCGAATGGGTGATCGCGCCGCAATGGCCGGGCGCGGTCCTCAACTTCCAGCTGAACACCTACAACTTCGCGGCCGCGCTGCTGCAGCCGCCGAAGTTCGACGCCGACGCCTCGGAGGCCGCGAGCTATGGGGCCACCGGCGCCATCTTCGCGCACGAGGTCATCCATTTCGTCGTCTCGCTCGGCGCCGACTACGACACGGAGGGCGAGATGCACGAATGGTGGAGCGCCGAGGACAAGGCGCGATACGCGTCCGCGACGCGCCCGCTGGTCGCGCAATTCTCCGCGTACCGGCCCTTGCCGGACGCGGCGGTGG
>DATJVS010000276.1:0-7846 GCA_035501715.1 Usitatibacter sp.
TTCGCCGACCGCATGAAGTTCTCCGCGATGATGTGGTTCATGGGCCTGTGGTCGATCCTCATCTACTCGCCCATCGCGCACATGATGTGGGAGCCTTCGGGCTACTGGGCCGCCAAGGGCGTGCTCGACTTCGCGGGCGGCACGGTGGTGCACATCAACGCCGGTATCGCGGCCCTGGTCTGCGCGCTCGTGCTCGGCAAGCGCATCGGCTACGGCAAGGAAGCGATGGCGCCGCACAACCTCGTGCTCACCGTGATCGGCGCGTCGCTCCTGTGGGTGGGCTGGTTCGGGTTCAACGCGGGTTCCGCGGTCGCTGCCGACGGGCGTGCGGGCATGGCGATGGTGGTCACGCAGCTCGCCACCGCGGTCGCGGCGCTCGCGTGGATGTTCACGGAGTGGATGACCAAGGGCAAGCCTTCGGTGCTGGGCATCGCCTCGGGCGCCGTCGCGGGCCTGGTGGCGATCACTCCCGCGTCGGGCTTCGTGGGCGTGACCGGCGCCTTCGCGATCGGCATCGCCGCCGGCGTGATCTGCTACTTCTCGTCCTCGTCGGTGAAGAAGATGCTCGGCTACGACGATTCGCTCGACGCGTTCGGCGTGCACTGCATCGGCGGCATCGTGGGCGCGCTCCTCACGGGCGTGTTCAACGTGAAGGACATCAGCGCGAGCGACGGCGACTTCATGGTCCAGCTGGGCGCCGTGCTCACCACGCTCGCCGTGAGCGGCATCGGCAGCTTCATCATCCTCAAGGTGATCGACATGACGATCGGCCTGCGCGTCTCCGAGGAAGAAGAGCGCGAAGGCCTCGACCTCGCGCTGCATGGAGAGCGCGTGGAGTAAGCCTATTCAGAAGCAAGAGGCCTTGAAGGCGGGCAGGAAACTGCCCGCTTTTTTTTCGTCCCCTTCCCACGCGCACCGCATTGGCGCAACTTATCCGGCGGGAGGGGGTCACATAGCGTCCGAATCGCGTTCCCGAGGGCCTGCGATGCTATACTTTTCAATCGCTTACGCAACGAAATTACTGCCTTGCCGAAAAGAATTGGCGAACTGCTGATCGAGCGTGGAAAGCTCGACCCCGCGAACCTCGAAAGGGCGTTGAAGCTCCAAGAGGGCGAATCGCGCGAGAAGATCGGCGTGATCCTGCTTCGCCTCGGCATGGTGTCGGGGCGCGACCTGGCCGATGCGCTCGCCGACCAGCTCGATCTTCCACTCGCCGCGGCCACGGATTTCCCCGAGCTGCCGCTGCTCGAAGAACGCCTGTCCTCGAAATTCCTGCGCGACGCGCAGGCGGTCCCGCTTCGCGAGGACGACGAGGAGCTCGCGCTCGCGATCGCCGATCCCTCGGATTCGTTCGTGATGTCCGCGGTGCAGATGGCTTCGGGCAAGCGCGTGAAGGCCTACATCGCTGCGCCCAACGAGATCGAAGCGGCACTCGAGCGCCTCTACGGCGGCGGCAAGTCGTCCATGGGCGCGATCGTCGAAGGCATCCAATCGCGCGACGAGGAGCAGGACTGGGGCGACGTCGAGCACCTGAAGGACCTCGCCTCCGAAGCGCCCGTGATCCGCCTCGTGAACCTGCTGCTCACGAAGGCGCTGGAGTCGCGCGCCTCCGACATCCACATCGAGCCCTTCGAGAATCGCCTCGTCGTCCGCTACCGCATCGACGGCGTGCTGCATGAAGTGGAATCGCCGCCCCGCAGGCTCTCGGCCGCCATCATCTCGCGCGTGAAGATCATGGCCTCGCTCGACATCGCCGAGCGCAGGCTTCCCCAGGACGGCCGCATCAAGCTGCGCGTGCAGGGCAAGGAGATCGATCTTCGCGTCTCGTCGCTGCCCACGATGCACGGCGAGAGCGTCGTGATGCGTATCCTCGACAAGGGCGGCGTGCCGCTCGATTTCGCCTCGCTGGGATTCGAGGGCAAGCCCCTCGAGCGCTTCCTCGCCACGCTGGACCAGGTGCACGGCATCCTGCTCGTCACGGGACCCACGGGCAGCGGCAAGACCACGACGCTCTACACGGCGCTCGACCGCCTCAACAAGCCCGACGTGAAGATCGTCACCGTCGAGGACCCGGTCGAGTACCAGATGCCCGGCATCAACCAGGTGCAGGTGAAGCCGCAGATCGACCTCACCTTCGCGAACGCGCTTCGCTCCATCGTGCGCCAGGACCCGGACATCATCATGGTGGGCGAGATCCGCGACGTGGAGACCGTGAGGATCGCGATGCAGTCGGCGCTCACGGGGCACATGGTGCTTTCGACCGTCCACACCAACGACGCGCCTTCGACGGTGAACCGCCTGCTCGACATGGGCGCGGAAGATTACCTGCTCACTTCCACCGTGCGCGGCGTCCTCGCCCAGCGCCTGGTGCGCACGCTCTGCGAGAAGTGCCGCGAGCCGCACGTGGCGCTTCCGGAAGTCGTGCAGCAGATGGGGCTGCGCCGTTTCCAGGAAACGGGCGATATCACGCTCTACAAGCCGGTCGGCTGCCCGGCGTGCGCGGGCACCGGTTATTGGGGGCGCATCTGCATCATCGAGATGATGACCATGTCCGACTCGATCAGCTCGCTCGTCATGCGCCACGCCACCGCCGGCGAGCTTCGCGCGGCGGCCATCGCCGAGGGCATGGAGACGATGTTCGAGAACGGCCTGCGCAAGTCGCTCGCTGGCATCACCACAATCGAGGAAGTCCTGCGCGTCACCCGCGAGGACTGAAGCCTTGCCGTTCTTCCAATACAAGGCCGTGAACGCCTCCGGGGAGGTCCAGGAGGGCGTCCTGGAAGCGGCGAGCGCGGCCAACGCCGTGGCGCGCATCCAGGAGATGGGCTTCATCCCCATCCGCGCGGTGGAGGCCGGCACGGCCAAGGCCGTCGCGGCCACTTCGCGATCGGGGTTCACGCTCTTCCGGCGCAACAAGATCACGCAGGACGACATCGCGATCGTCACGCGCGAGCTGGCCACGCTGCTCAAGGCGGGCCTTCCGCTCGATCGCTCCTTCGAGATCCTCATCAACCTCGCCGCCACGCCGCGCATCGCCGAGCTGCTGGGCAAGATCCGCAACGACGTGCGCGGGGGCGCGGCGCTTTCAAAGGCCCTGGAAGGCCAGCGCGGAATGTTCTCGCGCTTCTACGTGAACATGATCCGCGCGGGCGAAGCGGGCGGCAGCCTTCCCGCGGTGCTGCTGCGCCTCGCGGAGTACCTCGAGCGCTCCAAGGCGCTGCGCGACAACGTGACCGCGTCGCTCACGTACCCGGCGTTCCTCGCGGTGGTGTCGATCTTCGCGGTCGCGTTCCTCCTCGCGGGCGTGGTGCCGCGCTTCAAGCCGCTCTTCGCGACCACCGGGAAGGCCATTCCCTTCATCACGCAGGTCGTGCTCTTCGCGGGCGACTTCGTGAAGAACTGGGGCGCGATCATGCTGATCGGCCTCGCGGGGCTGCTCTTCCTCGCGATGAAGCGCATGCAGGATCCCGAAGTGCGCTTCCGCTTCGACCGCTGGCTGGTCACGGCGCCGATCGTGGGCGACCTCTTCTCGCGCATCGAGATGGCGCGCTTCTCGCGGACGCTGGGAACGCTGCTCACCAACGGCGTGACGCTCGTCTCGGCGCTCAACATCGTGCGCGAGACCATGGCCAACGCCTACCTCGCCGAGGCGATCGGCGCGGTGGCGCGCGAGTTGAAGGAAGGCCGCGGCCTCGGCCGCCCGATGATGGAGACCGGGCGCTTCCCGATGCTCGCGGTGCACATGATCCAGGTGGGCGAGGAGACCGGGCGCCTCGACGACATGCTCATGCAGGTGGCCGAGACCTACGACCGCGAGGTCGAGGTGGCGATCCGCCGGGCGCTCGCGCTCCTGCAGCCGATGATGATCGTGGTGATGGCGGGGATCATCGGGTTCATCATCGTCTCGATCCTCGCCGCGATGCTTTCGATCTACGACCTGCCCATCTAGCCATGAGGTTCACCACAATGAGAAAACGACTGCCTGCGCGCACCCAGGGCGGCTTCACGCTGCTCGAGATCATCATCGTGTTCGTGCTGATCGCGGGGCTGCTCGCGTTCATCGTCCCCAAGATCTACGACCAGATGGGCACCGCCCAGGCGCGCGAGGCGAAGATCCGCCTCACCACGCTCGTGGGCGACATCGAGCTCTACAAGCTGGAAGTCGGCAGGTATCCCGATTCCCTCCAGTCGCTGGTGAGGCAGCCCGCGGGCGTGGACAAGTGGAACGGGCCCTACGCGAAGGACGCGGACCTCAAGGATTCCTGGGGCAACGACTACCGCTACACCGTGCCGGGAACGAACGGCAGGAACTTCGACCTCGTTTCGCTGGGCGCCGACGGCAAGGAAGGCGGCGACGGGCCCAACCGGGACATCACGAACTAACGTGCGCCGCGGCCGTTCCGGATTCACGCTGATCGAAATCCTCGTGGTGCTCGCGCTGGGCGCGGCGCTCTACGTCCTCATCGCGTCGATCCCGTTCGGCAAGGCCTCGGCCGCGGACCTCAAGGCCGCCGCGCGCTCCGTCGCCTCGGGGCTTCGCACGGCGCAGAGCACCGCGATGGCCACGCGCCGCGACGCCCTGCTCACCGTGGACATGGAGTCGCGCGAATACATCGCCACCGGCGAGCGCGAGCCGCACAAGCTGCCGTCCAACATCGACCTGCGCCTGTTCACCGCGCAGTCGGAGGTGACGAGCGAGCACAGCGGCGCGATCCGCTTCTATCCCGACGGCAGCTCCACCGGCGGGCGCGTCACCGTCGAATCCGGCGAGCGCAAGTATCTCGTGGACGTGGACTGGCTCACGGGACGGGTCGCCATCAATGAATAGCCAGCGCGGCTTTACGCTGATCGAGGTCGTGGTGGCCTTCGTGCTGCTCACCGTGGTCCTCGTCACCGCGTTCGAGGTCTTCTCCGCGGGCCTTGCGCGTTCGGGCGAGCTCGAGGATCGTTCCGAAGCGCTCATGATCGCCCAGTCGCAGCTTGCATCCGCCGGCGTCGAGCAGCCGCTGCGCGACGGGCAGACCCAGGGCGAGAGCGACGATCGGCGCTTCCAGTGGACCACGCGCATCACGCGCACCGACGAGGGCGTGCAGCCGGGCAAGCCCGCGCCCAGCGCCTACGCGCTCTATCGCATCGACGTGCTCGTCACGTGGACGGACGGGCGGGGACGCGCCCAGGGCCTGCCGCTTTCGACGATGGCGGTCTGGACGGCGCCGTCATGAGGCGCGCCTCGCAGGCAGGGTTCACGCTGGTCGAGCTCGTGATCGCGGTGTCGCTGCTCGCGGTGATGATGGTGCTGCTCTATTCCGGGCTCACGTTCGCCTTCAGGAGCTGGGATGCGGGCGAGCTCAACGGCCGTCGCGAGGCCGACCGGCGCCTGGGCGAGAACTTCCTGCGCCGGGAGCTGACAGAGCTCTTTCCGATGCGATGGAAAGACCCGATGACGTTGAAGTTCGCCCTCGACGGCCAGAGACAGACCCTGCGTTTCGTGTCGTCGCGCCCCGCCGACGTCACGATGGGCGGCCTTTCGCTCGTGGGGCTCGCGGTCGAGCCCGGCCCCGGACGCACCAGCAACCTCGTGATGCGCCGCGCCATGCCCGACGACCGCGCGCTCGATTTCGGCCCGCTGGACAACGGGACGGCGACGGTGCTCCTCGAGGACGTCGACAGCGTCGCCTTCAGCTACTTCGGGTCTGACAACGACATGAGCGACCCTCGCTGGAGCGATACCTGGACGCAGCCGCGCATCCCTCAGCTGATCCGCATGATCGTGCGCAACAGCGACGGGACGATGCTGCCCACGATGACGTTCCGCGTGGAGCTCGGCGCCGAGGCCGGATGCCTCGAGAACTCCTTCCAGCGCGTGTGCAGCCCGCGCCGCACCGGCCCGTGAGCGCGCGCCTGCGCCAGCGCGGCATCGCGCTCGTCCTCGTGATGTGGGCGGGGGTGCTCCTCGCGGTGGTGCTCTCGAGCTTCATCCTCGAGCGGCATTCCGAGATGCTCGTGATGCACAACTCGCTCTCCATGGCGCGCGCCGAGGCGATCGCCGATGCGGGCGTGCAGCGCGCGGTCTGGGAGATGTACCGCACGGACAACGCGCCCGACGCGTGGAAGCGCGACGGCACCACCCAGCATTGGACGTTCGACGGCGTGCCCGTGCGCGTCGAGATCCGCGACGAGTCTGCTAAGATCGACATCAATACCGCCTCGGATGCGCTTCTGCGCGGCATGTTCCTGTCGATCGGGATGTCCGATGACGAAGCGGCCCACATCGTCGACGCCATCCTCGACTGGCGCGATGCCGATTCACTCAAGAGACCGAACGGCGCCGAAGAGCCCGAGTATCGTGCCGCTGGACTTCCCTACAAACCCGCCAACGCGCCCTTCCAGGCCATCGAGGAGCTGCAGCTCGTGCTCGGAATGCGCCCCGAGATCTACCGCCGCATCGCCCCGATGATCACCGTGTTCTCCCGCCAGCCCGGCGTGAATCCCGCCCTCGCGAGCCGCGACGTGCTTCTCGCGATCCCGGGCACCACGAGCGACGTGGTCGACCAATACATTGCGCTGCGCGAAGCGGCGCTCGCCGCGGGACAGCCCGCGCCCATATTCCCGCAGGCTTCGATGTACACCTCGGGGTACACGATGGTGGCCACCGTTCGCTCCGAGGCGCGCCTCGACGACGGCACCGTCTTCGCCCGCGAGGCCGTGGCCCTGCTTCGCCCCACGCCGCGCTCGGTGGTCACGTTCGTCGCGTGGCGCGAGTCCACCGCATCGCCGCCGGAAGCGGATCAATCGCAGGCGGGCGGCGCGCAAACCGCCTCGCGCAGCTGATGGCCGCGACCGCCAGCGCAGCGCGCCCTTCCGCGGGACTCCGCCAGCGCGCCGGCGCATTCTGGCGCTGGTGGACCGGCGAGCTCGTGCAGCTCGTGCCGGAACGATTCGCGATCTTCGGGCGGACCGAGGGGGCGCCCGTCGTCACGGTTCGCGACGGCGAGGCCGGCGTGACGGATGCCAAGGGCTCGATCGTTGCGCGGGCCAAGATCGGATCGCTCGACGATGCGGGCCGCAAGGCGGCCGCGCGGTCGCTTCTCGAGGGCGCCGGCGAGCTGCGCGGCCGTGCGCGGGCCCTGCTGGGCTCCGACGAGGCGCTCGTGCGCCGCGTGTCGATGCCCGCGGCCACCGAGGAGAACCTGCGCCAGGTGCTCGAATTCGAGATGGACCGCCTCACGCCGTTCAAGGCCGACGAGGTGTATTTCGACTATCGCGTCGTCTCGCGCGATGCGGCCGCGGGGCAACTGCACCTGCAGCTCGCGGTGGCGCGGCGCGAGGTTGTCGACGCCCGCGTGCGCGAGCTGAAGGACCTGGGCATCAACGTTCAGGGTGTGGCGATCCGCGAAGGCGCGGCCCACGCGGGAGCGCCGTTCGACCTCCTGCCATCGGAGCAACGCGGGGAGCGCGAGTCCTCGCGCGAGCGGCTCGTCCAGCGAATCGCGATCGGCGTCGTGCTGCTGCTGCTCTTCGTGGCCCTGGTCTATCCCGTGTACCGCAAGCGCGAGACGTTCATCGCGCTCAATCCGCTCGTGAACGAGGCGCGCAAGAAGGCCGAGGACACCAACGCGATCGCGGGCGAGCTCGAGCGCCAGGTCGCCGACTACAACTTCCTGCTCGCGCGCAAGCACGGCGCGCCGCCCGCCCTCGCCCTGGTCGAGGAGCTCACGCGGCTGCTGCCCGACAACACCTGGGTGCAGCAGTTCGACGTGAAGAACGTCGGCAAGGTGCGCGAGGTGCAGATCTCCGGCGAGACGGCGTCGTCCTCGAAGCTGATCGAGATCCTCGAGGGCTCCAC
>DATJVS010000277.1:0-3168 GCA_035501715.1 Usitatibacter sp.
TCGCTCATCTCCTTGCGGCAATCGATTGCCGACGATGTATTCATCCAGCAGGTCGAACTCGCGGTGGAATGCATCCATGCCCGCGGCGATGGCGGGCCAATCGTTCGCGCGCCCGGCCTGCTCGAGGCGTTTGCTCGCATCAGCCAGGCGCGTGGCTCCGATCGACCGGCTCGCTCCCGCGATCCGATGCGACGCGTGGGCGATCGCCGCGGCGTCGCGCGCTTCGAAGGCATCGAGGAGCGTTCGACGATCCTCGAGGTTGTAGCCGCGAAGGTCGAGGAGGATGTCGCGCTCCGCGGCCGCGTCGCCGCCCGAGATTCCGGCGAGCACCGAGCCATCGAGCAGGGAGCCATCCGCCGCCGGGCCGGGCGGCTGCGAAGGGATCGGAAGCCACCGATCGAGCTTGGCCTGGAGCTCGGCGAGCTCGATCGGTTTCGCCACGTAGTCGTCCATTCCGGCGGCAAAGCATTTCGCCGCCTCGCCCTCCAGCGCATTGGCCGTGCAAGCGATGATGGGCATGCGCGCGGCGCCGCGGGCCGCCTCGAGGGCGCGAATGCTCGCGGCGAGCTCGTAGCCGTCCATCTCCGGCATGTGGCAATCGGTGATCACGATCCCGAAGCGGCGCGATTTCCATTTCTCGAGCGCTTCGCGTCCGTTGCCGGCGTGCTCGACGGCATAGCCCAGCGCGTCGAGCTGGCGTCCCAGCACGAGGCGATTGATCGGATGGTCCTCGGCGAGCAGCACCAGCGTGCCGTCTTCCTCCGCCTGCGAGGAGCTCGGGGCCACGCGGTGCGCGCGGTCCGCGGCGAGCGCTGCGTTCGCTGCGACGTCCGCGCCGCGCTTTGCGAGATCCGCGGGATCGGCGATGGGCAGCGGCAGGATGAGGATCATCTCCGTGCCCTGGCCCACGACGCTGTTCATCTCGATCGTCCCGCCCATCGCATCGGCGAGGCGCCTGCAGATCGACAGCCCCAGGCCCGTGCCGGCGTAGCGCCTCGTCCTCGGTTCCTCGACCTGGTGGAAGGGCTGGAAGAGCCGCTGCTGCTGCTCGGGGGAAACGCCGATGCCCGTGTCGCGCACCGAGAATCGCACGCGATCGGTGCCGCCCTCGCGCCCGATCCACTCCGCCTTGATCTCCACGATGCCGCCGGCGCTGGAGAACTTGATCGCGTTGCTCACCAGGTTGTGCAGTATCTGCCGCAGCCGCAGCGAGTCCACCGATACCGCGGGGCTGATCCGCGGATCGACGAAGTGCCTGAGGACGAGGCCCTTGCTGCTGGCACTCCCGGCGAAGAGGTTGCGCACGCTCTCGATCGTCTCGGCGATCGAGGCGACCTCGGCGCGAAGCTCGAGCTTGCCCGCCTCGATCTTGGAGAAGTCGAGGATGTCGTCGATGATGCGAAGCAGCGATCGCCCCGATTCGCGCACGACCTCGATCATCGTGCGCTGCTCGGTGTCGAGCCGCGTGAGGCTCACCAGCTCGACCATCGCCAGCACGCCGTTCATGGGCGTGCGGATCTCGTGGCTCATGGTGGCGAGGAAGGTGCCCTTGGCGCGGTTGGCGAGATCGGCCTCCTCGCGGGCCGCCATCACCGCGGCCTCCGCTTCCTTCTGGGCGGTGATGTCGCGCACGGTGCCGACGAAACGGCGCTCCGTGCCCACGCGCATCTCGCTCACCGCGAGGTCCGCCGGGAAGATGCTGCCGTCGTTGCGTCTCCCCGCCGCCTCGTATCCGGGCGCGATGGCGCGCGCGACCGTTCCTTCGACAGTCTCGCGCCGCCACTCCGGCAGCAGCATCTTGAAGTGCCGCCCGACGACTTCGGACGCCTCGTAGCCGAAGATCCGGATGGCCGCCGGATTCATGCTCTCGACGATCCCTGCTTCGTCGGTGGTGATGATGCCGTCGGCGACCGTGTTGAAGACGGCGTCGAGCTGCGCGGCGTGCCTGCTTTCGAGCTCGCGCGCGTGCGCGAGCTCGGCGTAGAGATTGCTGATGTCGAGCAGCAGGATTCCCAGCACGATGCTCCCGGCCAGCAGGCCGTAGATGCGGCCCGCGTACCAGCCCACGTCGTAGCGGCCGGCGTTGAGCACCGCGGCGAGCGCGATGTCGAAGACCCAGACCCACATCACGACCATCAGCCAGAGGTTGAGCATCGTGAGCGGCCGCTGCCTCGTCGAGAGGACCGCGATCGCGACCAGCGAGAGCATCCACGAGGCCGTCGCCACGTAGATCTTCGTTTCCGAGTCCGAGTTGCCGACCATGATCTCGGGCAGCAGGCCATGGCCCGCCGTCGTGAGCAGCGTGAGCCCGATGGCGAGCGCGGCCGCGGCGGCGATGGCCGCGAGGACCGGGAGCGCGATTGCGTTGGGCCGCGCGCCCGGTTGGCGTTCCGCCGGTCCCATCGCGGAATAGACGATGACCAGCAGCGGGAAGGTGCCGTGCCACAGGAAATAGATCCACGCGGTCGTCTGCGGACCGGCGCCGATCAGGCCTTCGGGCGCGAACAGCCCGGGAAAGCTGAGCGCGTGCGCGACGGCCATGAACGCGCAGAAGAGGTAGGCGGCGCCCAGCACCAGCAGCGCGCGCGACCGCAGGATCCTGAACTGGCCGAACACCAGCACCGCCGTGATCAGGTCGCAGATGACGAGCGCGAACTGGTAGGCCGGCAGGAATGCGGGTACCGGGGTAAGGGGATGCCGCGCGAAAGGCGCCGTCGCGGCGAAGATCACGCACGAGGCGACCACTACGGCGAGGGCGGTGCGCCGTTCGCGCCGCCCCACCGGCTGCAGGGTGAAGGAAGGCGAGGTGTCGCCCACCGTCAGGCCGTGGCTTGCTTGCGGGCCGCGAGCCACACCCGGAACTGTCCGGCCTCCATCGGCCGCGAAACGTAGTAGCCCTGCACGAGGTTGCAGCCCATCGTGCGCACGAGGTCGAAGTCCCGCCGGCTTTCCACCCCTTCGGCCACGGCGGCGATGCCGAGCTTCCGCGCGATCTCCAGGCTCGACTCGACCACGGCGCGGCTCGACACCTGCGTGGCCGCGTGCTTCACGAACGACTGGTCGATCTTGAGCTCGGTGAACGGCACGCGCGTGAGCCGCTGCATCGACGAGTAGCCCGTCCCGTAGTCGTCGATCGAAAGCCCGAACCCTTTCATGCGAAGGCGCACC
>DATJVS010000278.1:0-7120 GCA_035501715.1 Usitatibacter sp.
CACCTTGTCCCAGTTGGTGAGGTAGAAGCCCTCGACGGCCGCGGACTTGGTGAGCTCGAGGCTGCCCCACAGGCCCGTGGTCGGGATGAGCGCTTCCTTCAGTTCAGCGCCCGGCACGCGCAGCTTCGACACGTCCACCGGGTTGATCACGTTGATGCCGCCCTGGATGAAGGTGCTCTCGCCCCAGCTGATCACCTGGCGGCCAGCGCGCACGCGGATGGTGTTGGCATCCTCGTTGAACGTGCCGTACACGTAGCCGTCGAGGCCGGTCACGTTCTGCCCGAGGCGGTCCTTGCCGGTGGGGCCCAGCTTGTCGCTGTCGTGCAGGTTGAAGTCGTAGAGGCCATAGCCGCGGCCGAAGAAGCCGAAGTTCTTGTACTTCACCTCGACGTCCACCGTCGCCTTCACCGCGTTGGCGAAGGGGCTGCCCTTCTTGAAGTTGAGGTCGCCGTCGTCGTCGTTCACCGAACGCGACGTGCCGCCGTTGGCGATGCCGATGGAGGAAGACTCGGGGCTTTCCGTGCGCACCGACACGCCGTAGGAGACCGTGGTGTCCACGCTCCCCTTCACTCCGTTGTCGAGCTCGAATTGCACCGCGTACGCAGGCGCCGCCGCGAGCGCGACGGCGAGCGCGAGCGGCTTCAATGCGGGACGGGAAACGTTCATGGGGCGGTTACTCCTCTCGAAGATGCGTTTTTGATTTAGTGTGATTACCGCAATGGGCGTTATTGTGCCTCTTATTGCAACGACTCGAAAAGTCCCGCGGCGCCCATTCCGGTGCCGATGCACATCGTCACCATTCCGTACCGCGAACGCGCGCGCCGCATGCCGTGGACGAGCGTGGCGGTGCGCACCGCGCCCGTCGCGCCGAGGGGATGGCCCAGGGCGATCGCGCCTCCCTGGGGATTCACTTTCGACGGATCGAGCCCGAGCTCCTTGATCACCGCGAGCGATTGCGCGGCGAACGCCTCGTTCAGCTCGATCCAATCCAGGTCGTGAACCTTGATTCCGCTCTGCGAAAGGACCTTCGGGATCGCCTTGATGGGGCCGATGCCCATGATCTCGGGCGGCACGCCGGCGACGGCGAAGCTTACGAATCGCGCGAGCGGCTTCACGTTGTATTTCTTGAGTGCGGCCTCGCTCATGAGGATCACGGCGCCGGCGCCGTCGGACATCTGCGAGCTGTTGCCCGCGGTAACGCTACCACGGGCCGCGAACACGGTCTTCAGCTTGGCGAGGGTTTCGAGGCTCGTGTCGGGACGCGGGCCCTCGTCGGTGTCGGCGACCTTGGTGCGATGCCCGATCTTGCCGCTCGCGAGCTCCGGCGTGGCCGAGGCGATCTCGTAGGGAAGGATCTCCTCCTTGAACGAGCCTGCGGCGATGGCCCTCGCGGCCTTCTGGTGGCTCGCGACGGCGAAGGCGTCCTGCTCCTCGCGCGTGACCTTCCACTGGTTGGCGACCTTCTCCGCGGTGATGCCCATTCCATAGGCGATGGCTACGTTCTCGCCGTGCTGGAACACCGCGTCGTTCAGCGCGATCTTGTTGCCCATCATCGGCACCATCGACATGGACTCGGTGCCGGCGGCGATCACCACGTCGTCGTCGCCCGTGCGGATGCGGTCGGCCGCTAACGCGACGGCCTGCACGCCCGACGAGCAGAAGCGATTGATCGTCATCGCGGGCACGCTGTCGGGAAGGCCCGCCAGCAGCACGCCGATGCGCGCCACGTTCATGCCCTGCTCGGCCTCCGGCATCGCGCATCCCACGATCACGTCGGCGATGTCGTGGGGATCGAGCCCCGGCACCTGCGCGATGGCGCCCTTGAGAACATGCGCGAGCATGTCGTCGGGACGGACGCTGCGAAACATTCCGCGCGGCGCCTTGCCGACGGGCGTGCGGACGGCGGCGACGATGTAGGCATCCTGGATTTGCTTGGCCATTGTCAGTTCCCCTGGAAAACGCACTTGCCGCCGGGCACCGACGGCGCGAGATCTTCCGCACGGATCGTGCGGCCGAGAAGCTGCGAGTACTGCGCGGCGACGGGCTTGTAGTCCTGCAGGTAGTCGCGCCCCGCCATTCCCGGCTGGCGAAGCTCGTCGCAGATTCCAGCCGTCGCAGCCCAGCGCGGATTCGCCGCGGAGTATTCCGCGATCCGGAATCGGGCCAGCGCCTGCACGTACTCGCGATTTTGCGCGGACTGCAGGTTCACGCCGTGGAAGAAGACGACGCTCTCGATCCGATCGCGCAATCGCTCGAGCACGCCGGGCGGACTCGCCTCGCGCGCGAGGTAGCGCGCCACGGCCGCGTCGAACATGCCCGCCTGGCGCAGCAGCTCCTGCGCCGGACGCTTCGCTTCGCGCTCGTGGCGGAAGTAGGCCTCGGACTCCGCCATGCCGGCCGAAGCGCGCCGGTCGAGGCGCGAGGTGGCGCTATGTCCCCACATCGCGCCGAGGTAGAACGCGAAAAGCAGCAGCAGTGCGCCGGCAACCAGCGGCGCCCACGGATGCCAGCGCAGCGTGGGGGACGGCTGAAGGTAGCGTCGAATGATGGCGGTGTCCATGCTAGTTCCTCAAAGGCTTGCCGTTCTTCAGCATGTATTCGATGCGGTCCTGGGTCTTGGGCGTCTTGGCGAGCTCGACGAAGTTGCGCCGCTCGAGGTCGAGGAGCCACTTCTCGTCGACGATACTGCCGGGCGTGACCTCGCCGCCACAAATAACCTCCGCGATGCGCGAGGAGATTTCGTAGTCGTGCTCCGAGATGAAGCCGCCTTCCTTCATGTTCACGAGCAGCATCTTCAGCGTGGCGATGCCCGTGTCGCCCGCGACGGGGATCTGCGCGGGTGCAAGCGCCGGGCGAACGCCCGACTCGGCCATGGCGCGCGCCTGCTCCTTCGCGACGAAGAGCAGCTCGGCCGGATGGAAGATCACGAGGTCGCCGCCCTTGAGGTATCCCATCTCGCGCGCGTTCTCGGCGCTCTTGGAGACTTCGCCCATGGCGGCCTGCTTGAAGAAGCGCTGCAGTTGCGGCATCGGATCGCCGCCGTTCGCCCAGGCCACCGAGCGCTCGGCGAATTCCTTGAGCCCTCCGCCCGCGGGAAGCAGGCCCACGCCCGCTTCGACGAGGCCGATGTAGCTTTCGAGCGCCAGCACCGCGCGCTGCGAATGCATCACGAACTCGCATCCGCCGCCGAGCGCCATGCCTTCGACCGCGGCCACGGTGGGAACGAGCGCGTACTTGAGTCGCTGCGACGTCTGCTGGAAGAGCGCGACCATCTTCTCGAAGTCGTCGAACTGCCCGGCCTTGAGCGAACCGATGGCGGCCTTGAGGTCCGCGCCCACGGCGAACGGCGCCTCGTGCCAGATCACGAGCGCGTCGAAGTTCTTCTCGGCCTCGTCGATGGCGCGATTCAGGCCCTTGAGCACTTCCGTGCCGAGCGAATGCATCTTGCTCTTGAACGAGACGATCGCGATGCGGTCGCCCTGGTGCCACATGCGAACGCCTTCGTCCTCGAAGACTGTGATGCCGCGCTCCCCCGTCTTTTCTCCGATGACGGTCTCGGGGAAGAGCTGGCGCGCGTACACGGGAAGCTTCGAGCGCGGGACCATCTTGCCGGTCTCCGCGGAATACGAGCCCTCGGACGAGTGAACGCCGGTGCGCCCGTCGGTGACCCAATTCGGGAGCGGTGCCTTCGCCATGGTCTTGCCCGCGGCGATGTCCTCGGCGATCCAGCCCGCGACCTGCTGCCACCCGGCGGCCTGCCACAGCTCGAAGGGGCCGCGCTGCCAGCCGAAGCCCCAGCGGATCGCGAAGTCCACGTCGCGCGCGCAATGCGCGACGTCCGCAAGGTGCACGGCCACGTAGTGGAATAGGTCGCGGAATATCGCCCACAGGAACTGCGCCTGCGGATTGGCCGAAGCGCGCAGCTTCGCGAGCTGTTCGGCGGGGTTCTTCTCCTTCAGGATCGCCTGCACGTCGGGATAGACGTCGCCCGCGCTCACGCGATAGTCCTGCTTCGCGACATCGAGGACGAGGATGTCCTTGCCCTTCTTCGTGTAGATGCCGGCCTTGGTCTTCTGTCCGAGCGCGCCCTTGGCCACGAGCGCGGCCAGCCAATCGGGCGCCTTGTAGTACGCCGACCACGGATCGTTGGGCAGCGTGTCGGCCATCGTCTTGATGACGTGCGCCATCGTGTCCAGGCCCACGACATCCGCGGTGCGATAGGTCGCGCTCTTCGCCCGCCCGATCCCCGGCCCCGTCAACGCATCGACCTCGTCGAAGCCCAGCTTGAACGCGAGCGTGTGGTGCATGGTCGCGAGCATCGAGAAGACGCCCACGCGGTTGGCCACGAAGTTGGGCGTGTCCTTGGCGCGGATCACGCCCTTGCCGAGCGTGGTCGTGAGGAACGTCTCGAGGCGATCGAGCACCGCCTCGTCCGTGTCCGGCGTGGGCACGAGCTCCACCAGGCGCATGTAGCGCGGCGGATTGAAGAAGTGGATGCCGCAGAAGCGGTGGCGCAGCCCGGAAGGCAACGCCTTCCCGAGCTCGGTGATCGAAAGGCCCGACGTGTTCGACGCGAAGATCGCGTTCTCGCCGATGAAGGGCGCGACCTTCTGGAAGAGATCCTTCTTCCAGTCCATGCGCTCGCTGATCGCCTCGATCACGAGGTCGCAATCGCGCAGGAGCTCCAGGTGCTCGTCGTAGTTCGCCGCGACGATCTGCTTCGCCGCCGACGCCGTCGCCACGGGGCTGGGGCTCAGCTTCGCGAGCGTGTCGATCGCCTTGTTCGCGATGGCCGACTTGTCCTTGCCTTCCTTCGCGGGAAGGTCGAAGAGGATGGGCTTCACGTTGGCGTTGGCGAGGTGCGCGGCGATCTGCGCCCCCATCACGCCGGCCCCCAGCACCGCGGCCTTGCGGATGAGGATGCGCGGCGCGCCCTGGGCGATGGACTTGCGGATGGCGAGCGCCTCGCGCCGGCCGATCTCGATCGTGCTTTCGGTCATGGCACTTCTCCGGGGGGATTCAAACGAGCGTTTGAATTCTATACCTGTTTCGGGGTGCCGCGTCAGTGGAGCACCGGCGGCACGGCGAGGCTGGGCCGCATCACCAAGCGCGGGGCGCGTACCTGCGAACGCTACCGATCATGGGCGCTCGATCTGCGCTGCATACCGCGAATCGTTTCGGCGATTCGTTCCAGCGCGTTATCGCGTCCCGCCATGTAGTCGGCGAACGTGTTGCGCGCCGGCACCGCCACCTCAAGGCTGCCCGCCGCTGCGGGGAAGAACTTGTCGAGGATGAAACAGTCGCGATCGAGCCAGCGGCAGCCGTTGGCGAGATCGTGAAGGGCCGTGGAAAGGTAGAGCTCGGGGTTGTTCGGCGGCAGCTCCACGTCCAGGCCCTCGGCCCAGAACTGCAGGCGGTCGCCGACGGGCTCGCCCACGAGAACCACGCGATCGCCCGCGAAATGCTTGATCCTCGCGGCGAGGATCAGTCCGGCCGAGAAAGTGTTCGGCCCGGTCACGAGGAAGATCTTTCCGTCGGCGGGCACAGCATCGGCGAGCTTCGGCGCGAACTGCCGCGCGAGCATGTAGTTGCCGCCCCAGTCGAAGCGCAGATCCACGATCGCGTGGCGCGCCCCGTGTGCGCGGATCTCGTCGATCGTCGCGTCGAGGAACGATGGCAGGTCGATCTCGCGCGTGGAGTTGCTGCCGTCCAGTCGTACGTATTCCGCCCCCAGGTCGGCGAGCCAGGCGCGGGCGAACGGGTTGGGTAGCTGCGAGAGGTAGAGCGGTTTGGCCGCGATCGCGTCGCCCGCGCGCAGCCAGCCCTTGGTGCCGAACGATTCGTCGCCGGGGAAAAGATGGCGGAATTCGCGGAAGGCATCTCCGGGGGGCGGCGCCGCTTCGACCGCGATGGCGAGCCTCGCACGCGGCTGCCCGGGCTTCTCGAAATCGAGGAGAAGGCTCGTCTCGTCGGTCGAGGCCCCCAATGCTCGCAGCATCGAAGGCGCCGTGAACAGCGCCTCGCTGCGGTAGCGCCGCCAACCGTCCACGCCGGGCACGTAGGGGACGAGAAGCTTTAGGAGCTCCTCCGGGTCGCGTCCCTCGATCGCCACCACGCGCGCCCCCAGGACCGGCTCCAGGGCCGGCGCCGCCTTCACGACGTATAGCCCGTCGGCGAACCAGTGCAGGCGAAGCGCCCCGCGTTTTACCTTGGGATCGATGACGGTGGTATGCGCGTTGTCGAAGAGCGCCAGCCCGCGGGAGTATTCGAGCGTGAGGCGCTCGCCCGAGAGGCCGTCGGAGCGCCAGTAGAGCTCGCGCGTGAACGCGTCGAACGCATTCAGCTGGGTGCGCGTGGCGCCGCGCTCATTCGCGAGCACCGTATCGCGGAAGAGGATCACCTGCATCCGATGGGGCGAGACGCCCGCCAGCGGCTTGGGGATTTCAGGGCCGCGCGCGGTCCGCACCAACTGGCCCGCCCCGATGAGGTAGAGCGCTACCCCGGCGAGCGCCAGCGCCCCGGCCAGGGCGAGGACGGAGATCCGCAGCCATCGCATCCCCGTAGGATGCGGCAATCCGGCGACACGGATTCGGGGAATTGTTACCGCGTGCCCCGCTACTTCTCCCGCTCCTGCAGCATCCGCCACTGGATCTTTCCGGTGGCGGATTTCGGCAGCGACTCCTCGAACGAGACGAGGGTGGGCGCCTTGTAGGCGGCCATCTTCGTGCGCGCCCACGCGATGATCTCGTCGGGGGTCACCTGTCCCCGGCGCGCGGCCTTCAACACGACGATCGCCTTCACGGTCTCGCCGCGGCGCGGATCCTTCGCCGCCACGACGCACGCCTCCTGCACGTCCGGATGTCCGTAGAGCGTGGACTCCACTTCCGCCGGCCACACCTTGAGGCCCGACGCGTTGATCATCCGCTTGAGGCGATCGACGAGGAAGTAGTAGCCCTCTTCGTCGCGCCGCCCGAGATCACCCGTGCGGAACCACTTGCGCCCGCCGCGCTCGAAGAACGCCTCCTCGGTCGCCTGCGGCTTGCCCCAGTAGCCCTTGAAGACCTGCGGGCCGCACACGACGATCTCGCCCACCTCGCCGTCGGGAAGCTCCTCCAGGGTG
>DATJVS010000279.1:0-3430 GCA_035501715.1 Usitatibacter sp.
CTTGCCCAGCCGCTTCACCGACGCGTCCGAATTGAGCGCCACCACGAGCGAAGCGCCGAGCGCGCGAGCCTCGTCGAGGTACGTGACGTGCCCGCGATGCAGGATGTCGAAGACGCCGTTGGTGAAGACGAGGGGCCGCGCGAGCGTGCGAGCCCGCTCCGGAAGCCGCGCCGGATCGCAGAGCTTGGACTCGAAGGACGCCATGCCGGCATTCTACTTCGGACTAAACCGGGGCCAGACCCCGGTTTCAGTCGTCGACGGCGGCGACGACCTTGTTGCGGCCAGCCTGCTTGGCGGTGTAGAGGGCCTTGTCGGCCTGTTGCAGGGTGAAGGTCCAGTCCTGGCCCTGGGGCGGCATCGCGGCCACGCCGGCGGAGACGGTGAGCGGGCCGAGCGAGTGGCCGTCGAATTCGATCTTGAGCGATTCCAGCGCCGCGCGGATCGCCTCGGCGCGGTTGCGCGCGACGAGCAGCGAAGCGCCCGGCAGGATGATCGCGAACTCCTCGCCGCCGAAACGGCACGCGATGTCGCTGTTTCGCGTCGCCGCGCGCAGCAGCTCGCCGGTGCGCTCGAGCACGAAGTCGCCCGCGTCGTGGCCGAACGTGTCGTTCAGCACCTTGAAGTGGTCGATGTCGAGGACGATCACGCCCACGCTTTCCCCCTGGCGGCGCGCGCGCGGAAGCTCGCGCTGCATGGTCTCCTCGAGGTAGCGGCGGTTGTACAGGCCCGTCAGCGGATCGCGCATCGACAGGTTGTGCGCGCGGTTCCATGCCGAGACGAGCGCGGTCACGAGCACGAACACGATGAAGCTGGCGAACACGCCCGCGCCGAGGATGCCCCACGGGCGCGAGTCCCTGAGCACCGCGTCGAACTCGGGGCGCGACACGAACTGGATGTTCCACATGCGCCCCGGCATGCGGAACTTCACCTGCCGCGAGAATTCCGGCGCGGCCTGCGAGGGCGTGGCACGCCAGGCGTTGCGCGTGTCGATGAGCGCGGCGTCGGCCGTCGCGCCCGCGTCGTACACGCGCATGTCGAGCACCTGCAGCACGCCCTCGTCGAGGATGCCGCGCATGAGGTCGTACATGCGGAACGATCCCATGACGTAGCCCATGAGCTCGGCGTCGCGCTCGACGGGCGGCAACGCGCGTGCGTCGTGGCGGAACACCGGCACGAACATGAGGAATCCCGGCTGCTGGCCCTCGAGGCCGCGGTACGCGTCGCCGGCGAGCACGAGCTTTCCGGTGACCGCCGCGTCGGCCGCTTCGAGCGCGTGGTCCATCGCCTCGCGGCGCCGCGCCTCGGTGGACGGATCGTAGCCGATCACCTGCGCGTTGCGCCCGGAGAAAGGCTCGTTGAACACGATGGGATAGGCGTCGGCGCCGTCGACCGGCGCAGGGCGGATCTCATAGGCCGGAAGTCCCTCGGCGCGCACGCGCTTCACGTGCGCGTCGCGCTCGGAGGCCTTCACGCGCTGCGCGTAGCCGACCGACTGGATTCCCGGATAGCGCTCCTCCAGCTGCAGGCGCGCGATGAAATCGCGCCACTCGCCGCGCGAGATGGTGGAAGAGGAGGCGATGCGCGCCGCGCCCGACCGAAGGATCTGCTCGTAGGCGACCATGCGCGAGCGGATGGCGGCCTCGGCGGTCTCGGTGCGGCGCTCGAATTGCGAGCGCGCGTCCTCATGGCGGCTTCGTTCCAGCCCGACCCATCCTGCCGCCGTGAGGGCGAGGGCGGCCGAAAGCGCCACCCAGGGAATGGGTGAACGCAAGGCTTCCGCCGCCGCATCGAACCGCCAACGCATCTTTCCCCCGTGGGGTATCCGTATGGCGGAGATTTTCCAAGGGGAGGGCGAAGCGGGAAGTGATGCGATTCACTCCGCGAAATACAGCTGCAACCGCTCCGGGAACGAGCGGCCGCGACGGGCCGACGAGCGGTGGAATTACTTTCCGATGTATTCGAAGACCTTCACGACCCGCGAGACGCCGCTCGTGGTTCGCGCGACTTCCACCGCCGCGTCGGCTTCCTCGGGCGTGACCAGCCCCATGAGGTAGACGGTGCCGGCTTCCGTGACGACCTTGATGTGCAGCACGTTGAACCGGGGGTTGTTCACCATGCGCGTCTTCACGTTGGACGTGATGAGCGTGTCGTTGCTGCGCGAGGCGTAGGAGGAGTTGCCCGCGATCTGCAGCTCGTCCACGACCTCCTTCACGCTCGCGACCTTGCGGACCTTCTCCTCGATGGACGCGCGCGTGGCCTCGTCGTAGGCCTCGCCGGTGAGCAGCACCTTGCCGTTGTAGCTGGTGGCGTTCACGTGGGACTTGCCGAGGTCGAGCTGCGCGATCTTCAGCTCGATGTTCTCGTCCTCGACCTGGCTGCCGGTGGTGCGCCGGTCGTTGGCCATCACGGCGGCGGTGCCCGCGCCCGCGACCACCGCGGGGAAGCAGCCGGGAAGGGTGGCGGCGCACGCGCCGAGGAAAAGCAGGGCCAGGAGTCTCTTCGTCATCACTTCTTCTCTCCGAAAATCACGTTGTCGACGACCTCGCACAGGCAGTGCACCGCGAGCAGGTGGATCTCCTGGACGCGCATGGTGCGAGGGTGGGCCACGTTCAGGTGGAAATCCCCGGCGCGCACCATGCGGCCCATCTCGCCGCCGTCGCGCCCGGTGAGGGCGATCACGTGCATGCCGCGCGCGTGCGCGGCCTTCATCGCCTCGACCACGTTCTTCGAGTTGCCCGAGGTGGAAATGCCCAGCAGGAAATCGCCGGCCTGGCCGAGCGCCAGCACCTGCTTGGCGAAAACCTGGTCGTAGGAATAGTCGTTGGCGATGGCGGTGAGGGCGGAAGTGTCCGTGGTGAGCGCGATGCCGGCGAGGCCCGGGCGCTCGCGCTCGAAGCGCCCCACGAGCTCCGCCGCGAAGTGCTGGCTGTCGGCCGCCGAGCCGCCGTTGCCGCACGAAAGCACCTTGCGGCCGCTCTTCAGCGCCGCGGCGAGGGCTTCTCCCGCTTTCGCGATCTGCGCGGGCATCGACTCCGCCATCTTCCTGCGCAGCTCGATGCCTTCTTCGAAATGCTTCCTGAGATTTTCTGCAGAGTTCATTTCAGCGCGTGGCTCTCGTCAAGGCGGAAACGCAGATGAACGCAGATGAACGCCGATACTTCATTCTGATCCTTCCGCTTCATATGAAAGTGGGCCCGGCCTTCAGTGACAGCGAAGCGCAAAGCATCGGCGTTCATCTGCGTTCATCTGCGTTTCCAAAGCCTTTCCCCGGATCACTCTCACCTTACCACTTCACGACAATTCGAACGCCGCGCGAAGCCAGGTGGGGCCGGAGGCGTCGAGCGTTACGACATCGAAACGGCAGGGCGGGTTCCTTCCGAAGCGGGAAAGGAATTGCTGCGCGGCCGCGGCGATGCGCCGGCGCTTGTGG
>DATJVS010000280.1:0-3857 GCA_035501715.1 Usitatibacter sp.
GAAGCGATGATGCGGTCGCCCAGGTCGTAGCGGATCACGGGCTGCACGCGATTGGCCAGGTTGGTGACGAGCGTCGTGTGCGAGAGCTCGCCCGGCTCGACCGGCCGGCCGTGCGCATCGACGCCTTCGACGATCACCCACTCGCGGTTCACGTGCAGCCACCCTTCGCGGCAGCCGAAGGCGATGCTCAGGCACTCCGACGCACCGTACTCGTTCATCACGCGGCAGCCGAACGCGTTCTCGATGCTCGATTGCACGCGCGCTCCGAGGAACTCGCCGCCCGACCACACGAGGCTGGGAGCGATGCGAAGGCGCCCGGCGCGCTGCTCGGCTGCGAGCAGCGAGAGCACCGAGGGGTAGCTCGCGAGGAACGAAGGCTGGAACGCGTTCAGGTCTTCGACCAGCCTCGCCGTGGGCTCGAGCACGGAGAACACGCGCGTGTCGGCCACCGGGTGGGTGCGCGACAGGTGCATCCAGCTCGTCACGCTCGCGAAGTGGTCGCCCGTGGCCGCCACGAGCGCGGAGCGGCCCGCCCCCGCGATGAAGCGCTGCGTGCCCAGGGCGTCGAAGGCCGGTGCTTCCAGCTGCGTAAGGACGAGCGCTTCGTACACGGTCATCGCCTGTGCGTCCTGGAGGAATATGCCCGGCGTGCCGCTGGTGCCCGAGCTCTTCCACACGTGATAGCGCCCGAGGTAGGTCTCGCCGACGCTCTCGCGGGAAAGGAAGCGAAGCACTTCCGACTTGCGCACGCGCCGGTCCGTCGACCACGCGTTGAAGCTCTTCATGAGCGTGGCCTTGTCCACGACGGGAAGGTCGCGCAGCTCCACGCGGCCCTCGGGCAGGTGCGCGTAGAGGTGGCGGTAGAAGGGCGAGGCGTGGCGTGCGAAAGCGACGAGCGTCTGCAGCCTCGCGTCCGGGTCGCTTCCGGGAGCGACGCCGGAATGGCGCGACCACCACAATCCCGCGACCTCGGCCCATGTTTCCCAGAGGTCGATCGCGGCTTGCGTGGCGGACATGGCCGGTGAGGGTATCGTCATTCCTTTACGGTATGTGCATGGCGCGGGACGTTGTTGACGGTCATCAATCAGGCCCCGCTCCGCTCACGGGAGAATCGCCCGATGCGTGCGATGCAGCTCTTCGCGCCCAGGACGCCGCTCGCGTCCTCGGAAATTCCCGAGCCCACGCCCGGCGCGGGCGAGATCCTCGTGGCGGTGTGCGCATGCGGCGTGTGCCGCACCGACCTGCACATCGCCGATGGCGAGCTCGCGGCGCCGAAGCTTCCCGTCGTGCCGGGCCACGAGATCGTGGGGCGCGTGATCGCGCGCGGGGAAGGGGCGCACCGTTTCCAGGTAGGCGAGCGCGTGGGCATCCCGTGGCTCGCGTGGACGTGCGGTGCGTGCGAAGCGTGCCGCCGCGGCGCGGAGAACCTCTGCGAGAACGCGCGCTTCACGGGCCTGCATCGCGATGGCGGCTACGCCGAGCGCACCGTGGCCGACGAGCGCTTCGCCGTCCCGATCCCGCCGTCGTACACGGATGCCGAAGCCGCGCCGCTGCTGTGCGCCGGGCTGATCGGATATCGCGCCTACGCCATGACGGGCGATGCGAAGCGCATCGGCATCTACGGGTTCGGCGCGGCCGCGCACGTGATCGCGCAGGTCGCCATCGCGCAGGGCCGCGAGATCTACGCCTTCACGCGGCCGGGCGACGCGATGGGCCGCGACTTCGCCATGGGCCTGGGCTGCCGCTGGGCGGGCGATTCCAACGGGCCGCCTCCCGTGGCGCTCGACGCGGCGATCCTCTTCGCGCCCGTGGGCGGCCTCGTGCCCACGGCGCTCTCGGCCACGCGCCGCGGAGGGACGGTCGTGTGCGCGGGAATCCACATGAGCGACATCCCCTCGTTTCCGTATTCGCTGCTCTGGGGCGAGCGAAGCGTGCGTTCCGTGGCGAACCTCACGCGCGCCGACGCGCAGGCCTTCATGAAGGTCGCTTCCGAGATCCCGATCCGCACCACCGTGCACGGCTACGCGCTCGCCGAGGCCAATCGCGCGCTCGACGACCTGCGCCGCGGCGCGTTCGAGGGAGCGGCGGTGCTCGACTTGACCTAGATCAAACGCGCGCGCGAACCGAGGGGCAGTGTGGCCCGATGGGCGAATCGATCACTGCCGTTCCCGATTTCTACGCGCATGCGCTCGCCATCGAGCGAGAGGCCGTGCAACGCTACCGCGAGTTCGAGGCGTACTTCGCGGGACGGGGCGACGAGGTCATCGCCGGGCTTTGCGGCACCCTCGCGGCGATGGAGGGCGAGCATCTCGCGGCGCTGGTGGACGCGAGCCGTGGCCTGGACCTGCCCGCGGTGAATCCGGCGGAGCACGGCTGGCTTGCCGCCGAGCGCAATGAAGACGCCGTGCGTGCCTTCTACCGCGTGGCGGACGCGAAGCAGCTCCTCGAGATCGCGCTTCGTTCCGAGTGCAACGCGCTCGGATTCTTCGAGTGGGTCGCCAACACCACCTCCGACGAGCGCGTGCGCGAATTGGCGCGCGACATGGCCGCCGAAGAAATGAGCCACGTGAACTGGGTGCGCGACGCGCTCGAGTATCACTCATAGGAATCGTCCTACCCAGCGCGGCGGCCTACCTCCGGATTCCTTGATCGGCATCAACCGGCGCGCGGCCTTCGCCCCTAGCATTTCCCCAATCGACGTGGCCGGGGGCGGCGCAATGGCATCGCAAGCCGAGATGTACAACTACAAGGTCGTGCGGCAGTTCGCCGTGATGGCCGTCGTGTGGGGCGTGGTGGGCATGCTGGTGGGCGTGATCATCGCCGCGCAGCTCTACGCTCCCGAATTCCTGGGCGGCATCCCGTGGCTCTCGTACGGAAGGCTTCGGCCGCTGCACACCAACGCGGTGATCTTCGCCTTCGGCGGCTGCGCGCTCTTCGCGACGTCGTACTACGTGGTGCAGCGCACCTGCCACGTGCGCATCTTCTCCGACGGGCTCGCGGCGTTCACGTTCTGGGGCTGGCAGCTCGTGATCGTGGCCGCGGCGATCACGCTGCCGCTGGGCTACACGCAGGCCAAGGAATACGCCGAGCTCGAGTGGCCGATCGACATCCTGATCGCGATCGTCTGGGTGTCCTACGCGATCGTCTTCTTCGGCACGCTCGCCAAGCGCAAGGTGCAGCACATCTACGTGGCCAACTGGTTCTTCGGCGCGTACATCCTCACGGTGGCGCTGCTGCACATCGTGAACAGCGCCGCGGTGCCCGTGAGCTTCTGGAAGTCGTACTCGGCCTACGCGGGCGTGCAGGACGCGATGGTGCAGTGGTGGTACGGCCACAACGCCGTGGGCTTCTTCCTCACCGCGGGCTTCCTGGGGATGATGTACTACTTCATCCCGAAGCAGGCGGGGCGGCCGATCTACTCATACCGGTTGTCCGTGGTGCACTTCTGGGCGCTCATCTTCACGTACATGTGGGCGGGCCCGCACCACCTTCACTACACGGCGCTGCCGGACTGGACGCAGTCGCTGGGGATGATCTTCTCGCTGATCCTGCTGGCACCCTCGTGGGGCGGGATGATCAACGGGATCATGACGCTCTCGGGCGCGTGGCACAAATTGCGCGACGACCCGATCCTCAAGTTCCTCATCGTGTCGCTCTCGTTCTACGGGATGTCCACGTTCGAGGGCCCGATGATGTCCATCAAGACTGTGAATGCCCTCTCGCACTACACCGACTGGACCATCGGCCACGTGCACTCCGGCGCGCTCGGCTGGGTGGGCCTCATCAGCATGGGCAGCCTCTATTACCTCATCCCGCGCGTGGTGGGCCGCACGGAGATGTTCAGCGTGAAGGCGATC
>DATJVS010000281.1:0-3730 GCA_035501715.1 Usitatibacter sp.
TTCATGAGGAACTTCTTCGTTCCATCGGGGGTTGTTGCCGCCGCGCTGGCCGCGGCCGTTCACGCCCATGCCGCGCCGATCGCCTATGTGCCGCTCGCGGGCGCCGACAAGGTGCAGGTCGTGGATCTCGGCGCGAGCAAGGTGCTCACCTCGATCCCCGTGGGAAGCAATCCCATGGGTATCGCCTTCAGCCCCGTGAACCCGCGCGCGTACGTCTCGAACACCGACGACGGCACCGTCTCCGTCATCGACACGAATGCCAACACCGCTTCGGGCTCCATCAGCGTCGGTCCCACGCCGATGGGCCTCGCGGTGAGCCCCAACGGCCGCCTGCTCGCAGTGGCCACGATGGGAACCAGCTCGCTGTCGCCCAGCCACACCATCACAGTCGTCGGGCTCGCCGCGAGCCGCAACACGCAGGTGACGGTGGGCTCGGCGCCCTCGGCCGTCGCGTTCAACCCCGCGGGCTCGTTCATCTACGTCGCGAACTACAACGACGGCACGATCTCGGTGGTCGATGCCAACACGCTCGTCGCGGTGAACACGATCCCGCTGGGCGGCGACCATCCGTCGGGCCTCGCGATCAATCCCGCGGGCACGCTGCTCTACGTGCTGCACGCCACGGGCCTGCTGGGCCCGGGCTACGTGAGCGTGGTGGACCTCACGAAGATGAAGGTCGTCGCGGGCATTCGCCTGAACGCCTCGCCCAACTGGCTCTCCATGAATCCCGCGGGCACGCGCCTCGTCGTCGCGAAGCCGAATGGCCGCGCGGTCTCGGTGATCGACACCACGAGCAACACGTTGCTCCTGGACATCAGCGCGCCCGCCTGCCCGCCGACGAGCGCCCAGTACAGCAGCGACGGCAAGTCGATCTACGTGGTCTGCGACTCGGGCTCGGTGCAGGTCTACGATGCCGCCACGTATGCGCAGACCGCCACCATCGGCCTCGGAAACTCCTCGGCCACGGCCCTGGGCAACTTCGTGCAGCCGGCCGCGTATCTCGGCAACACGCCGGGCGTGCTGAGCGGCCTCTTCTGGAACCCGGCCGAATCGGGATGGGGCATCCACTTCACCGAGCGCGGCGGCAACATCTTCGCGGCGTGGTTCACGTTCGACAGCAAGGGCGCGCCCATCTGGTACACGGCGCCCAATTGCGTCCTGAACGGCATGACCTGCACGAGCACGGTGTACACGGTCTCGGGGCCGATCATCTTCGGCCAGGACTACGATCCGTCGCTGCGCAACACCTCCGCGGTGGGCACGCTCACGCTCACCTTCACCGACAACGACAACGCGTCGCTCAGCTATACGGTGGCGGGCGTCTCCCGCACGGTCGCGGTCACGCGCCAGCAGTTCTCGTTGACCGACGGCGGCCCGCTGGTGAACTACACCGACATGTGGTGGAACCCCAACGAGCCGGGATGGGGCGCGGCCCTCACGGCGAGCGCGGACACGATCTTCATCGCGTGGTTCGTGTACGACCTCAGCGGCAATCCCACGTGGTACGTGGCGCCCGATTGCGAGATCGGCACCGACGGCATGAGCTGCGCCGGCTTCGCCTACCAGGTCTCGGGCCCGCCCTTCGGACCCACGTTCAATCCGGCGGCCGTCGTCGCCAAGGACGTGGGACTCTTCCGGCTGAACTTCGACACCCCGGACCACGGGACGATCAACTTCCTGTCCCAGTCGCTCTTCGTCACCAAGACGATCCAGCGGATGCTGTTCTAGCGCGCTCCCAGCCGGCGGCGCCGCGCCTCGTAGAGGCACACGCCGCTCGCCACGGAGACGTTCAGGCTCTCCACCGATCCCATCATGGGGATCGACACCAGCAGGTCGCAGCTGTCGCGCGTGAGGCGCCGCAGGCCCTCGCCTTCCGCGCCCATCACGAGCGCCATCGCGCCTTCGAGCTTCGCCTGGTAGATCGTCTGCTCGGCGGAATCGTCGGCGCCGATCATCCAGATGTTGCGGTCCTTGAGGTCCCGCATGGTGCGCGCGAGGTTCGTCACCACGATGTAGGGCACGCTCTCGGCCGCGCCCGAAGCGACCTTGATCGCCGCGGTGGTGAGCCCTACGCTGCGGTCCTTCGGCGCGATCACCGCGTGCGCGCCCGCGCCGTCGGCCACGCGAAGGCACGCGCCCAGGTTGTGAGGATCCTGCACGCCGTCGAGCAGCAGGAGCAGCGGCGGCTCCTCGAGGCCCTCCAGCACGTCCTCGATGAACTTCGGCATGTCGATCGCGGACGCCTGCGCCACCACGCCCTGGTGCCGCACGCCGCCCGTCATCCCGTCGAGCCGCTTCGCATCCACCGCGATCACGCGCACGCCCACGCGCTGCGCGAGCTCGCGCAGATCCCTCGCGCGGCCGTCCTTGCGCTCCGCGTCGAGATAGATCTCCTTCACCGTGTCCGGCTTCTGCCGCAGGCGGCTGGTGACCGCATGGAATCCAGTGAGAACTTTCATTTCCTGTTTTCTACGAGGTTGAAATCGATCTTCGATTGTTCCAGGTCCACTCGCACCACCTTCACCCGGACGCGTTGGGCCAACTGGTATTTCACCCCGCTCCTCTCGCCCCGCAACGTGTGCTTGGCCGCGTCGAACTGGAAGTAATCCGCTCCCAGGTCCGAGATGTGCACGAGCCCGTCCACGTAGAGATCGTCCAGCGTCACGAAGAGGCCGAATCCCGTGACTCCGGAGATCGTGCCGTCGAACTCCTCGCCCACGTGGTCCTGCATGTAGTAGCTCTTGAGCCACGCCTCCACGTCGCGCGTGGCGTCGTCGGCGCGCCTCTCGGTCTCGGAGCAATGCCCGCCCACCGCATCGAGGTTGCCGGCGTCGTACTTCTCTCCCGTCAGCACCGCCTTGATTCCGCGATGCACCAGCAGGTCCGGATAGCGCCGGATGGGCGAGGTGAAATGCGCGTAAGCGTCGTAGGCGAGGCCGAAGTGCCCCACGTTCTCGGGCGTGTACACCGCCTGGCGGAGCGACCGCAGCATCACCGTCTGCAGCATGTCCGCGTAGGGCTTGTCCTTCACGCGTTGGAGGAGCTTCGCGTAATCCATCGCGTTGGGCTTGTCCCCGCCCGTGAGCGTGAGGCCGAAGTCCTTCAGCATCGAGCGCAGCGCCTCGAGCTTCTCGGGCGTGGGCCCCTCGTGCACGCGGTAGAGCGTGGGCTGCTCGTTCTTCTCGAGGAAGTCGGAGGCCGAGACGTTGGCCGCGAGCATGCACTCCTCGATCAGGCGGTGCGCGTCGTTCCTCTGCACGCGCACGATCTTCTCGATCTTTCCCTTCGCGTCGAAGATCATCTGCGACTCGACGGTCTCGAAGTCGATGGCGCCGCGCTTCTCGCGTGCCGAAAGCAGCGCCTTGAAGACGAGGTAGAGCGTGTCGATCTCCGGGCGGCTCTTCTCGCGCCCCTCGATCATCGCGGCGACCTTCGTGTAGGTCATGCGCTCGTGCGAATGGATCACGCCCGGGTAGAACTCGTAGTGCTTCACCACGCCGCCGGCGGTCACTTCCATCTCGCACACCATCACGAGGCGATCGACGTCGGGCTTGAGCGAGCAGAGCTCGTTCGAGAGCTCCTCGGGCAGCATCGGGATCACGCGCCGCGGGAAGTACACCGAGTTGCCGCGGTTGTAGGACTCGCGATCGAGCGCATCGCCCGGCTTCACGTAGTGGCTCACGTCGGCGATCGCGACCCAGAGCTGGAAGTTCCTGCCGCGCTTTTCCGC
>DATJVS010000282.1:0-4949 GCA_035501715.1 Usitatibacter sp.
CTTCGTCTCATGTCCACGGGCGAGGCCAAGCTCCCTGATTTTGCTTGAGTTTGTGGATGCTTCCGCGCTAAAATACCGGGCTCAACCGAATAGACAGATTCCAAAGAGAAGTCACGGAGACATTTGCCAATGGCCGTCACCACCGCAGACAAGGCGCGCATCCTCTCGCAGTACCAGCGCGCCCAGGGCGACACGGGCTCGCCCGAAGTCCAGATCGCGCTCCTCACCGAGCGCATCAACATGCTCACCGAGCACTTCAAGTCGCACGTCAAGGATTTCCATTCGCGCCGCGGGCTGCTCAAGCTCGTGAGCCAGCGCCGCAGCCTCCTCGATTACCTCAAGCGCAGCAACGTCGAGGGCTACCGCTCGCTGATCGAGCGCCTCGGGCTGCGCAAGTAAGGGCGCCCCGCAGAGACCGAACCCCGCGAAGCCTCGTTCACGAGCGCGCGGGGTTTTTCGTTTCGGCGGCCTTCCAACACCAAAGCGGCCGCGCGCCATCGAAGGCGCACCGCTTCCCAACAGGATGACATCGTGAAATCGATCAAGAAGACATTCACACTCGGGCGCCACCAGGTCACGCTCGAGACCGGCGAGATCGCGCGCCAGGCCGACGGCGCAGTGCTGGTCACCATGGACGACACCGTCGTGCTCGTGACGTGCGTCACGCGCAAGGACGTGAAGGCGGGGCAGGATTTCTTTCCGCTCACCGTCGACTACCAGGAGAAGACCTACGCCGCGGGCCGCATTCCCGGCGGCTTCTTCAAGCGCGAGGGACGGCCTTCCGAGAAGGAGATCCTCACCTCGCGCCTCATCGACCGGCCGCTGCGGCCGCTCTTCCCCGACGGCTTCTTCAACGAAGTGCAGGTGATCGCGACGGTGCTGTCGATCAATCCCGAGGTCGACTCGGACATTCCCGCGATGATCGGCGCTTCGGCGGCGGTCACGCTCGCCGGCGTGCCGTTCGACGGGCCGATCGGCGCCGCCCGCGTGGGATATATCAACGGCGAATACGTCCTCAACCCGACCAAGACCGAGCTCGAGACCTCGCAGTTGAATCTCGTCGTGGCGGGCACCGAGCAGGCCGTGCTGATGGTCGAATCCGAAGCGCAGCAATTGTCCGAGGAGGTGATGCTCGGCGCGGTCGTGTACGGCCACGAGCAGATGCAGGCCGCGATCAACGCGATCAACGAGCTCGCCGACGAGGGCGGCAAGGACGACTGGGACTGGGCGCCGCCCGCGAAGGACACGGCGCTCGTGGAGAAGATCCGCGGCCTCGCCGAGAACGACCTCAATGAGGCCTATCGCGTGAAGTCGAAGGCCGTCCGCTCGCAGAAGCTCGACGACATCCACGCCAAGGTGATGGACGCCTGCGTGAAGGTCGAGGAGAACCCGGCCGACGCCAACACCGTGCGCTCGATCCTGCACGACATGGAGTCGAAGATCGTGCGCGGCCAGATCCTGAACGGCGAGCCGCGCATCGACGGGCGCAACACGCGCACCGTGCGCCCCATCTCGATCCGGCCCACCCTGCTTCCCCGCGTGCACGGGTCCGTGCTCTTCACGCGCGGCGAGACCCAGGCGATCGTCACCACGACGCTGGGCACCGGCCAGGACGAGCAGATCATCGACGCGCTCCAGGGCGAATACACCGAGCGCTTCATGCTGCACTACAACTTCCCGCCGTTCTCCACCGGCGAGACGGGCCGCGTGGGCTCGCCCAAGCGCCGCGAGATCGGCCACGGGCGCCTCGCCAAGCGCGCGCTCCTCGCCGTGCTTCCCACGAAAGAGGAGTTCGGCTACACGCTGCGCGTGGTTTCCGAGATCACGGAATCCAACGGCTCGTCGTCGATGGCGACGGTGTGCGGCGGCTGCCTCTCGCTGATGGACGCGGGCGTGCCCGTGAAGGCTCACGTGGCGGGCATCGCCATGGGCCTCATCAAGGACGGCGGCCGTTTCGCGGTCCTCACCGACATCCTCGGCGACGAGGACCACCTGGGCGACATGGACTTCAAGGTCGCGGGCACCGAGCGTGGCGTGACGGCGCTGCAGATGGACATCAAGATCAACGGCATCACCAAGGAGATCATGAAGGTCGCGCTCGACCAGGCCAGGGAAGGCCGCCTTCACATCCTCGGGATCATGAAGACCGCGGTTCCCGGCCCGCGCCAGGAGCTGTCGGACTTCGCGCCGCGCGTGATCAAGATGAAGATCAACCCGGACAAGATCCGCGAGGTGATCGGCAAGGGCGGCAGCGTCATCCAGGCGCTCACGCGCGAGACCGGCACCACGATCGACATCGAGGACGACGGCACGATCTCCATCGCCTGCCTTTCCCAGGAAGCCGGCGATGCGGCCGTCGCGCGCATCAAGGCGATCACGGCGGAAGTGGAAGTGGGCAAGGTGTACGAGGGCCCGGTCCTGCGCCTGCTGGACTTCGGCGCCATCGTGCAGCTGCTGCCCGGCAAGGACGGCCTGCTGCACATCTCGCAGATCGCGCACGAGCGCGTGAACGCGGTCTCGGACTACCTCAAGGAAGGCCAGATCGTGAAGGTGAAGGTGCTCGAGGCCGACGACAAGGGCCGCGTGCGCCTTTCGAGAAAGGCGCTGCTCGATCCGCCGCCCAAGCGCGAGGAAGCTCCGCCGCCGTCTCCCGCTCCCGCGGAGACCACGCCCCAGTAAGGGTGCCCGCGCTATACTTTCCGCCGCGAAGTCGGTTCGCGGCGGGGTGTAGCGCAGTCTGGTAGCGCACTTGCTTTGGGAGCAAGATGTCGGGGGTTCGAATCCCTCCACCCCGACCAGACTTTCTCGGATTCGGATCGTGCGCCCGTAGCTCATCCGGATAGAGCACCGGCCTTCTAAGCCGGGGGTAACAGGTTCGAATCCTGTCGGGCGCGCCAGCCTCTTGCAGGGCGCTACTGCGTGTAGAGTCGCGCCATGGGCGCCACCGACAAGAAGGCGCGCAGGAGGAGCGTTTCCGCCAGCCAGCCGTCGGCGGCGCCGGATGGCGTTCCTGCGCTGCGACTTTTCCAGGCCAAGCTGCGTCCCCCGGTGGTGCGCGAGGACGCGCTCTCGCGCGCCACGCTGCGGGCGACCGAACGCCTGCGCGGCGCGCGCCTCGTGTTGATGAGCGCGCCGGCCGGGTACGGCAAGACCACGGTGCTGTGCCAGTACGAGAAATCGCTGCGCGAGGCCGGCGTGGCCACCACGTGGCTCACGCTCGATGCGCAGGACAACGACCCCGCGCGCTTTTCCGCGTACCTTCGCGCCGCGCTCGAGGCCGTGCTCGATGCCGGATCGAGGGGAACGCGCACGTTCGAGACTCCCGGCGACCGGGGCGCCGTGATCGGCGACGCGCTCGACCTCATCGACTCGCTCGCTTCCCCGGATCGGCCGCTCGCGATCTTCCTCGACGACTTCGAGCACGTCGCGGCCAACCCGGACGTTCGCGCGCTGGTCGCGCGGCTGCTCCACACGTTGGGACCGAGGCAGCAGCTCGTCCTGGGCACGCGCGTAGTCCCGGACCTCGGCCTCGCGCGCCTTCGGGCGGGCGGGCAGGTCGTCGACATCGGCCTGGAGAAGCTGCGCTTCAGCCTCGATGAGTCGCGCCGTTTCCTTCGCTCCGCGATCCCGGGCCTCGCCGAGGAGGAGGTCGTCTTCCTGCACGAGCGCAGCGAGGGCTGGCCCGCGGCGCTCCAGCTCGCGGTGCTCGCCCTGCGCGACTCGCCGCAGGCGGCCACGCGCCTTCGCGAGTTCGGCGGCTCGCGCGCGGAAGTGGCCGAGTACCTTGCGGCGGAAGTCCTCGCGGGCCTCGCGCCGGACCTTCGCGAGTTCGCGATCCGCACGAGCGTGCTCGACAGCTTCTGCGCGGAGCTGTGCGAGGAAGTCACCGGGATGGCCGGAGGGGCGGCCTACATCGAGCGCGTCGCGCGCGCGAACCTGTTCCTCGTCGCGATCGACGCCGAGCGGCGCTGGTTCCGGTATCACGCGCTGTGCCGCGAATTCCTGCGCGCGGAGCTAGAGCGCACGGAAGCGTCCGTCGTGCCCGAGCTCTCGCGAAGGGCCGCGCGCTGGCTCGAGGCCAACGGGCGGCAGGCCGAGGCGGTCGAGCACGCGCTGCGCTCCGGCGACGAGGACCTCGCCGCCCGCGTCATGGACGAATGCGCGACCAGCGTCCTGCATGAAGGGCAGATCGCGACCGCGCTGCGATGGACGGATTCCCTCGGGCCGGAGCGCCTCGCGCGCTATCCCAACCTGTACTTCACCGCCGCGCTGGCGAACGTGGTGACCCACCGCTACGCGCAGGCGCAGCGCCTCATCGACGCGGCCGGCGCCGGCGGCGCCAAACCCGATCTCAAGCGCCGCGATTTGCTCATGGTGCGCTTCAACCTCGTGATCTGGGCCGACCAGCTCGACCAGCTTCGCGACGTCCTCGCGCAGGCCGCGGCCGTGTTCTCGCCGGCGGACGGCTGGGTCTACTCGTCGATGCTCAACTGCGTGGGCTACCTCGGATTCATGGAGGGCAGCGCCGAGGCCGCGCGCGCGGGGCTTGCCGCGTCCAAGGCCTCGCCGCACCACCGCGAGAACGCCGTGGTCCGCGCATACACGGAAGGCATCTACGCGATGGTGCACCTCTCGCGCGGCGAGCTGCGCGATGCGATGCAGGTCTCTGCTGCCGAATTCGAGCGCCTGGGCGCCGCCGGCAGCAGCTACGGAACCGCGGCCGCCATCGTCGCGACAACGCTTGCCAGCGGGCACTTCGAACGCAACGAGCTCGCATCGGCGCGGGTGCTGCTCGACGAGCACATCGACCTCGTCGGCGACAGCTGCATTCCCGACCTCATCGAGGCCGCGTTCGTGGAGCGCTCGCGCATCGCGCGCCTCGAGGGGCAGGCCGCGGTGGCCGACGATTTTCTCGGGCGCATGCAGCGCCTTGGCGAGGAGCGCGGCCT
>DATJVS010000283.1:0-8508 GCA_035501715.1 Usitatibacter sp.
GCCCAGCGCGTTCACGAGCTGGCCCGCCTCGTCTTCGTTGCGCGCGCTGATGCGCCCGGTGAGGTCGCCCTGCGCGATGCGCTCGGCGAACTTGCCGGCCGCGGCCATGGGAGCGAGCACCGCGCGGCGGAAGAACACCCATAACGCCACGAGCGCGCCCACCATCGCGGTGATGGTTCCGATGATGGCGAGGCGATAGCCGGTCTCGGCGGAGTTCACCGCCTGGGCCGTGGCCTTGGCTCCCCATTCGGTCGCGAGCTTCTCGGCTTCCCCGAGCTGGTCGGAGGGCCCCTTGGACGCGCCCTCGGTCGCCTTGTCGCCCGCGCGCGCGTCGAACTTGCTGTCCTTCAACGCCTCGTAGCCCTTGCGGTAGGCCTCGCCCGCGGCCTTGTGCGCGGCGAGGAACTTCTCTACCGCCGCGCGCACGTCCTCGTGCGGCGTCGCGTTGCGCGCTTCCTTCGCGGTCTCGGCCGTGTCCTTCTCGTCATCGATGAAGGTCTTCCACGCGGCCTCGGCCGATTCGGCGTCGTGGCCCCGAAGCAGCACGTCCTTCCAGTCCTGGACCTGTTGCTTGAGGGCGATTGTGGCGCGAAGGATCGATTGCTGGGTCTCGAAATCGTCGCGGCTGATGCGGTCGAGCTCCTGGATCGATCCATAGACGCGCGTGAGCGCGAGGACCGACACGGCGAGCGCGATCGCCAGCGCGATGGACATCAGCAGCAGCACCTTGAACTGCAGGCTCTTGGTCTTGAATTTCATCACGGCGTTTCCAGTATTTCCTTTTCTAGAAGAGGGTCACGCTCTTGCCACCCAGCATTTCGGCCAGGGCGCCTTCCGCGGCCACGAGGCGGTCGGCCATCGAGTGCAGGAAGGCGAGGTGGAACTGCCTGGTGCACTCGGGCGACGCGAGCCAGAGCACATCGGGGTCGAACTCGACGATGGTGCAGTCGGTCACCGCCGTGGCGGTGGTGAAGCGGCGCGCCCCGTTGCGCCGCAGGAACGAGATCTCGGCGATGCTCTCGCCCGCGCCGCGGATGGCGAGCAGCGTGCCGCGGCGGGTCATGCGGATCTGCCCGCGCACGAGCACGAAGAAGGAATAGCCCGCGTCCTCCTCGCCCACGAGCTGCGAGCCCGCGCGAACGTTGAACAGGCGGGCCATCGAGGCCGCCTCCATCAGCGTGGCCTCGTCGAAATCGCGGAAGAATGGCAGGGGCTTGAGCAGCGCGGCGACCCGCTCGGCCTGCGTGACGCTTTGCAGCTCCGGCTCCGTGATCGTGCGCAGGTCGGAGGCGAATTCCTCGTACGTGTTGTAGCGCAGGTTCGCGTCGCGGGCGGTGGAGCGCCGGAAGATCGCATCGAATACCGCGGGCAATCCGGGCCGCGCCGCCGAAGGCGGAGGCAGGTTGCCCAGCATGATGCGGGTGGCGAGCGCCGCGGGCGATTCCGCGGGAAACGGCAGCGCCCCCACGAGCATCTTGTACATCATGATGCCCACGGCATACACGTCGCTCTTGAGCGTCGCAGGCTTGCCCTCGAGCTGCTCGGGAGCCATGTAGGCGGGCGAACCGACCCGCATGTTGCGGGTGGAGTCGAAAGCGAGGTTGGTGAACGCCACGCCGAAGTCGGCCACCTTCGCCTCGCCGTCGGCGCCCATGAGGATGTTGGCCGGCTTCAGGTCCCGGTGGATGATTCCGTGCGCGTGCGCGTAGGAGAGCGCGTCGCAGATGCGCTCGAGGATGTGTGCCACACGCTCGGGCTTGAGCAGCCCTTCGGGCGTGCAGTAGCGGTCGAGGCTGCCCTGCGCCATGTACTCCATCACGATGTAGGCGCGCTCGTCGTCGGCGGCCGCGTCGTAGATCTGCGTGATGCCCGGGTGCGTGAGCTTCTTCGCGAGCAGCGTCTCCTTGAGGAAAAGCGAGCGGAAGAGCTTCGGGTCGTCGCCGAACTGGTGCGGGTCGTACATCTTGATGGCGACCTCGCGCGCGGGGAAGAGCTCGCGCCCCAGGTAGATCGTCGCCGACTGGCCGCGCCCCAGCACGCCCATGACCTCGTAGTTGCCGATCTTGGTCGGCGCCGAGCCCGTGCCCGGCAGCGTCGAGGCGAGGTCGTTCTTGATGCTCATTCGCCTTCCTCGCGGATGCGCCTCATGATCGTGGGCACGTCGAGCAGCAGCACGCTCGCCTCGCGGCCGCCATCGGCGGTCTTGCGCGCGCCGATGCCGGAGATGGCGGTCCCGATCTTGCGCGCACCCAGCTCGGGCGCGGCCATGATCTCGTCGTCGGCAAGCCCGATCACGTCCGAGACCGCCGTCACCACGATGCCCACGAGGCGCCCGTCGACGTTCAGCACGATGGCGCTCGCGTCGGCGAGCTCGATGGGCTTGTCGAAACCGAACATGAGGCCCAGGTCCACGACGGGGACGATGGCCCCGCGCAGGTTCACCACGCCGCGAACGTAACGCGAGACGTGCGGCACGCGGGTCACCTGGCGCACCTCGCGGATCTCCTGCACCTGGAGGATGTCGATGCCGTAGCTCTCGTCGCCCAGGCGGCAGGTGAGGAACTCGCGGCGCGCGGCTTCGGTGTCGACGCTCACTTGTTCTCCCTCCGGGTCGCCGCGAGCAGCGTGCGCTCGCGGATCCGCGGCAGCGGCGCCACCTCGTGCGTGGCGTCGAGCTCGATCGCCTCGCGGGGCATGCCGAAGATCACGCTCGTCGCCTCGTCCTGCGCGATGTTGTACGCGCCTTTCTTCTTCATCTCGAGCATGCCCTGGGCGCCGTCCTTGCCCATGCCGGTCATGATGACGCCGGTGGCGTCGGCGCCGATGAATTTCGCCACCGACATGAAGAGGAAGTCCACCGACGGGCGATGCAGGTTCATCGGGGGCTCGGTGGAGAGCTTGGCGAGCGTCTGCCCGCCCTCGCGCTTCACCCAGAGGTGCTTGCCGCCGGGCGCGATGTACGCGTGCCCGGGAAGGATCGGGTCGTTGTGCTCGGCTTCCTTCACGTTGATCTTGCACAGGCCGTTCAGGCGCTCGGCGAACATGCGCGTGAAGTTCTCGGGCATGTGCTGCACGATCACGATGCCGGGGCAGTCGGCGGGCATGCCGACGAGGAACTCGCGGATGGCCTCGGTGCCGCCCGTGGAAGCGCCCACGGCGATGAGCTTCTCCGTGGTCTTCACGCCCACCGGAACGGGGCGCTTCATCACCGGCGGCATGGTCTGCTCGACCGCCGCCATGTCGCTTTCGCGCCGCGGCGCCTTCAGGCGCGCGCTCTTCGCCGCCCGCACCTTGTCGGCGATCATCTGGCCGTAGTCGTCGGGCGCCTGCTCGTTCAGCTTCGGTTTCGTGACGAAGTCCACGGCGCCCAGCTCGAGCGCGCGGAAGGTCACCTCGGAGCCGCGCTCCGTGGCCGCGGAGATCATCACCACGGGAAGGGGCTTCGCGCGCATCAGCCGGTCGAGGAACTCGAGGCCATTCATCTTGGGCATCTCGATGTCGAGCGTGAGCACGTCGGGCTTGAGCGACTTGATCATGTCGCGGGCCTCGAACGCGTCGGCGGCCGCGCCCACGACCTCCATGTCGGGCTGGTCGTTGATGATCTCGGTGAGGACATCGCGGATCATGCGCGAGTCGTCGACGACGAGCACTCTGATCTTTTCGGTCATTTGAACAGCTCCGCGCCGCCTTCGACGGGCGCATGGAAGAGTCGGGCGCCGTAGTCGCGCTCGCGCAACACGATGGTGTCGTTGTTGATCTTGCGCAGGCGCTTCACCATCACCTTGCCGCTGCGCGGGAAGAAATAGATCTTGCGGGGCCAGACGTCGAGCAGGTCGCGCGCGGCGATCGGGATGCGCTCTAGGTTCAGGTACTCGACGATGAACTCCGCGTTCTGCTGGCCCACGTTGGAGAGCATGAAGCCCTGCAGGACGTTGCCGCCGCCGAACACCTTGGCCTCGAGCCGGTCGCGCTTGCCGCCGAGCTTGAGGATCTGGTTGATGAGCAATTCCATCGCGTGCACGCCGTAGCGGCCGCCCGCGCTGATGTTGCCGTGGGAACCCACGAGCTTGCCCTCGTCGGGCAGCATGAAGTGGTTCATGCCGCCGATGCCGGTCTCGCGGTCGCGCAGGCATGCGCTCACGCACGAGCCCAGCACCGTGACGAGCGCCATGTCCTTGTTGGTGGCGTAGTACTCGCCCGGCAGGATCTTGGCCGTCTCGACCTTGAAATGCGGGTCGAAGTAGCGGTTGGGCTGGTCTTCGCGCAGGGGATCGTCTTCGCGCATCACGCGCCCCCTCCCGCCAGCTCGTAGATCGTCTGGCCGCGCAGCTTGAAGTAGCGCCCCTGGTCGAGGAGGCTCTCGGCGTGCCCCGCGAAGAACAGGCCCCGGGGCACGAGCAGCGAGGCGAACCGCTGCACCAGGCGCTTCTGCGTGGGCTTGTCGAAATAGATCATCACGTTCCTGCAGAAGATCGCGTCCAGGCCCGGCTCGATGGGCCACTCGTCGTCCATCAGGTTCACGCGCATGAACTCCACGTGGGCGGCAACCTCGCGGCGGATGCGCACCCGGCCCTCGTGGCGCCCCGTGCCGCGAAGGAAGAAGCGCTTCTGGCGCGCCTCGGGCAGGCGCGACACCGATTGCAGCGGATAGATGCCCTCTCCCGCCGAGGCGAGGACCTGGGTGTCGAGGTCGCTCGCGAGCACGGAAAAGTTACCCTGGGGCAGTGTTTCGGTGAGGCACATCGCGATGGTATAGGGCTCCTCGCCCGTGGAACAACCCGCGCTCCAGACGCGGAACGTGCGGCCGGGCGGCGTCCGCGCCGCGTACTCGGCCAACGAGGCGAAGTGGTGCTCCTCGCGATAGAACGAGGTGACGTTCGTGGTGAGCGCGTTGGTGCAGTGCTCCCACTCGGCGGGCTCCAGCTCGAGGAAGCGGATGTAGTCGTCGAACGAGGTGATGCCCAGCGAACGCAGCCGGCGCGCGAGCCGGGCATAGACCATCTCGCGCTTGGCCTCCGGCAGGCGGATGCCCGAGAAGCGATAGATGCGATCGCTGATCACGCGGAAGTGCTCCGCGCTGAACGGGAACTCGCGGGCCGCTTGGCTCACGACGTTCTCGGCGGGGATCATGCGGAGGCGCTTCTCGCCATGGCGCGCGCGGAGGTGCGGGTGAACGCGCTCACGTCGAGGATGAGGGCCACGCGGCCGTCGCCCAGGATGGTGGCGCCCGCGACTCCGGGCACGGAATGCAGGTTCGCGTCGAGGGACTTCACCACGAGTTGCTGCTGGCCTACCAGCTGGTCGACGAGCAGCGCCGAGCGGCGGTTGTCCACTTCCACCACGAGGCAGATGGGCTCGGGACGCTCGCGCCCTGCGTCGGGGAACTGCACCACCTCGTCCAGCCGCACGATGGGCAGGTGCTCGCCGCGCACGGCCACGAGCGACGCCTGGTTCACGATGGAGCGGATGTCGCCCGCCGCGGGCTTGAAGGCCTCGGCGACGAACTCGAGCGGCACGATGTACTGCTCCTCGCCGACCCCCACGATCATGCCGTCGAGGACCGCGAGCGTGAGCGGCACCTGGATCGTGATCGTGGTGCCCTCGCCCTTCACCGACGAGACGGAGACGCTGCCGCCCAGCGAGGCGATGTTGCGGCGGACCACGTCCATGCCGACGCCGCGGCCCGAAAGGCTCGTCACTTCCTTCGCCGTCGAGAATCCCGCCTCGAAGATGAGGCCCCAGGCCTCGACGTCGCTCCACGAATCGTTCACGTCCATGCCGAGCTCGCGCGCCTTGGCGAGGATGCGCTCGCGGTCGAGGCCGCGGCCGTCGTCGTTCACCTCGATGATCACGCTGCCGCCGCGGTGGGTGGCCCGCATCTGCACCGTGCCCTGCTCGGGCTTGCCGGCTTTCGTGCGCTCCTCGGGCGATTCGATGCCGTGGTCGATCGCGTTCCTCACCACGTGCGTGAGCGGATCGACGAGCAGCTCGATCAGCTCCTTGTCGAGCTCGGTGTCGTGGCCGTGCGTGCGCAGGTGGACCTTCTTGCCGAGCTTGGAGGACACGTCGTACACCAGGCGCGGGAAGCGGCTGAAGACGAACTCCATCGGCATCATGCGGATCGACATCACCGCCTGCTGCAGGTCGCGCGTGTTGCGGTCGAGCGTGGCGAGGCTGTGGGCGAGGTGCTCGTCCTTGGCCGCGTCGATGGCGCCGGCCGACTGCTGCATCATCGCCTGCGCGATCACGAGCTCGCCCACGAGGTTCACGATGCGGTCGATCTTCTCGACGCTCACGCGGATGGAAGACGTGTCGCCCTTGCGGCGGTTGTGCTCGACCGGACCCTCGGGCTCGAAGAGGCCGTACTTCTCCTTTTCCTTCGCCGGAGCGGCGGCCGGCGCGGCGCCGGGCGCGTCCTCGAACAGGCCGAACGCCTCGGCCTTGGGTTTCGCGGGCGCGGGTTCGGCGGCCGGCGCATCGAAGAACGATTCCTCGGTGGGCTTGGCGGCGACCGGGGTCGGCACGACGGAGCTTTCCACCTTGGCGGTGCCGCGATAGCCGGCGAGCGTATTGCGCACCGCGTCCATCGCCGGATCGTTGTCGCGCTCGCCCGCCTTGAGGCGCTTCAGGTGCGACTTGAAGACGTCGCACGCATCGAGCAGGAGGCGCACCGTGGACTCGTCGGCCTGCCCCTTGCCCTTGCGCAGCCCGTCGAAGAGCGTCTCCATCTCGTGCGTGGCTTCCGAGAGCTGCGTGAAGCCGAACGTGCCGCTGCCGCCCTTGATGGAGTGCGCGGCGCGGAAGATCGTATTGAGGGTCTCGGTGTTGTTTCCACCGCGCCCCAGCGCCATCGCGTGCTCCTCAATGGACTCCAGGTGCTCCTGGGCCTCGTCGAAGAACGTCGCGATGAAGCGGTTCAGGTCGATCGGCATGTTCGCTTCCTAGCGAAGGACCTTCTGCACGACTTCGAGGAGCGTTGCCGGGTCGAAGGGCTTCACGAGCCAGCCCGTGGCGCCCGCCGCGCGGCCCTGCGCCTTCATGGCGTCGGACGATTCCGTCGTGAGCAGCAGGATGGGAACGTTCTTGTAGTCGCGAAGCTCCCTCAGGCTGCGCACGAGCGTGAGGCCGTCCATGTTGGGCATGTTCTGGTCGGTGATGACCAGGTCGCACGAGGTGGTGGTGGCGCGGTCCAGCCCCTGGGCGCCGTCTTCGGCCTCGATCACGCGATAGCCCGCGCTTTCGAGGACGAACGCGACCATCTCGCGCATGGTGGCCGAATCGTCGACCGCTAGTATGGTTTTCATCGCTTGGCCCGCTTTCTCAGAAAAGGTCCACGCTGCCGGCGTGCTTCTTGTCGCTCTTGGTGTGCTGCGCGTCGTCGTCGTCGATCTGCTGGATTCCCGCCACGATGCAGTCGAGCATCGCCCGCGAGCGCTGGATCCATTGCTCGGCCTGCGCGGGGTCGTTCACGGGAGGCTCGGCGAGCGAGATGGCCTCGCCCAGCTTCTCGCGCATCTTGTCCACGCGCAGTTTCTGCGCGTCGATCAGCTGGTTCACGAGGTCGTGGGACTGCAGGTGCTGGACGGCGCGGTAGAGATGGTCGAGCACCAGCTCGTATTCGACGTTCTTCGGCGCGGCGGCCTCGTCCTTGGTGGCGGCCACGAGGCGGTCGGCGGCGCCGCGGAACGCCGTCATCAGCTCGCTCGAGGCCTCGCGCAGCAGCGTCTGGCTGCGCGCCAGCTCCTCGGCGGTGAACGCGAGGCGCTCGTTCAGGGTCGCCGCCACCGTGACCAGCAGGTCCGCGGCCTGGGCCGCGTCGCGTGCGTCCGGTTTCGGTGAGTTCTTCTCTTCCATCCTGATCTTCTCCCTGTGGGCGCGCCTTCCTAGCGCACCACGCTCATCACTTCGAAGGTGGACCCGCCCACCTCGATCACGTCTCCGGGCCCCAGTCGATGCGTTCCCGGGCCCAGCTCCTGGCGGTTCAGGCGCGGCGGGCGGTTCCCGCCGAACCGGGCCAGGTAGAAACTCGTGCCGCGGCGCACCACGAGCGCCGTATCGGAGCCCGCCGCGCCCAGCATCGTGTTGGCCTGCTCCAGCGCAATGATCTCACCCACTCGCGCGCCGGACTGTACCCGAAGCGCGAGCGCTTCGCCCGCCGGGCGTTCGGCCGCACCCTCCCCGGTGCGCACCACCTCATGCGTACCCCCCTGGCGCAGCGTGTCGCGGGGAATCGCCATGGTGCGAGACAAGTCCACGTCGGCCGGCGGCGGCCTCAGCGCAGGCCTGGGCGCGGCCGCTTCGGGCACATGCGCCGCGAGCATCGTGCGCTCGTAGTCCGTCTGGACCGTGCTCTCCAGCCCCTTCAGCCCCCCGGCGAGCATCGCGTCGTCGAAGAAGTGCAGCTTGTGCTTTCCCACCTCGATCAGGTCGAGGTGGTGGACGACCTGGTGGCTCGTCGACAGGCCGTTCACCTTCGTGCCGTTGGTGCTGGCCAGGTCCTCGACGTAG
>DATJVS010000284.1:0-28928 GCA_035501715.1 Usitatibacter sp.
AGGAATTGCTCCATGGCCTCGTAGAACTTCACGTCGTTTTCCATTGTGCGATAGCCGTGCCCCTCTCCCTCCGCGTTCATCCAGAGGGGCTTGCGTCCCGCGGCCTCGAGCGCCGCCTTCATGCGCGTGCCGTGCTCGGGGATCACGCGGCGGTCGGCGCTTCCGTAGGCGAGGAACACCGGCGCCTTGATCTCGCCGGCGAGCTCCACCGGCGAGGTGGCCTTCAGGCGCGCGGCGTCGCGTTCCGGATCGCCGATCATCGCCCTCGCCTCGTAGCGCATGAACGGGGAGTAGGCGAGGTCCGAGGAAGCGCCGCTCACGAACAGCTTCAGGTCGGTGATGCCCACGTAGTCGATCGCGCACTTGTAGAGCTCCGGCGTCTTCGCGAGGCCCATGAGCGCCGCGTACCCGCCGTAGCTCGCCCCGTAGATGCAGATGCGCCCGGGATCGGCGTAACCCCGGGCGATCGCCCATTTCACGCCGTCGGTGATGTCGTCCTGCATCGCGAGGCCCCACTGCATGAAGCCCGAGGAAAAATGCTTCCAGCCGTAACGCGTGGTGCCGCGATAGTTGGGTTGCAGCACGGCGTAGCCCCGGGAGGCGAGGAATTGAACCTCGGGATTGTAGTACCAGCGCGCGCCCTCGACCCACGGGCCGCCGTGGACCAGCACCACCATGGGCTGGTCCTTGCCCGTCGAGCCGCGGGGCAGGGTGAGATAGGCCGGGATCTCGAGCCCGTCGCGCGCCGCGTACCGGACGGGCTGCATGGGCGACATCTGCCCGGGATCGATCCACGGCGAGCTGTCGGCGAGCCACTCGAGCTTGCGCGCGTCGCGGTCGAAGAGGTAGAAGGCCCCGGGCTGCACGTCGGATGTGGACGTCACGACGAAGCGCCGCAGGTCGCGCGATCCGGCCATGCTGTTCACGGTGTCGGGAAGCGCCTTGTCGATCTCCTGCTGCAGCGCCGTGCGCTCCGCGTCGAACCAGATGAAGCCCGCGCGGTCGGCCTCGTAGCGCACGCCGATCGCCTCGCCGTCGCTCGAGAAGACGACGTCGGTGAGGTCCACCTGCGGGTGCTCGGCGACGATCTCGCCCATCGCGTGCGCCGCGGGGTCGTAGCGGCGGATCGCGGCCTTGTCGCGCCCGGCCCAGGAGATCGCGAGGAGCGTCTTGCCGTCGGCGGCCACCGCCACGGGCGCCCATTTGTCGGCAGAGAGCACCGCGTACTCGCCGATCTTCTCCCAGGGCGCGCGGTCGGCCGCGCGATACCAGACGCGCACGCTGCCTTCGGACGAGACGGTGAGGGTGCGCCCGACGCCGTTGCGGTCGACGGTCCACGCTTCCAGGTCGCCCTTGTCGGGCTTGTCGTCCGAGAGATACGAGCGGTTGCCGTTCCTCGAGTCGATGCGAACGAGCGCGCCGGGCTCGGTGCCGCGGCGCCCGATGAGGAATTCCTGCGCGATGAAGTCGTCGCCGCCGCCGGGAAGCATGCGCACGAGCGCGATGGGCCTCACGAGGCCCAGCTTGCTGCGCTCCATCGTCTCGCCGAGCCCCGAGCCCAGCTGGCGCGGGTTGCTCCCGTCGATGTCCACGGCGTAGAGGCCGCCGCCGCGAACGTCCTTCTGCCGGCCGCCGAGCGTTCCCGATTCGAGGAGCAGCCGGTGGTCGCTGATCCACCAGACGCTCACCGCGTCGCGCGTGCGCGTGGAGGGCATCGGCCGGGACGTCCGGGTGGCCAGGTCGATCACCACCACGTTCATGTGGCCGTCCACGACCTGCAGCGACGCGATGTGGGTGCCGTCGGGAGAGATCGCCATGCCGCCGGTCCTGGGGCCCGCGAAGAATGTGGCGACCGGGGGCCCTTCCGCGGCGAGCCCGGCGGCCGCCGCGAAGAGGCACGCCGCGGCGAGCGCGACCCGCCTCAGTACGTGCTCGACTGCGGCGGGGCTTCGCCCAGATCGACCTTTTCGGCGGGCTTCCATCCCTTTTTCCGGTGCTCGGCCACGACGGTGGTGAAGATCCCGCCGCGCACGTAGAACTTCGCGGTGAGGCGCATGAAGCGTGGCGCGACCGCCTTCACGAAGCGCTCCAGCATCTCGTTGGTGACGGCCTCGTGGAACTTGCCCTCGTTGCGGAACGACCAGACGTAGAGCTTCAGGCTCTTCAGCTCGATGCACTTGCGGTCCGGGACGTAGTCCAGGTAGAGCGTGGCGAAATCCGGCTGGCCCGTCTTGGGGCACAGGCACGTGAACTCCGGTATCCGCATGTGGATCGCGTAGTCGCGGCCCGGCGACGGGTTGGGGAAGGTCTCGAGGGCCTTGGAGGGTCGGGCCATGGGAGATTTCGCGGGTGCGTTCCGGTAAAATCGCCATTCTACTGAAGCAAAAATAATAGAACTGGCCTGCCCTTGAGACTCACCTCCGTAAAGCTCTCCGGTTTCAAATCCTTCGTCGATCCGACCTCCATCGCCGTCCCCGGCCAGCTGGTGGGCGTGGTCGGCCCCAACGGCTGCGGCAAGTCCAACGTGATCGACGCCGTGCGCTGGGTGCTGGGCGAGTCCTCGGCCAAGCAGCTGCGCGGCGAGCACATGCAGGACGTGATCTTCAACGGAAGCACTGAAAGGAAGCCCGTATCGCGGGCTTCGGTCGAGCTCGTCTTCGACAATTCCCTGGGCCGCATCGGCGGCGCCTGGGCGCCGTTCGGCGAGATCAGCGTGAAGCGCATCCTCACGCGCGAGGGCGACTCGAGCTACTACATCAACGGCCAGCACGTGCGCCGCCGCGACGTGCAGGACATCTTCCTCGGCACGGGCCTGGGCCCGCGCGCCTACTCCATCATCGAGCAGGGGATGATCTCGCGCGTGATCACCTCCAAGCCCGAGGAGCTTCGCGTGTTCCTGGAGGAGGCCGCGGGCGTCTCCAAGTACCGCGAGCGCCGCCGCGAGACCGAGCTTCGCCTCGAGGACACCCGCGAGAACCTGGCGCGCGTGGGCGACATCCGCGCCGAGCTGGAGACGCAGCTCACCCACCTCGCGCAGCAGGCCGAGGTGGCGGCGAAGTACACGGACCTGCAGGCGCAGCTGGCGCTCAACCACAACCTGCTCGCCTTCACGCGCCTTCGCGAGGCCGAGCAGGCGAGGAACCGCTACGCCAACGAGGTGCAGAAGGTCACCGTGGCGCTGGAGGCCGAGACGGCCAGGCTTCGCGAGAGCGAGCGCGCCCTCGAGGAGCTTCGCACCAAGCACTACGAAGGCACGGACAAGCTGCAGGAGCTGCAGGGCGCGCTCTACGCGGCCAACGCGGACGTGCAGTCGCTCGAGCAGGAGCTTTCGTTCCTGGGCGAGAACCGCCGCCGCATGGGCCAGCAGCTGGAGGCCATCGGACGCGAGGAGCACGAGGTGCAGGGGCGCATCGCCGAGGCCAACGCCGAGCGCGATCGCTGGCAGGCGGAGATCGACGCGGCCCGCGCCGCCATCGGCGAGCGCGCGGCGCAGCTGGAAGCGGCCCGTGTCGCGTTGCCGGCGTCGGAGGCCGCCGCGGCCGCAGCCACGCAGGCAGTGCGATCGGCCGAAGGCGAGATGAACGCCGCCGAGCAGGAGCAGGGCGTGGAGGAGACGCGCGAATCCCACGCGCTGAAGCTCCTGTCGCAGATCGAGGGGCGCAAGAATCGCCTCAAGCAGGAAAACATGGCGCTCGTCTTCCCCGAGCCCGAGAAGCTCTCGCGCATCGAAGGCGAGCGCTCGCGCCTCGCCGAGAAGGTCGCGCAGCTCGAGGCCACGCATCGCGAGGCCGAGGCGCGCCTGCCCGCGCTCGAGAACGACCGTCGCGCGGCCACGGAGAAGCTGCACGAAGCCACGCGCGAGCACGCGAGGCTGGAAGCGGCGTTGAAGGCGCTGCAGGCGCAGCAGGAAAAGCTCGACACGGACTCGAAGCTGAAGGACTGGGTGCAGGCCCACGGGCTCGATCGCGCCGAGCGCCTGTGGCAGGCGATGCACGTCGAGGCGGGCTGGGACGATGCGGTGGAAGCCGCGCTCGGCGTGCGGCTGAATGCGGCCAGGCTCACGGACGAGTCGGCGCTGCCTTCGCTCCTTCGCGACGCTCCGCCGGGCAACTTCGCGCTCTTCGTGGAGCGCGGCGCCGCGGAATCGGCGCCGGCGTCCACGCGCCTCACGCCGCTTTCGTCGGTCGTCTCGAGCGCTCGCCCCGGGGTGCTTGCCCATGTGCGCGACGCGCTCGCCAACGTCTTCATCCTTCCCGAGGGCGAGGACGGCATGGCGCTCGCCCGCGTGTTGCCGGCGGGCGGGCTGCTCGTCTCCAAGGCCGGGCACCTCTTCGCGCGCCAGGGCGTGGTCTTCCACGGCCCGCAATCGGAATTGCACGGCGTGCTGCAACGCCAGCGCGAGATCGAGGACCTGCTCGCGCGAATTCCGGAGCGTTCCCGCGAGCGCCTGGAGGCCGAGCAGCGCCTGCGCTCGCTCGAAGAAGAAACGAAGCGCGGCCAGGACGAGGCGCGGCGCCTTCGCGACGAGCTCGCCGGCGAGCGTGAGCTCGACCACGATCTCGAAGTCGAGTACCTGAAGCTGTCGCAAAGCTCGCAGCAGGCGCAGGCGCGCCGCGAGGCGATCCGCGCGGAGCTCGCGCAGCTGGAAGAGGAAGAAGGCCGCGAGCGCCTCGAGATGCAGGAAGCGCAGCATGCCCTGCAAACGGGCGCGCAGGCGATCGAGCTGATCGTGCAGCGGCTGCAGTCGCTGGAGACCGCCGCGAAGGACGCGCAGCAGGCCCTCGTGGATGCGCGCGCGGCGATCGCCGCGGCGGAGCGCGCCCATTCCGAAGCCGAGTTCCACGAGCGCAGCTGCCGCGAGAAGGTGGAGTCCCACGGGCGCCTCGCCACGTCGCTGGCCGAGCGGCTGCAGGCGCTCGCGTCCAACCGCGCCAACGTTTCCGGCGAGCTGGGCAAGCTCGAGGAGAGCGTGGTGCGCGAGCGGCTGCAGGTGGCGCTGCACACGAAGGGCGAGCGCGAGCGCGTCCTCGCCGATGCGCGCGCGGGCATGGAACAGGTCACCGACGAGCTCCGCGCCCTCGAGGAGGGCCGGCTCACGGTGGAGCAGGGCCTGGAGCCGCTGCGCCAGAAGATCGTGGAGCTGCGCCTGAAGGAACAGGAGGCGGCCACCCACGCCGAGACGCACGCGCAGCAGCTCTCCGACGCCAACGTCACGCGCGAGGAGATGGCCGAGCAGATCGAGAAGCGCGTGCGTTCCTCGGGCATGCAGGCCGAGATCAATCGCCTCACCGAGGAGATCAACGCGCTCGGGCCCGTGAACCTCGCGGCGCTCTCGGAGCTCGCCGCCTCGCGCGAGCGCAAGGACTTCCTCGACGCGCAGGCCGCCGACCTCACGCAGGCGGTGGAGACGCTCGAGGCCGCGATCAAGCGCATCGACCGCGAGACGCGCGAGCTGCTCCAGGAAACCTACGAGACCGTGAACCGCCACTTCACCGAGATGTTCCCGGCGCTCTTCGGCGGCGGCCAGGCGAGCCTGAAGCTCACGGGCGAGGAGATCCTCGACGCGGGCCTGCAGGTGTTCGCGCAGCCGCCGGGCAAGAAGAACCAGTCGATCCAGCTCTTGTCGGGAGGCGAGAAGGCGCTCACAGCGATTGCACTGGTCTTCTCGCTCTTCAAGCTGAATCCCGCGCCCTTCTGCCTGCTCGACGAGGTGGACGCGCCGCTGGACGATCCCAACACCGAGCGCTTCTGCGAGCTCGTGCGCCAGATGTCCTCGCAGACGCAGTTCCTGTTCATCACGCACAACAAGATCACCATGGAGCTCGCCGCGCAGCTCGTGGGCGTCACGATGCCGGAACCGGGTGTCTCGAAGATCGTCGAAGTGGACATCGATTCCGCCATGGAACTCGCACGCAAGCAGGCCGCCTAGGACATGAGCCACCTCCAGCTCGCGTTGATCGCATTCGGCGCCGTCCTCGTGGCGGCCGTCTGGATCTACAACGTCGTGCAGGAGCGCAGGGCGAGCCGCAAGGCCGAGCAGTCCTTCGGCGGGCGCCCGCCCGACGCGCTCTTCGAAGGCGGCGATCGGCGCGAGCCCACCATCGGCGAGCTGCCGGGGGATTCTCCCGTCGCGCAGGTGAAGGCCGCGCTCGACGAGACGTTCCCGCCCACGCCGGCGAACGAGCTGGGGACCTCCGCGCCCGCCGCGCTGGTGAACGGGCGCATCGACACGATCGCCGTGATACTCGCCGACGACCCGGTGATGAGCGAGCAGCTGCAGCCGCTCATGGACGCGCTCAGGTCCCACCTCACGCCCACCAACGTCGAGGGCATCGTGGACGAGCAGTGGTATCCGGTCGATTCCTCGCCGCGCCGGAGCTGGCGCGAGCTTCGCGTGGGGCTGCAGCTCGCGAGCCGCTTCGGGCCCGTGGCCGAGGAGGACATCGAGCGCTTCAACCGCACCATCGCGGACTTTGCCGCGGCGGTGAACGCCGTGTCGCAGCGCGAGGCGCCGGCCACGGCCGCGGCGCGCGCGAAGGAGCTCGACCGCTTCTGCGCCGACAACGACGTCGAGGTGGTCGTGAACGTCGTGGGCCAGTACGGCGCCACGTTCGCGATCCCGCGGCTCAGAGCCCTGGCGCTCGACAACGGGCTCGCGGAAATCGCCTCGGGCGAATTCGTGCGCTACGCGCGCGACGGCGAGGTCGCGTTCACAATCCGCAAGCTCGACGACGGCAAGACCCCGGCCGCCGCGAACTACTACACGGGCCTTACCTTCGCGCTGGACCTGCCCAAGGTCGCCGATGCGCCGGAGGTGCTGGGCGAGATGGTGAGCACCGCAGAGATGTTCGCCTCGACCCTGGGCGGCGCGCTCGTGGACGACAACCGCAAGCCCCTTTCCGAGCAGGGCATCGTCTCCATCCGCCGTTCGCTCGAGAAGATCTTCCACGAGATGGAAGCGCAGGGCATCCCCGCGGGCAGCTCGCTCGCGCGAAGGCTGTTCAGCTGATGAACCCGGTTTTGCGCGCGGCGAAGCTGCGGCGCGAGATCGAGCGGCACAACCGCCTCTACTACAACGAGGACGCGCCGGAGATCTCCGACGCCGAGTACGACGCGCTCTTCGCGGAGCTCGTGGCCCTCGAAAGCGCGCATCCGGAGCTGCGCACGCCCGACTCGCCCACGCAGCGCGTGGGATCGAAGCCGAGCGAAGGCTTCGACGCCGTCACGCACCGCGTGCCGATGCTCTCGCTCAACAACGCCTTCACCGACGAGGACATCGAGGCCTTCGACCGCCGCTGCCGCGAAGGCCTCGGGCAAGACGCGGTCGAGTACTCCGCCGAGCTCAAGTTCGACGGCCTCGCGGTGACGCTCATCTACGAGGATGGCCTTTTCGTGCGCGGCGCCACGCGCGGCGACGGCACCACGGGGGAAGACGTCACCGCGAACCTTCGCACCGTGCGCACGATCCCGCTTCGGCTGGAGGCGCGCAAGTACCCGAAGCGCCTGGAAGTGCGCGGCGAGGTCCTCATGATGCGCAAGGACTTCGAGGCGCTGAACAAGCGCGCCCTCGAAGCGGGCGAGAAGACGTTCGTGAACCCGCGCAATTCGGCTGCCGGCGCGCTTCGCCAGCTCGATCCGCGCCTCACCGCGCAGCGCCGCCTCTCGTTCTTCGCCTACGGCCTGGGCGACCAGGAAGGATTCGACGCGCCGCCCACGCACTCGAAGCTCCTGGAGGCGCTGGGCGCGCTGGGCTTCCCGATCGCGAAGGACCATCGCACCGTGAAGGGCGTGGCGGGGCTGCTCGGCTTCTATCGCGCCATCGGCGAGAAGCGGCCCACGCTCGCCTACGACATCGACGGCGTCGTGTACAAGGTGAATCGCGTGGCCGACCAGCAGAAGCTGGGCTTCGTCTCGCGCGCCCCGCGCTGGGCGATCGCGCACAAGTTCCCGGCGGAGGAGGCGACCACCGAGCTTCTCGCCATCGACATCCAGGTGGGGCGCACCGGGGCGCTGACGCCCGTGGCGCGCCTCGCGCCCGTCTTCGTGGGCGGCACGACAATCGTGAACGCCACGCTGCACAACGAAGACGAGATCCATCGCAAGGACGTGTGGAAGGGCGACACGGTGGTGGTGCGCCGCGCGGGCGACGTCATTCCCGAGGTGGCGAGGGTCGCGAAGAAGGGGCCTCGCAAGGAAGGCTTCACGATGCCCTCGAAGTGCCCGGTGTGCGGCTCGGCGGTGATCAGGTCCGAGGACGAGGCCGTGGCACGCTGCACGGGAGGGCTTTTCTGCGCGGCGCAGCGCAAGCAGGCGCTGCTTCACTTCGCCTCGCGCCGCGCCATGGACGTCGAGGGCCTGGGCGACAAGCTCGTGGACCAGCTCGTCGACGCCGGCATCGTGCACACGCCCGCGGACCTCTACAAGCTGGGCATCGCGAAGCTCGCCGAGCTCGACCGCATGGCGGAGAAATCCGCCGCGAACGTGGTCGCGGCCATCGAGAAGAGCAAGGACACCACGCTCGCGCGCTTCATCTACGGGCTGGGCATCCGCAACGTGGGCGAGGTGACCGCCAAGGACCTCGCGCGGCATTTCGGCTCGCTCGACGCGCTCATGGACGCGAGCGTCGAGGAGCTGCAGGAGGCGCCGGACGTGGGCCCCGTCGTCGCGCGGTCCATCGCGGTGTTCCTCGAGCAGCGCCACAACCGCGAGGTGATCGAGCAGCTGCGCGCGGCCGGCGTGCGCTGGAAGGAAGGCAAGCCCGAGCGCGAGGCGCGGCCGCAGGGCCCCTTCGCAGGTAAAATCGTGGTGCTGACCGGGACGCTCTCGTCCATGACGCGCGACGAAGCGAAGGAGCGCATCGAGGCGGCGGGCGGGAAGGTCACCGGATCGGTCTCGAAGAAGACCGACTACGTGGTCGCAGGCGAAGAGGCCGGATCGAAGCTCGACAAGGCACGCGAGCTGGGCGTCCCGGTGCTCGACGAGAGGGAATTCACCAAGCTCCTGGGCGCATAAGAATGCAAAAAGTCACGAAGGCCGTCTTTCCCGTCGCGGGCCTGGGCACGCGATTCCTTCCCGCGACGAAAGCCTCTCCCAAGGAGATGCTTCCGATCGTGGACAAGCCGCTCATCCAGTACGCCGTCGAGGAGGCGGTGGCCGCGGGCATCACGGACCTGATATTCATCACCGGCCGCGGCAAGCGCGCGATCGAGGACCACTTCGACAAGGCCTACGAGCTCGAGGCGGAGCTCCAGGCCCACGGCAAGAACAAGCTCCTGAAGGAAGTGCGCGGGCTGCTTCCCGACGGGGTCGCCTGCGCCTACGTGCGCCAGGCCGAGGCCCTCGGCCTCGGGCATGCGGTGCTCTGCGCGCGCCACCTCGTGGGCGACGAGCCCTTCGCGGTGATCCTCGCCGACGACCTCATCGACGCGAGCGTTCCCGTCATGAAGCAGATGGTGCAAGTCCACGGGAAAACGGGAGGAAGCGTGATCTCGGTGCAGAACGTGGCCCGGGAAGACACCGCCTCCTACGGCATCGTGTCGGTGGAGAAGGTCTCCGCGGGCGTATCGCGCGTCTCCAACATCGTGGAAAAGCCCAAGCCCGAGGAAGCGCCCTCGACGCTCGCGGTGGTGGGCAGGTACGTGCTCTCGCCGCGCATCTTCCATTTCCTCGAGAACCTGCGCCCCGGCGCGGGGCGCGAGATCCAGCTCACCGACGCGATCGGGCGCCTGCTGCGCGAGGAAAGCGTGATGGCCTACGAATTCCAGGGCACGCGCTACGACTGCGGCTCGAAGATCGGCTACCTGCAGGCCACCGTGAATTACGCGCTGAAGCACCCGGAGCTCGCGAGCGAGTTCCGCGCGTTCCTCTCGACGGTGGGCGGCGGGCGCAAATGACCAAGCGCCGCGAGGAGGCGATGCGCCTTCTCGAAGGCGCGGAGCTGCTTTTCAGCGACGAGCAGGTGCGCGAGGCGGTGGCGCGCGTGGCGGGCGGCGTGACGGCGCGGCTGGCGGAGGAATTCCCGGTGGTCCTCTCGGTGATGGGCGGCGCGGCGATATTCACGGGCCAGCTCCTGCCGATGCTCAGGTTTCCGCTGGAGTTCGGCGCGATCGAGGTCACGCGATACAACAACGACGTCCAGGGGCGCGACATCGTCTGGCGCCTTCCCCCGCGCGACAACGTGCGCGACCGCATCGTGCTCGTGGTGGACGACATCCTCGACGAGGGCATCACGCTGGCCGCCATCCACAAGCGCCTCGTGGAGATGGGCGCGCGCAAGGTGCTCTCGGCGGTGTTCGCCGACAAGGACATCGGGCGCGAGAAGCCGATCGCCGCGGATTTCGTGGGCGTGAGGGTGCCCAATCGCTACGTGTTCGGATTCGGGATGGACGCCTACGGATTGTGGCGCAACCTCCCGGCCATCTACGCATTGAAGGACTAGATGATCGCCGTCATCGGAGGCAGCGGCCTCACGCAGCTCGCGAATCTCGAGATCACGCACCGCCGGATCGTGAGGACACCGTTCGGGGAGCCGTCGGGCCCGCTCACGTTCGGGCGCATCGGCAGGCACGAGGTGGTGTTCCTCGCGCGCCACGGCTATGGGCACACGCTCGCACCCCACGAGGTGAACTATCGCGCCAACCTCTGGGCGATCCATGCGCAGCAGGTCACGCGCGTGGTGGCCGTGTGCACCGTGGGCGGCATCGCGCCCGACCTCGGCTCGGGCGCCATCGTCGTTCCCGACCAGATCATCGACTACACCTGGGGACGGCCCTCGACGTACTTCGAGGGCGCCGAGCAGCCGGTGACGCACATCGATTTCACGCATCCGTACGACGAGGGCCTGCGGCGCCTCGCGCTCGAATCCGCGCGCGACATGGGCATCGCGGCCATCGACGGCGGCACGTATGCGACCACGCAGGGCCCTCGCCTCGAGACCAAGGCCGAGATCGACCGGCTCGAGCGCGACGGCGCCACGATGGTCGGGATGACGGGCATGCCCGAGGCGGCGCTCGCGCGCGAGCTGGGCCTCGCGTACGCGCACCTCGCGGTCGTGGTGAACCCCGCCGCCGGCCGCGGCAGCAGCGCCAACACGGTCTCCCTCGACGGCATCGCGCGCGTCATGGAGGAGACCATGGGAAGCATCCGATTGATCGTCGCGCGAATGGTGGAACGACATGGCGGTCCGTGAAGTCCTGAGGATGGGGCACCCGGTGCTTCGCGTGCCCGCGAAGCCCATCGAGAAATTCGGCACGCCGGAGCTGCGCGAGCTGCTGAAGGACATGATCGAGACCATGGCCGCCAGGAGCGGCGCGGGCCTCGCCGCGCCCCAGATCGGCGTCTCGCAGCGCCTCGTGATCTTCGGCGTGGAGAAGAACCCGCGCTATCCCGACGCGGAGGAGGTCCCGTTCACCGTGCTCGCCAATCCCAGGCTCGTGATGCTCACGCGCGAGGTCGAGGAGGACTGGGAAGGGTGCCTGTCGGTGCCGGGCATGCGCGGCGTGGTGCCGCGCTACACGAAGCTTCGCTACACCGGATTCGACGTCGAGGGCAATCCCATCGAACGCGTGGCCGAAGGCTTCCATGCGCGCGTCGTGCAGCACGAGTGCGATCACCTGGACGGCATCCTCTACCCGATGCGCATGACGGACATGTCGCGCTTCGGCTTCAACGAGGAGCTGTTTCCGGGCGAAGACCTGAAGGACGACTGATGAGCCAACCGGACAACACCCCCACCACCAACGCGACGATCCTCTACATCCTGCATTTCCTCGCGCCGTTCACGCTGTGGACCTTCGCGCTCGTCGCCGTGATAATCGGCGCCATCGTGCGCGACAACGCGAAGGGCACGTGGGTCGAGACGCACTACTCGTGGCTCGCGCGCACCTTCGGGTGGGGATTGCTGTGGCTGATCGCGATCACGATCGTCTTCTTCCTCACGATCGTGGGCATCCTGCTGCTCTGGATCCCGTACGGGATCCTCACCATCTGGTACCTCTACCGCGTGATCCGCGGCTGGCTGCTGCTCAACGACCGGAAGGCGGCGCCGCAGTAGCGTCGGCCGGCGCGGCGAACGGTTCCAGCTTGCCCTGCCGGTAGATCATCACCGGCACGATCTTGCCGTCCTTCATGCGGAAGATCGTCATCTCCGCGTCGCGGCGATCGCCCTTGGGATCGAAGGTGACGATCCCCGTCGCCCCGTGCAGCACGGTGTGGTACATCTCGGGCGCGAAGCGCGGCGGGTCCACCGAGTCGGCGCGGATCATGGAATCGATCACCACGTTGGCCGCATCGTAGAAGAACGGCGCGTAGAGCTTGGTCTCGCCGTACTTCGCGGTGAAGGCGTCGCGGAATTCCTTCGTGGCGCTCGCGGCGGGCAACCCGGCCTGCGAGCACGCGAGCCCTTCGCCGGAAGATCCCGAGAGCTGCGCCATCTCGTCGGTGCACGCACCGTCGCCGAAGGCGAACGCGGCCTTGAGCCCCAGCTCCCGCGCCTGCTTCATCATCGGGCCGCCCGTGGCGTCCATGCCGCCTTCGAAGACCACGTCGGGCGCCTTCGACTTGATGCGCGTGAGGATCGCCTTGAAGTCGGTCTCCTTGTCGGTGGTGCGCTCGCGCGAGACGACCGTCACGCCCGCGGCGCGCAGCGCCTTCTCCACCTCGTTGGCGAGCCCTTCGCCATACGCGGTCTTGTCGTCCACGATCGCGACCTTCTTCGCCTTCATCTCCTGGGCGATGTAGGCGGCGATCGCCGGCCCCTGCTGGTCGTCGCGCCCGATGGTGCGGAAGACGCCGTTCATGTTCCGTTCCGTGAGCTCGGGACTCGTGGCGGAGCCGGTGATCACGGGAATGCCCGCCTTGTTGTAGATCTCGGAGGCGGGGATCGTGACGCCGGAATTGAGGTGGCCGATCACCGCGGCCACGTGCGCGTCCACGAGCTTCTGCGCGACCGTCGTGCCGATCTTGGGATCGCCCTGGTCGTCCTCGCTCATCATCCGGAAGGTGACCTTCTGGCCGCCGATCACGAGATGCTTCGCGTTCGCCTGGGCGATGGCGAGCGCCACGCCGTTCTCGTCGTCCTTGCCCTGGTGCGCGATGGGACCGGTGAGCGGCCCTGCGACGCCGAGCGTCACCAGGACCTCCTTGGGAGCGGGCGCAGGCGCAGGCGTCTTCGGGCCGCACGCGGCGGCGAGCAACAGGACGGCGAACGCGGCTAGGCGGCGATCCGGCATAGTTCCTCGGCGATCTTCTCGCGGCGCCCGGTCTCCTGCAGCTCCGTGCCGCTCACGACGAATACGTCCTCGGCCCGCGCGCCCAGGGTGGTCACGCGCGCGTCGGCGAGATTCAGGCCGTGCTCCAGGAACAGGCGCGAGAGCGACGAGAGCAGCCCCGGGCGGTCCGCGCAGCTCACGTTCACGTTCCACAGGCCCGCGCGCCGGTCGGGCACGATGGAGATCGACGGCTCGATGGGGAAATGCTTCACCCAGCGCGAGACGCGGCCCGAAGGCGGCGCCCCCAGGGGCTGGCCCGACGCGATGCCGGCGGCGAGCCCCGTCTCGATCGTCTGGATCAGGTCGCGATAGTGCTCGTCGCCGCGCGTGCGCGTGAGCACCTGGAAGCTGTCGAGCGCGAAGCCGTTGCGCGTGGTGTAGATCTTGGCCGCGGCCACGTCGAACTGCATCCGCTCGAAGAAGCTCGTGATGCGCGCGAAGAGCCCGGGCTGGTCGGGTGCGTACACGAGCACCTGCAGGCCTTCGCCCACGGGCGACAGGCGCGCGCGCACGATGGGCTTGTCGGGCGTGACGCGCGACCAGAGCGTGCGCGTGTGCCATGCGATCTCGGCCACCTCGAAGCGCTGGAAGTAGTTGTCGTCGAGCGTGGCCCAGAGCGCCTCGTTCTTGCCCGGCTGCGGCACGTAGCCGCGGAAGATGCGCAGCGCCTCCTGCTTCTTCGCCACGATGGCCGAGGCGGCGTAGTCGAGCTCCCCGCGAAGCACGCGGCGGGTCGAGCGGAAGAGGTCCTCGAGCAGCTTGCCCTTCCACGCGTTCCAGACCGCGGGGCTCGTGCCGCGGATGTCGGCCACCGTGAGGATGTAGAGCGCCGTGAGGCGCCGCTCGTCGCCCACGAGCGTGGCGAAGGAGGAGATCACCTCGCGGTCGGTGAGGTCCTGCTTCTGCGCCGTGGACGACATCACGAGGTGCTGCTCGACCAGCCACGCGACGAGGTCCGCGTCGGCCTTCGAAAGCCCGTGGGCCTCGCAGAAGTCGATCGCGTCGCGCGAGCCCAGGTGCGAGTGGTCGCCGCCGCGGCCCTTGGCGATGTCGTGGAAGAGCGCGGCGAGGTAGAGCACCTCGGGATGGTCGAACTCCTGCATGAGCTGCGACAGGAACGGGTACTCGTGGTCGAAGCGCGGCAGGCGGAAGCGCCGCAGGTTGCGGATCACCATGAGGATGTGCTCGTCCACGGTGTAGACGTGGAAGAGGTCGTGCTGCATCTGCCCCACGATGCGCCCGAAGGCGGGCAGGTAGCGGCCCAGCACGCCGTAGCGGCTCATGCGCCTGAGCGTCCACGTGAGGCGGTCGCCGCGGATGATGTCCATGAAGCGGCGGCGGTTGTTGCGGCTCGCGCGGAACCGGGCGTCGATGCGGGGAAGCGCGCGGGACAGCGCGCGAAGCGAGGTGGGCCCCAGGCCCACGATGCCGCGGTTGTCCTGCAGGCGGCGGAACGCCTCGAGGATCGTCCCCGGCTTCTTCTCGAAGAGCTTCTCGTCGCGCGGCTCCAGCGTGAGGTTGTCCACCACGAACTCGTCGTCGAGCTTGCGGACCTTGCGCTCCGATTCCGGCGTGATGCGCGAGAAGAGGTTGGCGAGCAGGATCTGGTTGAAGCGCCAGATGGCCTTGGCCGCGAGGTAGTAGCGCTGCATGAGCAGGTCCGACGGCGCCATGGCCTTCTTCGCGCTCTTCAGCTTGAGCTGCCGCGCGATCTCGATCTGGTGGTCGAACACGAGGCGGTCCTCGCGGCGCCCCGCGAGGTAGTGCAGGCGGATGCGAAGGTCCTGGAGCACGCGCTCGTTGGCGTGGATCGCGGCCGCCTCCTTCGCCGTGATGATTCCCTCGTCGGCGAGCGCCTTCCACGATTGCCCGAGCTCGGCGGCGCGCGCGAGCCACAGCACCATCTGCAGGTCGCGCAATCCGCCCGGGCTTTCCTTGATGTTGGGCTCGAGGTTGTACGCGGCCTCCTGGAAGCGCTCGTGGCGGCGCTTCTGCTCGTTGAGCTTCGCGTCGAAGAACTGGCGCACGCTGCGCCGCGCGCGAAGCTTCGCGTCGAGATCGTCGAGCAGCGCGAGGTTGCCCGCCACGCGCCTGGCTTCGAGCAGGCTCGTGTCGACGGTCACGTCCTTGGCCGCTTCCTCGACGCACTCGGCGACGGTGCGCACGCTGTGGCCGGGCTCCAGGCCGCAGTCCCAGAGCGAGCCGATGAAGCGCTCGATGGAGGCGTCGGCCTTGCGCCCGTCGGGCAGGAGCACGAGCACGTCCACGTCGGAATGCGGGAAGAGGGCGCCGCGGCCGTATCCGCCCACGGCGACGAGCGCGATGTCGCCTTCGATGTCCGCGTCGGTCCAGAGGCGGCGCAGCAGCTCGTCGACGTGCGCGGCGTGCGCGGCGAGGTTCTTCGCCGGATCGGGATCGCGGAAGTAGCGGCGCCTGGACTCCTCGCGCCGCTCCTTGAGCCACGCGCGCGATTGCAATGCCAGCGAACGCTGCGGCGCCTCGCGCGCCGTGGTTGCCGCGGAGCTCACGCCGGGCGGGCGGGCCGCGGCTCGACGAATGCGGGCGCGTGCGGCGTGCCCGCGGATTGCGTGAGGATCTCGAAAGCGTCCTCGGTGACGAGGACCGTGTGCTCCCACTGCGCCGAGAGCGAGTGGTCGGCGGTGACGATGGTCCAGCCGTCGGCGAGCTGGCGGATGTCGCGCTTGCCCGCGTTGATCATGGGCTCGATCGTGAAGGTCATCCCCGGCACGATCTTCAGCCCCTGCCCCGGCCGCCCGTAGTGCAGGATCTGCGGCTCCTCGTGGAAGCGCTTGCCGATGCCGTGGCCGCAGAACTCGCGCACCACGGAAAATCCGTTGGCCTCGGCATGGCGCTGGATCGCGAAGCCGATGTCGCCGAGCGTGGCGCCCGGGCGCACCGCCGCGATGCCCTTCCACATGCACTCGTAGGTGACCTCGCACAGGCGCCTCGCCTGCACCGAGGGCTCGCCCACGTAGAACATGCGGCTCGTGTCCCCGTGCCAGCCTTCCTTGATCACCGTGATGTCGATGTTGAGGATGTCGCCGTTGCGAAGCACCTTGTCGCCGGGCACGCCGTGGCAGACCTGGTGGTTCACGCTGGTGCAGATCGATTTCGGGTAGGGGCGATGGCCGGGCGGAGCGTAGTTGAGCGGCGCCGGAATCGTGCCCTGCACGTCGACCATGAACTCGTGGCAGAGCTTGTCGAGGTGCGCGGTGGTCACGCCCGGCTTCACGTGCGGCGCGATGAAGTCGAGCACTTCCGAGGCGAGCTTGCCCGCGACCCGCATGTGGTCGAGGTCCTCGGGCGATTTCAGCGGCTGGTGAAGGGGCTGGAGCATTGTCTTGCGGTGAAATTATACCCTCGGAACTGATTGAAATGATGCCCCTTTTCGGGCTATAATGGCGAGCTATCCGGGTGGGGTGTCCCGCTACGGAAATCCACACCCCGCGACAGGGCTAAGGTGCTGGTGGAAATCACCAGTTGCTACGCGGGGGAGGCCAACCTTAACCACAGGAGTTCGCAAGCATGTCCGTCACCATGCGCCAGATGCTGGAGGCCGGCGTTCACTTCGGCCACCAGACGCGCTACTGGAATCCCAAGATGGCTCCGTACATCTTCGGGGCCCGCAACAAGATCCACATCATCAACCTCGAGAAATCGCTTCCGATGTACCAGGACGCGATCAAGTACGTGCGCCAGCTCACGTCGAACAAGGGGCAGATCCTGTTCGTGGGCACGAAGCGCCAGGCTCGCGAGATCGTCAAGGAAGAGGCCCTGCGCGCAGGCGCGCCGTACGTCGACTATCGCTGGCTGGGCGGCATGCTCACCAACTTCAAGACGGTGAAGGGCTCGATCAAGCGCCTGAAGGACATGGACGCGATGGTGGCCGACGGTTCCATCGAGCGCCTGTCGAAGAAGGAGCAGCTGCTGGCCGCGCGCGAGCGCGAGAAGCTCGAGCGTTCGCTCGGCGGCATCAAGAACATGGAGCGCGTGCCGGATGCGCTCTTCGTGATCGACGTGGGGTTCCACAAGATCGCGGTCACGGAAGCCAAGACGCTGGGCATCCCCATCGTGGGCGTCGTGGACTCGAACAACTCGCTCGACGGCATCGACTACGTGATCCCGGGCAACGACGATTCGACGCGAGCCATCCGCCTCTATGCGCGCGGCGTGGCCGACGCGATCCTCGAAGGGCGCAGCCAGGTGGTGAACGAGATGGTCTCCCAGGGCGGCAGCTCCGAGGATTTCGTCGAAGTCGAGGAACAGGAAAAGCAGTAGAGGGTCCGATCAGGAGCAACCCGCAGACAAAAAGGGGCGATCGAGCCCCTTTTGTTTAACTAGAGAGAAGAGAAATGGCTGAAATCACCGCTGGACTGGTCAAGGAACTGCGCGAGCTCACCGGGCTCGGCATGATGGAATGCAAGAAGGCGCTCGAGGAGTCGGGCGGCGAAATCAAGAAGGCCGAGGAGCTGCTGCGAATCAAGAGCGGCGCCAAGGCCTCGAAGGCCGCCGGCCGCGTGGCCGCCGACGGCGCGATCGGCGCCTACCTGTCCGACGACGGCACGCTGGGCGCGCTGGTCGAGGTGAATTCCGAGACGGACTTCGTCGCCAAGAACCCCGACTTCGCGCAGTTCACCATCGACGTGGCGAGGCTCGTGGCCGAGAAGGGCCCGGCCGACGTGGCCGCGCTCTCGGGCATGGAGATCAACGGCGAGACCGTGGAATCGGCGCGCCAGAAGCTCGTGCAGAAGATCGGCGAGAACATCACCGTGCGCCGCTTCGAGCGCATCAAGAGCGACGGCAAGCTCGTGCGCTACGTGCACCCGGGCTCGAAGGTCGCCGTGCTCGTGGACCTCGAGGGCGCCGAGGCCGTGGCCAAGGACGTCGCGATGCACATCGCCTTCGCCAAGCCCAGGTTCATGTCGAAGGACCAGGTGCCCGCCGAGGTGGTGGCCGCCGAGAGGAAGATCCTCGAGGCGCGCGCCGCGGAATCGGGCAAGCCCGCGGAGATCGTGGCCAAGATGGTCGACGGCGGCATCAACAAGTTCCTCGCCGAGATCTCGCTGCTGGGCCAGCCCTTCGTGAAGGACGACAAGCTGACTGTCGAGAAGATGGTCGCCTCGCAGAAGTCGAAGCTCAGGGGCTACAGGTTCCTCGTGGTCGGCGAAGGCATCGAGAAGAAGGCGAGCGACTTCGCGGCCGAGGTAGCGGCCATGGCAAAGACCGCCGCGTAAGCATGGCCGACGATACGCGCGCCCCGCAGGCCAATCCGCCCGCCCAGGCGGCCTACCAACGCATCCTGCTCAAGCTGTCGGGGGAGGCGCTGATGGGAGACGACTCCTTCGGCATCAACCGCGAGATGGTCGACCGCATCGTGGGCGAGGTGAAGGAGGTCTCGGACCTGGGGGTGCAGGTCGCCGTCGTGATCGGCGGGGGCAACATCTTCCGCGGCGTCTCGCAGGGCGCCGCCGGGATGGACCGCGCCACGGCCGACTACATGGGCATGCTCGCCACGGTGATCAACGCGCTGGCGCTCGCCGACGCGATGAACCGCGGCGGCCTGGTCGCCCGCGTGCAGTCGGCGCTTTCGATCGAGCCCGTGGTCGAGCCCTACATCCGCGGCAAGGCGATCCGCTACCTCGAAGAGGGCAAGATCGTGATCTTCGCCGCGGGCACGGGCAACCCGTTCTTCACCACCGACACCGCCGCGGCGCTGCGCGGCCGCGAGGTGGAGGCCAACATCGTCCTGAAGGCGACCAAGGTGGACGGCGTGTACACGGCCGATCCCCTGAAGGACAAGAGCGCCACGCGCTACGCGAAGATCACGTTCGACGAGGCGTTCGTGAAGAACCTGAAGGTGATGGACGCCACGGCGCTGGCGCTGTGCCGCGACCAGAAGCTGCCCATCAACGTCTTCTCCATCTTCAAGTCCGGCGCGCTGAAGCGGGTCGTGATGGGCGAAGACGAGGGTACACTGGTCCACAACTGAAGCGGGCGGAGGAGCGCGATGAGCATCGCCGACATCAAGAAGCAGGCCACGGAGAAGATGGCCAAGTCGATCGAGACGCTGAAGCACGACCTCTCGAAGGTGCGCACGGGGCGTGCCCACACCGGCCTCATCGACCACCTGAAGGTGGACTACTACGGCTCGGACGTGCCGATCAACCAGGTGGGCAGCGTCACGCTTTCCGACGCGCGCACCATCGCGATCCAGCCCTTCGAGAAGAAGATGATCCCCGTGGTGGAGAAGGCGATCCGCGATTCGGACCTGGGCGTGAACCCGGCCACTTCCGGCGACGTGATCCGCATCCCCATGCCGCCGCTCACGGAAGAGCGCCGCAAGGAGCTCGCCAAGATCGTGAAGCACGAGGGCGAGAACGCCAAGGTCGCCGTGCGCAACATCCGCCGCGACGCGATGACGCACGTGAAGGCGCTGCTCAAGGACGGCGACATCGGCGAGGACGAGGACAAGCGCGCCGAGAAGGAGATCCAGCATCTCACCGACAAGTCGGTGGCGGACATCGACAAGCTGGTGGCGGAGAAGGAAAAGGACCTGATGGCGGTCTGAAGCGAGGCTGCGAGGCATGAGATGAGCCAGTTCGAATCGTCGACGCAGGAGATCCCCGAATCGCGCATCGTGCCGCGGCACGTCGCCATCATCATGGACGGCAACGGCCGCTGGGCGAAGAAGCGGTTCCTGCCGCGCGTGGCCGGCCACCGCAAGGGCGTGGAAGCGGTGCGCGAGACGGTGAAGGCGTGCGCCCAGTCCGGCGTCGAGTACCTCACGCTCTTCGCCTTCTCCAGCGAGAACTGGCGCCGCCCGGCCGAGGAAGTCTCGTTCCTGATGCAGCTCTTCCTGCGCTCGCTCGAGGTCGAGGTGGAGAAGCTGCACGCCAACGGCATCCGCTTCAAGGTCGTGGGCGACCTCTCCGCGTTCGACGCGAGGCTGCACGCCCACATCGCGCGCGGCGAGACGCTCACGCGCGACAACAAGGGCCTCACGCTCACCATCGCGGCCAACTACGGCGGGCGCTGGGACATCCTGCAGGCCGCCGAGCGCTGCCGCCGCGAGGACCCGAACGCGCCCGTCACCGAGGACCGCCTGTCGAAGTTCCTGTCCATGAGCTACGCGCCGGAGCCGGACCTCTTCATCCGCACCGGCGGCGAGCAGCGCGTCTCCAACTTCCTGCTCTGGCAGCTCGCCTACACCGAGTTCTACTTCACCGACGCGCTCTGGCCCGACTTCGGCGCCGCGGCCCTCGAGGAGGCCTTCGCGTCGTTCCGCATGCGCGAGCGGCGCTTCGGGCGCACCAGCGAGCAGCTCACCGAAGGCGACGCGGTCCCGCGGACCGGCTGACGGCCTTGCTGCGCACGCGGGTCATCACGGCGGTCGCCGTCCTGGCAGTGCTCCTGGGGATGCTCTTCTTCGCGCCGTCGCGCGCGTGGTCGCTCTTCATGCTCGGGGTCGCCCTCGTGGCGTGCTGGGAATGGTCGCGCATGAGCGGCCTCGCGTCGCGCGGGCAGTCCATCTTCCTCTTCCTCTCGGGCGCGCTGGGCGCGTTCTTCTGGCTCCTGCACGAGCGCGATCCCGGGATGTTCGCCGAGGCCGCGGCGCGCGCGTTCCTCTGCGCTTCGATCTTCTGGATCGCCTTCGTGCCGGCGTGGCTCGCGCGTCACGCGCGTCCCTCGCCCTTCGCGTGCGCGCTCGCAGGCTGGCTCGTGACCTGGCCCACGTGGTTCGCGTTCGTGGCGCTGCGCGACGCGGGCCCCTGGCTGCTGCTCGCGATCGCGGCGCTCGTGTGGATCGCCGACATCGCCGCGTACTTCGCCGGCCGCGCCTTCGGGCGCAGGAAGCTCGCGCCCTCCATCAGCCCGGGCAAGACCTGGGAAGGCGTGTATGGGGCCTTCGCCGGCGTGGCCGCCTACGGCGCCGTGCTCGCATGGATCTCGCGCGTGGAGCCGCTGCCGTTCTCGGAGATCTTCACCGCGGGATCGGCGCTCGCCATCGTCGGCGTCATGCTCGTGCTCGCGGCGCTGTCCGTCGTGGGCGACCTCTTCGAGTCGTGGATGAAGCGCGGCGCGGGGCTCAAGGACTCGAGCGGGCTGCTGCCGGGCCACGGCGGCGTGCTCGACCGGATCGACGCGCTCACCTCCACGCTGCCGGTGGCTGCCTACGCGCTCACGCTGAGGACGCTCGCGTGACCAAGCGTGTCGCGGTCCTCGGTTCCACGGGCTCGGTCGGCGTGAACACGCTGGACGTGATCGCGCGCCATCCGGGGCGCTTTGCGGTGACGGCGCTCGCGGCCGGCAGGAACGACGCGCTGCTCCTCGAGCAATGCATCGAGCACCGGCCCGCGCATGCGGCGCTCGCGAATCCCGATTCGGCCGAACGCCTCGCGCGCGGCGTGCGCGAGCGGGGATTGCCGACGCAGGTCCACTGCGGCGCCGAAGCCCTCGAGCGCATCGTGGCGCGCGAAGACGTCGATGCGGTGATGGCCGCCATCGTGGGCGCCGCGGGGTTGCCCGCGACGCTCGCCGCCGCGCGCGCGGGCAAGCAGGTGCTGCTCGCCAACAAGGAAGCGCTCGTGATGTCGGGCGCGCTCTTCATGAAGGCCGTGGCCGAGGGCGGCGCCACGCTCCTGCCGATCGATTCGGAGCACTCCGCGATCTTCCAGTCGCTGCCGCGCGGCTTCGCCTGCGGCCGCGAGGGCGAGCTCGAGCGCGCGGGCGTGCGCCGCGTCCTGCTCACCGCCTCGGGCGGCCCCTTCCGCACCACGCCCCTGGAACGGCTCGCCAGGGTCACGCCGCAGCAGGCCTGCGCGCATCCGAACTGGGTGATGGGCCGCAAGATCTCGGTGGACTCGGCCACGATGATGAACAAGGGCCTCGAGGTGATCGAGGCGCACTGGCTCTTCGGCGCGCCGCCCGAGGCGATCCAGGCCGTGGTGCATCCGCAGAGCGTGATCCACTCGATGGTCGAGTACCACGACGGCTCGGTGATCGCGCAGCTGGGGCAACCGGACATGCGCACGCCGATCGCCTGCGCGCTCGCCCATCCCGAGCGCATCGAGTCGGGCGTGGCGCCGCTCGACTTCACGGCGCTGGGCGCGCTGGAATTCGAGCGGCTGGACGTCGCGCGCTTCCCTTGCATGGCGCTGTGCCGCGAGGCCCTGCGCCTGGGCGGCACGGCCCCCGCCGTGTTGAACGCCGCCAACGAGATCGCGGTCGAATCCTTTCTCGAGGGCAAGCTCGCCTTCACCGGCATCGCGGAGGTGATCGAGAGCGTGCTGGGCGAGGCCGCGGCCGAGCCGCTCGCCTCCCTCGAGCAGGTGTATGCCGCGGACATAGAGGCGAGGGCGCTCGCGCGAAGGTACGTCGCGCGCCGCGCGCCCGCCACGGTGGGATAGGGGCGATGGGCGATATCGCGCTGACGGTCCTTGCGTTCCTGGTCACGGTCGGCGTGCTCGTGGTGGTGCACGAGTACGGCCACTACCTCATGGCGCGCGCGATGGGCGTGAAGATCCTTCGCTTCTCGGTGGGCTTCGGCAAGACCGTGTTCCTGCGCCGCACCGGCGCGGACCGCACGGAATGGGTGCTCGCGGCGATCCCGCTGGGCGGCTACGTGAAGATGGCCGACGAGCGCGAGGCGCCCGTGGAGTCCGCCGACCGCCCGCGCGCCTTCAACAACAAGAGCGTGGGCGCGCGCATCGCCATCGTCCTGGCGGGTCCCATGGCCAACTTCCTCCTCGCCACGGCCCTCTACTGGGTGCTCTTCGTCGCGGGCATGCCCGGCGACAAGCCGGTGCTCGCCGATCCGCCGCGCGGCACGCCCGCGGCCGTGGCCGGCTTCGCCGGCGGCGACACGGTGATTTCCGTGGCGGGCGATGCGGTCGCGACGTGGAACGACGTGCGGTGGCTGCTGCTCAAGGAGGCGGTCAAGCGCGAGGCGGCGCTCCTCGAGGTGCAATCCGACGACGGGCTGCGCAGCACGCACTCGCTCGACATGTCCGGCATCACCAAGGACGACCTGGACCAGGACCTGCTCGCGAAGCTGGGGCTGCGCCCGTTCCGGCCCGCGGTGCCGGCGCGCCTGGGCCGCATCGTCGAGGCGAGCCCCGCCGAGCGCGCGGGCCTGCACGAGGGCGACCTCATCGCCGCCATCGACGCCAAGCCCATCGCCACGTGGGACGCGTTCACCACGGTGGTGCGCGCGAGCGCCGGAAAGACACTTTCGCTCGACGTGGACCGCGGCGGCCAGCGCATCGTGCTGCACGCGATCCCCGAGGCGCGCAAGAACGGCATGGGGCAGCTGGGCGTGGAGGCGCCGCCCGAGCTGCGCGCGGCTTACGCGAAGCTCGAGACCACGGTGCGCTACGGCCCGGTGGAGGCCGCCGGCAAGGCCGCCGCGAAGGTCTGGGACCTCTCGGTGTTCAGCGTGAAGATGCTGGGCCGCATGGTCGTGGGCGACGTTTCGTGGAAGAACCTCTCGGGCCCCATCACGATCGCCGACTACGCCGGCCAGTCGGCGAAACTCGGCTGGGTCACCTCGCTCGCCTTCCTCGCGCTCGTGAGCGTGAGCCTCGGAGTGTTGAATCTCCTGCCCATTCCGCTGCTCGATGGGGGTCACCTAGTGTATTATTTCGCCGAAATCGTGAGGGGGAAACCCGTCTCGGAGCGCGTGCTGGAGATCGGCCAGCGCTTCGGCCTGGCGCTCCTGCTCGGACTCACGTTCTTCGCGTTCTACAACGACATCAATCGCCTCTTCACCGGCTGACCTTTGAAGCATCCTCGAGAGTCGAAAGCAGGCGGATCCCTCCGTAGTTGCCTGCGCCTGCTGGCGGCTTGCCTCTTCATCGGCGCGGCGCTGCCTGCGCTCGCCATCGAGCCGTTCGTCATCAAGGACATCCGCGTGGAAGGCGTGCAGCGCACCGAGGCGGGCACGGTGTTCAGCTACCTGCCGGTCAAGGTGGGCGAGAAGCTCGACGACGAGAAGGCGGCCGCGTGCATCAAGGCGCTCTATGCCACGGGCTTCTACGCCGACGTGCGCCTGGAGACCGACGGCGAGGCGCTCATCATCTTCGTGCAGGAGCGGCCCGCCATCGCCGCCATCGAGATCGAGGGGGCGAAGGAGTTCACCAAGGAGAACCTGAAGGACGGCCTGAAGCAGGCGGGGATCTCGGAGGCGAAGATCTACGACAAGTCGCTGCTCGACCGCGCCGAGAAGGAGCTGAAGCGCCAGTACACGAGCCGCGGCTACTACAGCGCGATCGTGAAGACCACGGTCACGCCGCTCGAGCGAAACCGCGTGTCCCTGCGCTTCGACATCACCGAGGGCGAGGTCACCAAGATCGCGGACATCAACATCATCGGCGCCAAGGACTTCCCGGAGAAGGAGCTGCTGCGCACGATGAAGCTCACCACGCCGGGCTGGTTCACCTGGTTCACCAAGGACGACCAGTACTCCAAGCAACAGCTCACGGCGGACCTGGAGTCGCTTCGCTCGTTCTACCTGAACCGCGGCTACCTCGAGTTCAACATCGAGAGCACGCAGGTCTCCATCACGCCCGACCGCGAGAAGATCTACATCACGATCCAGATCACCGAGGGCCCGGTGTACCACCTGGGGACGATCAAGCTCGCGGGCGACCTGATCCTGCCCGAGGAGCAGCTGCGGCCGCTCATCCTCGCCAAGCCCGGCGAGGTGTTCTCGCGCGAGAAGATCGTCGATTCGACCAAGCGCATCACCGACCGCCTGGGCAACGACGGCTACTCCTTCGCCAACGTGAACCCGGTGCCGGACCTGGACCGCGAAAAGCGCATCGCGAGCTTCACCTTCTTCGTCGATCCCGGGCGGCGCGTGTACGTGCGGCGCATCAACATCTCGGGCAACACGAAGACGAAGGACGAGGTGATCCGCCGCGAGCTTCGCCAGCTGGAGAGCTCGTGGTACTCGCTGGAGAAGATCGCGCGCTCCAAGGAGCGCCTGCAGCGCACCGCGTACTTCTCGGACGTGAACATCGAAACGCCCGCGGTGCCCGGCACCTCCGACCAGGTGGACGTGAACGTGACCGTCACCGAGCGCAACACCGGCACGCTCAACTTCGGCATCGGCTACTCCCAGGCCGAGAAGCTCACGCTGCAGGCGTCGGTGTCGCAGTCCAACATCCTGGGCACGGGCAACGTCGTGACGCTCCAGGTGAACAGCGGCTCCGTGGACAAGGTCTATTCGTTCAGCTACCTGAATCCCTATTGGACGGTGGACGGCGTATCGCGCGGCTTCGACATCTTCGAGCGCAACGTGGACACGAGCTCGCTGGCGGTCGCGGCCTACCAGACCTACTCCACCGGCGCGGGCGTGCGCTTCGGCATCCCGGTGAGCGAGTACAACGCGGTGAACGTGGGATTCACCTACGAGCACACGCGCCTGGACATCGACCAGTTCGCACCGCCGCGCTACCAGGAGTTCGTGCAGGAGTTCGGCAACTCGACCGACACCTTCCGCATCAACACGTCGTTCTCGCGCGACAGCCGCGACAGCCTCACGTGGCCGACGTCGGGGTGGCTGAACGAAGTGGGCGCCGAGGTGGGCCTTCCCCCTGGCGACCTCACGTACTACCGCCTCACCTACCAGAGCCAGTTCTTCTGGACCCCCGAGCGCGTATCCTTCCTTACGCTGATGTTGAACGGCGAGCTCGGCTACGCGGACGGCTACAAGGACAAGCCGCTGCCCTTCTTCAAGAACTTCTACGCGGGCGGCGTGGGCTCGGTCCGCGGCTTCCAGGTGGCGAGCCTGGGCCCCAAGGACATCAACGGCGACGTGCTGGGCGGCAACCGGCGCTTCATCGGCAACATGGAGCTGCTGTTCCCCATGCCGGGCTACAAGGAGAAGAACGTGCGCCTGGCGGCGTTCCTGGACGGCGGCAACGTCTGGGGCCCGGACGACTACATCCGGTGGCAGGATGTGCGCATGTCGGTCGGTATCGCGGTAAGCTGGGACTCTCCGGTGGGGCCGTTGCGGTTTTCCTTCGGCGCCCCCATCAAGAAGCGCCCCGAGGACCAGATCGAGCGCTTCCAGTTCCAGTTGGGCAAGATTTTCTAGAGGCGGCATGGACATGAAGAGATGGATGGCAGCACTGGCGTTCCTGGCCCTCGCCCTGCCGGCGGCGGCCGTGGAGCTCAAGATCGGTTTCGTGAACACCGAGCGCGTCTTCCGCGAGGCGGCGCCCGCCAAGCGCGCGCAGCAGAAGCTCGAGAAGGAATTCGCCGCGAGGAACGCCGAGCTCGCCAAGATGGAGAAGCAGGGGCGCGACATGCAGGCCGAGCTCGAGCGCGACAACGTCACCATGACCGAGGCCACGCGCCGCGACAAGGAGCGGCAGCTCGCCGACGTGAGCCGCAACTTCCAGCGCATGCAGCGCGAGATCCGCGAGGACCTCAACCTGCGCAGGAACGAGGAGCTCGCCTCCGTGCAGGAGCGCGCCACGCGGGTGATCAACCAGATCGCCGAGCAGGAGAAGTTCGACCTCATCCTCCAGGAGGCGGTGTTCGCGAGCGGCCGCATCGACATCACGGACAAGGTCATCAAGGCGCTCGCCGACAAGTGAGGGACCTTGGCCGCCCTCACGCTGCGTGAAATCGTCGCGAAGCTCGGTGGGGAAGCCGTAGGCGAGGCCGGCGCGCCGCTCACCGGCGTGTCCACGCTCGATTCCGCAGGCCCCAACCAGGTCGCGTTCCTCGCCAATCCCCGCTACCGCGCCAAGCTCGCCACCACCCGCGCCGGCGCCGTGATCCTGGGCCCGGGCGACCGCGATGCCGCGAAGGGCCCGTGCATCGTCTCGGACAATCCGTACGCCTACTACGCGCGCACGGTGGCGCTCTTCCACCCCGCCGCGCCGGCGAAGCCGGGCGTGCACCCGCTCGCGCAGGTCGATGTCAACGCGTACGTGGACGCGAGCGCCGAGGTCGGTGCCTTCGCGGTGATCGGGCCGCACACGACAGTCGGCAGGGGCGCGCGCGTGGGCTCGCATTGCGTGATCGGCAAGAACGTGGCGATCGGCACGGACACAGTCCTCAATGCCCGCGTCACCATCTACGACGACTGCAAGCTGGGCAGCCGCGTGATCGTGCACTCGGGCGCGGTGATCGGCGCCGACGGCTTCGGCATGGCGCGCGACGGCGGGCGCTGGCTCAAGATCCCGCAGGTGGGCGCGGTGAGGATCGGCGACGACGTGGAGATCGGCGCCAACACCACAATCGACCGCGGGGCGCTCGACGACACCGTGATCGAGGAGGGCGCCAAGCTCGACAACCTGATCCAGGTGGCCCACAACTGCGTGATCGGCGCGCACACGGTGATCGCCGGCTGCACCGGGATCTCGGGCAGCGTCACAATCGGGAAGAACTGCATGATCGGCGGGGGCGTGGGCCTCGTGGGCCACATCACGATCTGCGACCACGTGACGATCTCGGGCTTCTCGCTCATCACCAAGTCGATCACGGAGCCGGGGACGTACACTTCGGGGCTGCCGTTCATGCCGCACGCCGAGTGGTTGCGCAACGCCGTGCACCTGCGGCGCCTGGACAAGATCGCGAAGGCCGCGGGCAGGGCAGACCCATCGGGAGACGACCGTGAGTGAGATGACGATCGACGAGATCAAGGAGATCCTGCCGCACCGCTATCCGTTCCTGCTCATCGACCGCGTGGTGTCCTTCGAGAAGGACAAGCGCGTGGTGGCGATCAAGAACGTGTCGGTGAACGAGCCGTACTTCCCGGGGCACTTCCCGCACTACCACGTGATGCCGGGCGTGCTCATCGTCGAGGCCATGGCGCAGGCGGCCGCGGTGCTGTCGCTCAGGAGCCTCGGCCACAAGAACGACGGCAAGTGGGTGTACTACTTCGTGGGCATCGACGGCGCGCGCTTCAAGCGCCCCGTGGTGCCCGGCGACCAGCTCACCATCGAGATCGAGCAGGGCCGCATGGGCCGCGGCATGGCCAAGTTCACCGGCGTGGCGAAAGTGGGCGAGCACGTCGCCGCCGAGGCCGAGCTGCTCTGCGCGCTGAGGCAGTTGTGAGTGATGCGAGGGAAAACCCTTGGATCCGCAGATGAACGCAGATAAACGCAGATCCTTCTGCGCTTCGTCGCCAAGTGATCGGCCCGATTTCGAACGCTTTGCGAGGTCGGGAAAAGCATCCGCGTTCATCTGCGTTCATCTGCGTTTCCCAGGAATTTTCCCCGCATGAGCCACGCCATCCATCCCACCGCGATCATCGATACCCGCGCCAGGATCGGCGCGAAGGTGGCGGTCGGGCCGTACACGGTCATTGACGGCGAGGTGGAGGTGGGCGAAGGCACGACGATCGGCGCGCACAACGTGATCACGGGCCGCACGAGGATCGGGAAGGACAACCGCATCTTCCACTTCTGCTCCATCGGGGAAGCGAACCAGGACAAGAAGTACAAGGGCGAGCCCACCGAGGTCGTGATCGGCGACCGCAACACGATTCGCGAGTACTGTTCCATCAACCGCGGCACGGTGCAGGACGGCGGCGTCACGCGCGTGGGCGACGACAACTGGATCATGGCCTACGTGCACATCGCGCACGACTGCCAGGTGGGCAACGGCACGGTCTTCGCGAAC
>DATJVS010000285.1:0-3436 GCA_035501715.1 Usitatibacter sp.
CCCTGGAGACGGGCCTTGCGCGCGAGCAGGTGACGGATCTCGTGAAGGCGTGGCAGGCGGGCGATCCGGACGGCGTGCTCGCGGTCGCGCGAAGCTACAACGACAAGATCGAGGGCGCCGCGCAGTTCGAGGAGCGCTTCATCTGGTCGCGGCACGACGCGATGGTGGCGAAGATCGCCGACATGCTCGACCGGAGCAAGGACCGGTGCTTCATCGCCGTGGGCGCGCTGCACCTCGCGGGCCCGCGCGGGCTCGTGGAGCTCCTTCGCAAGAAAGGATACGTGGTGAAGCAACTATGAGCGCGCGACACGGCGGAAAGCTCCTCGTCGACCAGCTGGCGCTTCACGGCGCCGACCTCGCATTCACCGTCCCGGGCGAGAGCTTCCTCGCCGTGCTGGACGGCTTCTACGACGTGCGCGAGAAGCTGAAGCTCGTCGTCTGCCGCCACGAGTCGGGCGCGGCCAACATGGCGGAGGCCTACGGCAAGCTTACCAACCGCCCGGGGCTTTGCTTCGTGACGCGCGGGCCGGGCGCCACGCAGGCTTCCGTGGGCGTGCACACCGCGTTCCAGGACTCGACGCCGATGATCCTCTTCATCGGCGACGTGGGAGCCGACTTCCGCGACCGCGAGGCGTTCCAGGAAGTGGACTTCGCCGCGATGTTCCGCCCGCTCGCGAAATGGGCCGAGCGCATCGACGACGTGGACCGCATTCCCGAGTATGTGGCGCGCGCCTACCAGATCGCCACGTCGGGAAGGCGCGGGCCGGTGGTGCTGGCGCTTCCCGAGGACATGCTCGCGCGCGAATCGAAGGCGGCCGATGCGAGGCCGTACACGCCGTCGGAGCCGCATCCGGGGCGCGAGGCCATGGAGAAGTTCGCGCACCTGCTCGGCGCCGCGAAGAATCCGCTGGTGATCCTCGGCGGCACGCCATGGACGCGCGAAGCGTGCAACGACATGCAGCGCTTCGTGGAGGCGAATGCGCTTCCGTGCGCGTGCGCTTTCCGCTTCCAGGACCTGCTCGACAATCGCCACCCGAACTACGTGGGCGACGTGGGCATCGGCATCAACCCGGTGCTCGCCACGCGGGTACGCCAGGCCGACCTCCTCGTGGTCGTGGGCGCGCGCCTGGGCGAGATGACAACCAGCGGCTACACGCTGCTCGAATCTCCCGTGCCGCGGCAGAAGCTCGTGCACGTGCACCCCGGGGCCGAGGAGATCGGCCGGGTCTTCCAGCCCGAGCTGGGGATCCTTTCTTCGCCGTCGCATTTCGCGCGCGCGTGCGCCGCGATGGCGCCCGTCGAGAATCCGCCATGGAAAGGCTCGGCGGAGGAGGCCCATGCGGACTACGCCGCCTGGAGCGGGCGGCGCGAGACGCCGGGGCGCGTGCAGATGTGGGATGTGATCGATACGCTGAACCGCATGTGCCCCGAGGACACGATCTTCACCAACGGCGCGGGCAACTTCTCGCAATGGCTGCATCGCTTCCATCGCTACACGGGCTGGCGCACGCAGCTCGCGCCCACGTCGGGCGCCATGGGCTACGGCGTGCCCGCCGCGATCGCCGCCAAGATCGCGCGGCCCGAGCGCACCGTGGTGTGCCTCGCGGGCGACGGCGACTTCCTCATGGCCGGGCAGGAGCTTGCCACGGCGGTGCAATACGACGCGCCCATCGTGGTGGTCGTGGTGAACAACGGCATCTACGGCACGATCCGCATGCACCAGGAGAAGCACTACCCGGGCCGGGTGATCGGTACCGACATCGCCAATCCGCATTTCGCGGCCTTCGCGCGCTCCTTCGGCGCCGTGGGCGAGATCGTGGAGGAGACGGCCCAGTTCGCCCCGGCCCTGGAGCGTTGCCTCGCCTCGGGCAAGCCCGCCGTGATCGACGTGCGCACCGATCCGCAGGCGATCACGCCCAATACCACCCTGGACGCGATACGGGCCGCTGCAACGAAGAAGTAAGAATCGGCAGGGCACGAGTCGGTAACGGAACTGTCATACTGCCGACGTAAGCTTGTGCGGAGAGCCCGCCATGACAGAACACATTTCCAAGCAGTACGACCAGGACCTCGAGGCCATCCGCTCCCGCACGCTGCAGATGGGCGGGCTGGTGGAATCCCAGATTCGCTCGGCGATCACCGGGTACCTGGACCACGACAGCGACCTCATCGAGCAGGTGATCGCGGCCGACTCCAAGGTGAACGAGCTCGAGGTCGGGATCGACGACGACCTGCGCCACGTGATCGTGCGGCGGCAGCCCGCGGCTTCCGACCTGCGCCTCATCATGGCCGTGAGCAAGACGGTGACGGACCTGGAGCGCATCGGCGACGAGGCGGCCAAGATCGCGCGCATGGCGCGCGAGATCGGCCAGCCGGCGCGCGGCACGCGCTCGCGCCTTGCCGCCGTGAACCACGTCTCCGAGATCGCCATCGGGATGCTCAGGAAGTCGCTGGACGCCTTCGCGCGGCTCGATGCCGTCGCGGCGGCGCGCATCATCGGCGAGGACGCGGCGATCGACGAGGAGTTCCACGCGATCATCCGCCAGCTGATCACGTTCATGATGGAGGACCCGCGCACCATCTCGACCTCCATCAACATCGTCTGGGTCGCCAAGGCCATCGAGCGCATCGGCGACCACGCCAAGAACATCGCCGAGCAGGTGATCTACATCGTGAAGGGAAGGGACGTGCGCCACACCCCGCTCGCCGAAGTCGAGCGCGAGGCGTTGGGCTGATGGCCGCCTCGATCCTGGTCGTCGAAGACGAACCCGCCATCCAGGAGCTGATCTCGATCACGCTCGCGCGCCATGGCCACACCGTGCGCCGCACGGCCAACGCCAAGGAAGCCTACGAGGCGGTGACGATGGCGCTGCCCGACGTGATCCTGCTCGACTGGATGCTGCCCGACGGATCGGGCCCCTCGCTCGCACGCAGGCTGCGCACGGAACAGCGCACCCGCGAAGTCCCCATCATCATGCTCACGGCGCGCGCCGCGGAGGACGACAAGGTGGCGGGCCTCGACAGCGGCGTGGACGATTACGTGACCAAGCCCTTCTCGCCGCGCGAGCTCGAGGCGCGCATCCAGGCGGTGCTGCGCCGGCGCCTGCCGCAGCTTTCCAAGGAGGCGGTCGAGATCGAAGGCCTCGTGCTCAATCCCGCGACGCGCGTGGTGAGCGGCAAGGGGCGCACCCTCAAGATGGGGCCCACGGAGTTCGAGCTCCTGCACTTCTTCATGACGCACACCGATCGCGTGTACACTCGCGCGCAGATCCTGGACCAGGTCTGGGGCGATCACGTGTTCCTCGAGGACCGTACGGTGGACGTGCACATCCGGCGATTGCGCGAAGCGCTCTCGCCCAGCGGCCACGACCGGCTCGTCGAGACGGTGCGCGGCGCGGGATACCGCTTCCGCTCGAGCGACTGAAATGCTGGCGAT
>DATJVS010000286.1:0-8164 GCA_035501715.1 Usitatibacter sp.
GCGTACACGATGCCGTGGGAGCACGACCTCTTCGCCACCGCCGTGGCCGAGCGCTATCTCGCGAGCACGGGCGAGCCGCTCTCGCACCAGGGATTCACGCTGCGCTACTACTGGCCGCAAGGCGCGCACACCGCGTTCTACGCGGCCGTCTCGGGCGATCGCCTCGGCACCGCGGCCGCGCCCGACCAGCTGCAACTGGGCGGCGACACGGGGCTGCGTGGCTATCCGCTGCGCTACCAGGAAGGCGAGAAGCGCGCGCTCGTCACGCTCGAGGAGCGCTACTACACCGACTGGTATCCGTTTCGCCTCTTTCGGGTGGGCGCGGCGGCCTTCTACGATCGGGGGCGCGCCTGGGGCGGCGTGAACCAGAACACCGTGAACGGCGGCTGGCTCTCCGACGTGGGCATCGGCGCGCGCCTTTCGCTCGACCGCACCTTTGCCCGCGTGCTGCACATGGACATCGCCGTGCCGCTCAATCGCGAGCCCGGCATCAAGCGGGTGCAGTACATCGTGCGCACCGAAATCGCCTTCTAGCGGCTACGGCTTCGGCGGCGCGTCGGGCGGTGGCGGCGGGGGATTCGCCTGCGAGCCCTGCTGCTTGTCGGCCTTGAGCTCCTCGCGGTAGCGCTGGTTCTCCTGCTTCTGCATGGAGCCGATCTCCTTGGCCGCCGATTCGCGCTCCTGCTGCAGGTCGTTCCTCTTCTCGCGCGTCTCCAGCTGCTGGTCGTGCAGCGCCTTGGCGCGGGCGAGGGCCGCGTTGTATTGCTCGTCGATCTGCGTGTCGTTCGCGTCCTGAAGCTCCTTGCGGTGCTGCTTGATGCTTTCCCACGATTTCGCGAGCTGCTCGTTTTTCTCCTTGATCTCCCGGCGGCGCGTGCGCACCTCGTGCTGCGTGATCTCGCCGGTCTTGAGCTTGTCCTGCAGGTCCTTGCGCTGCGCGACGATCTGCTCGCGCAGCGCTTCGGCGTCCTCGATCTCCTTCTTGAGCGCATCGCGCTTGGCCTTCATCTCCTTGATGTGCTCGGCCTTCTCCTGCTGCGACTGCTTCGCCGCGGCGCGGTTCTCCTGCGCGAGGCTCACGGTCTTCGCGCGCGATTCCTTCAGCGCCGCGGCCTTCTCGCGGACCACCTTGCGGCGCTCCTCGCGGCGCGCGTCGATCACCTTCTGGATCTCGGCGTGCTTCGCGTTGATCTCGGCCTCGTGGGGGCCGGGCCTGAAGAAGCCGGGAATGTCCTTGAGCAGCCGCGGCCGGCCCTTCCTCGCGGGCTGGAAGCCCGCCTGGTTGGGCTGCACTGTCGTCTCGCCTTCGGCGGTCTGGATCACCGTCTCGCCCGCGTACACGCGATCGTAGGTGCCGGGCTCGCCCTCGGCCGATCCTTCGGGGATGTAGCGCGTCTCGTGGTCGGTGCCGCGGATGCCGATTGTCGCGGTGGCGGTCTTCACCACGTAGTCCTTGCGGTTGAACTTGCCGATCCATCCGCTGATGGAGCGAAGCCCGCCGGAGATCAGGTGGAAGACGCCGTGGTCGTCGTCGCCGCCGTCGGCCTTGTACGCGATGATCTCCACCTGCGTGTTGGGGCGCACCACGAGGAAGCCCGCGTCCTGCATCTTCACGTGGATCTCGCCGTTGCGGCTGGAGACGCGGTCGCCTTCGCTCACCGTGTCGCCGGCCTTGAGCGGGTGGGAAGGCTCGTCGCGGGACGAGACGCGCGCGTCGCCTTCGGCGAGCACCACGACGCCGGCCGCGTTGGGCTGAGGCGGGGCCTCATGGGGCCCCTGGGCCCGGGCAATGCCGGCGGCCATCAGGCAGGCGCCGAGGAGGATGGCGGGACGAAGCATCCCGCGATACTAGCCGCACCAACCTTTCCCGGTCCTGAACGGCTGCCGGATGTCACGATCCGGAAAAGGGGGCGGCGCACGATGGCGCGATGGGCGCGATCGCGGCGGAGCGGATCTTCGTCACCTGGACGCAGCAGTGGAGCATCGACGACTACGTCGAGAACTACCTGCGCACGCGGCGGCTGGGGCGCGGAGAGAGCGCGCGCGCCGCGGTGTTCGCGTGCCTCGCGCGCTACACGGGCCGCGCGCCGCTTTGCAAGTCGGACCTGGATTTCTTCCTCGACGCGAACCTCGCGCGCCGCTAGGACACGCGCTCGTCCTCGCGAAGGCATTTCGAAGATAATGTCTCCACGGACAATTCGTGGAGGCAATACCAGTGTCGCGCATCAAGAATGGACTCGCATTCGCAAGTGGTACTACCGCAATCGCGTTGCTCGTGGCGATGCCATTCGTCTCGATCGCACAGGCGCCCACGAAGGACTGGAAGGCGCTCAACAAGGAAGCGCTCGCGCTCTACCAGAAGGGCGACGTGAAGGGCGCGATCGAAGTGGGCACGAAGACAGTCGAGGCCGCCGCGCAGCAGCTCGGCCCCGAGCATCCCGCCACCGCCACGGTGATCACGAACGTCGCGAAGATGCTCGACGCCACCGGGCATTACGCCGACGCCGAAGCGCTCTATCGCCGCGCGCTCGCGATCCGCGAGAAGTTCTACGGGCCCGACCACCTGGAAGTGGCGAGCAGCCTGAACGACCTGGGCGCGGCGCTTCGCGAGCAGAAGCAGTACGCGCAGGCCGAGCCGCTGTTCATCCGCTCGCGCGACATCCGCGAGAAGGCCTTCGGTCCCGACAGCCTCGAGGTGGCGGTGGAGCTCAACAACCTCGCGACGACCTACCGCGCGCTGGGCCGCTACGCGGATGCGCAGCCGCTGTACGAGCGCTCGCTCGCCATCCGCGAGAAGAAGCTGGGCCCCGACCACCTCGACGTGGCGGTGAGCCTCAACAACCTCGCGGCGTTCTACGACGCGCAGGACCAGTTCGAGAAGGCCGAGCCGCTCTACCGGCGCGCGCTGGAGATCCGCCAGAAGGGGCTTCCTCCCGACAGCCTCGACCTCGCGGCGAGCTACTCGAGCCTGGGCGAGCTCTACCTCGCGGCGCACAACAACGAGAAGGCGGAGCCGATGCTCGTGAAGGCCTACGAGATCCGCGTGAAGGCGCTGCCGGAGAAGCACCCGGACCGCGTGGCCTCGAAGCACGACCTGTGGGCCGTGTACATGGCCAAGGGCAACTTCGGGCTCGCCACGCAGTACGCGGGCGAGGGCGACATGCTGGTCACCGAGGACCAGCGCCGCAAGATGTCGATCCCGATGCCCGTGGCGGGCACGACGATCGCGAAGTAGCGGCGGGTCAGTCTTCCGCTTCGGCGGGCGCCCACTCGCGCACGGCGCGCGCGGCGGCGGTGCGCGTATAGAAGAATCCGTCGCGCACGAATCCGGAGATCAGTGTCGCTTTCGCGCAGATCACGCGCCCGTTGGGCGCGCGATCGACAACCACTTCGTCCGGAAGGCCGTCGAGCAGGTGGAAGGGCGCTAGGCGTCCGTCGGCGAAGCGCGAAGGATAGATGCGTTGCGTCGCGAAGTCGAAGAACGCGGGGCGGAACCCGAGGCCCGCATTGGCCTGGCTTCGCCCGCCCGTTCCGGCGTGCACCACGTTTTCGCGCTTCAGCACCTTCTCGTTCAGGACGCGTTTCACTTCGCTCTCCCGGCGGGTTCGTTCCGTTCCCGCGATGAGCCCAGTTTCCCCGTATCCCATCCAACGCACTATGGGATATTTCGCATACGGCACCACGGGATTTGCCGCTCGTGCCGACAGGCGGTCGATTGCGGGCGATGTAGGGTCGGATCGGGCTGCGGGCTTACCGATGAAATGCGAACGGAATTGGGCAATTTCCAGTGGCCGGGCGATCGCGGCCGGGGTCTCATGGTGTCCCGATCAACGCCGCAACGAGGGAGGACCCTTGAACACCCGCATCGCCTGTTTCGCAGCCTGCATCGCCGTCACCGCGTTCCTCGCTTCGCCCGCGCTCGCCGCCACGGAGCCGGAAGCGAAGCCCACGCAGCAAAGCCGCTTCTCCACGTGCGCCCACGAGTCGAAGGGACTGAAGGGCGACGACCACCAGAACTTCATGAGCGAGTGCCTCAAGGGCAACGAGGCAGAGGCCGAGACGCTCCGGAAGGAATCCCAGGCGCACCGCGCGGCCGCGGAGCCCAGCCTCCAGCACACCAAGATGAAGACGTGCAACGAGGAAGCGGGCCGCAAGAGCCTGCACGGGGAAGAGCGCCGCGCGTTCATGAGCGCGTGCCTGAAGGGATAGCGCCGGCGGGGAGCTTCCCCGCCGCCCGCGCGGGGAAGCTCCCCGAACAGTGAACAAAATCACAGTTCGAATGTCGGGATTCGGAGACCCTCGCCGACCGTCGGGCGTGGGGCGCCGGTCGTCGCCGTGATTGGCGGCGAGGGGGCGCGCGCCGGATCATGGCGATACGGCGGAACGGGACTTACTGGAACCGCCGGACTGGAGGCGCAAATGCGTCGCTCGATCCTGATCACCGCCCTGACCGCGACACTCTCTCTGAGCGCCGCCGCGGCCAACGATGGCGTCGAGCTTCGCACCAAGGCCCTCGCCTCCGCCTCCGCTTCCTCGGTCTTCGCCAGCAACTACGTGAAGGCCGAAACGCCCAACTTCGGCCGCGACCCGATGTCGGTCCTGGTCCACGTGGAAACGCCGGCCGGCAGCACGGGCCCGCAATCGGGCTGCGCCGCCACCGGCAGCGCGGTGTGCTTCGACGCCTCCGACGGGCGCATCGTGTACCGCGGCGCGCGCGAGTTCATGCCGAAGATGAACGGCTTCAGGGCCGAGAGCCTGTCGATCCGCCACAACGCGGTCATCTTCAAGTACTCGTTCGAGTAAGGGCGCCGCGGTCTGGCAAAATGCCGGACTCGGATGCCCTCGAAGACTCCTCCCGATTCCCGACGCGCCATCGCGGCCTGGCTCTTCGCCTGCTGCGCGCTCGTCTTCGCCATGGTGGTCGTGGGCGGGATCACGCGGCTTACCCACTCGGGGTTGTCCATCGTCGAGTGGCAGCCGGTGATCGGCGCCGTCCCGCCGCTGGACGACGCCCAATGGCAGGCCGAATTCGACAAGTACAAGCTCTCGCCCGAGTACCGCCAGCGCAACTTCGACATGACGCTCGACGGCTTCAAGGGCATCTTCTGGTGGGAGTACGGGCACCGCCTGCTGGGGCGCGCGATCGGCGTGGCGTTCTTCCTGCCGTTCGCGTATTTCCTCGTTCGCGGCGCCATCCGCGGGGCGCTCGCGTGGCGGCTCGCGGGGATCTTCCTGCTGGGAGGGCTGCAGGGCGCCGTCGGATGGCTCATGGTGGCGAGCGGCCTCGTGGACGACCCGCGTGTGAGCTCGATCCGGCTCGCGGCGCATCTCGGCATCGCCTTCCTCATCTTCGGCGCCATGCTCTGGGTCGCGCTCGGCCTCACGACGGGGACGGGGCCGCGGGCATCGCAGCGCCTCGTGCGTTTCTCGCGCCTCTTCGCGGCGGTGGTGCTCGTCCAGGTCATTTCGGGAGCGCTGGTGGCCGGCATCCACGCCGGGCTCGCCTACAACACGTTCCCGCTCATGAACGGCCAGTGGATCCCCGACGAGGTGATGATGATCGATCCCTGGTGGAAGAACTTCATCTTCAACATGGCCACCGTGCAGCTCGATCACCGGATCATCGCGATGCTGGTGGCCTTCGGGGCGCTCGCGCTCTGGTGGGGCGCGCGGCGCGCGGATGCCGCGCCGCGCCAGCGCGCCTGGTCGCTCGCGCTGCTCGCCGCGGCGGCGCTGCAGGTGTGCGCGGGCATCGCCACGCTGCTCGCCAAGGTGCCGATCCACCTCGCCGCGATCCACCAGGCGGGTGCGCTCGTGGTGTTCACCTGCGCCCTGGGGCTCGCCCATGCGCTGCAGGGCGGCTCCGATTACAACGGTAAAGGGGCCGCGGCGGAATAAGTGACGCAGTTCACGCCCATCGTGCGGAATGCACCGGATAATCGCGCGCATCGGGGAAATGAACTGAAGGGAACAGATGGCCGCCACGCACCCGCTGCAGGGCGTGAGGACCAAGCAGACGGTGCGGCTGCGACGCTTCCTGCTCGCGATCGCGGCGTACGGCGTTTCAATCGTCCTTCTCGGCATCGCGCACACGCTGGGCCTCATCGCCGCGGGCCCGACAGTCGTCGCCGCGATCCTCATGTTCGCGGTGAACTTCACCTTCTTCGTCGCGTTCCGCACCAACATCAACGAGCGATTCGAGGACCCGAGCCTCACCTGGCTGCAGGTGCTCACGGGCGCGGCCGTGCTCATGTACGTGGTGTACCACTTCGACCGCGAGCGCGGCCTCGCGCTCATGATGTCGCTGCTGGTGCTCTCCTTCGGCGCGTTCCGCTTCAACACGCGCGAGTTCCTCACCGCCGCCGGATCGATACTCGCCGGCTACGCGCTCGTGATCAACCTGCTCATGTGGCGCAAGCCCGACGAGGTGAACGTCTGGCTCGAGGCGTTCCAGTGGATCACGCTCGCGTTCGTGCTGCCGTGCTTCGCGCTGATCGGCGGGCGCCTGTCCGACATGCGCTCGCGGCTTCGCAAGACCAACGACGAGCTGTCCTCGGCGCTCGAGACCATCCAGAAGATGGCCACGCACGACACGCTCACGGCGTTGCCCAACCGGACGCTTTTCAACGAGACGCTCAACCACGCCATCGCCCAGGCCACGCGGCACAGCCGCAGCCTCGCGCTCTTCTTCCTCGACCTGGACCGCTTCAAGTTCGTGAACGACACGCTGGGCCATGCCCTCGGCGATCGCGTGCTGCAGGAAGCCGCGCGGCGGCTCACGGCGGCGGTGCGCTCGAGCGACCTCGTGGCGCGCCTGGGCGGCGACGAGTTCGTGCTGCTGATCGAGGACTTCCACAACGGCGAGGAGCTCGCCGAGATCGCCAACAAGGTGCTGGGCGCCTTCGCGCCGAGCATGGTGATGGACGGCCAGGAGCTGGGGCTGTCGGTGAGCATCGGCATCTGCACGTTCCCGGCCGACGGCGCCGACGGGCAGGCGCTCGTGTCCAACGCCGACATCGCGATGTACCGCGCCAAGGAGCAGGGACGCAACCGCTTCTGCTTCTACGCGGCCGAGCCCAACGGCCTCACGCACGAGCGCCTCTCGCTCGAGGCGGGACTGCGCCACGCGCTCGATCGCGACGAGCTCGACATCTTCTTCCAGCCCAAGATCGAGTTCCCGACCAATCGCGTCTCGGGCGTGGAGGCGCTGATCCGCTGGCGCCATCCGCAGCTGGGGCTGTTGCTGCCGGACAAGTTCATCCCGCTCGCCGAGGAGATCGGCGTGATCGTGCCCATCGGCTACTGGACCTTGAAGCGCGTGTGCGAGCGCGCGCGGCGCTGGCAGGAGCTGGGCATGGGGCTGCCCGTGGCGGTGAACCTTTCGGCGAGCCAGTTCCACGAGCCCGACCTCGTGGCGCGCATGGGCGCGATCCTTCGCGCTTCCGGCGTCGCGCCTCAGCTGATCGAGGTGGAGATCACCGAGAGCATGGTGATGCGCGACCCGGAGCGCGCGGCCAAGGTGATGCAGGGACTGCGCGCCATGGGCGTGCGCATCTCCATCGACGACTTCGGCACGGGGCATTCGTCGCTCGGGTACCTGAAGCGCTTCCCCATCGACCGGCTCAAGGTGGACCGCTCGTTCGTGCGCGACCTGCCGCACAACAACGACGACGTGGCCATCACGCGCGCCGTGATCGCGATGGCCCACAGCCTGCGCATGACGGTGGTGGCCGAGGGCGTGGAGCACCAGGACCAGTTCGACCTGCTTCGCGACGAGGGCTGCGACGAGTTCCAGGGCTTCTTCTGCGCCAAGCCGCTCGAGGAAGACGAGCTGCTCAAGTTCCTCGCCGCGCGCAAGGGCCAGGCCCTTCCCGCGCGCGCTTAGGTTGTCCCTGGCGGGAACAAGCAGCCGGAAACACGGAGGACACGGAGGCCCATAGAGGCCCACGGAGAAGGGCAAATGTGATGATGGATTCGTGCCTGTTGCATGCAACGTGCGAGGGTTGGGCGATCATTTGCTCTTGCTCCGTGTCTCTCCGCGGGCCTCCGTGTTCTCCGTGTTTCCAGCTTTGGTTCCGCGGCAGCGGGCAAGATATCAGTCCATCAGCACGCCGCCGTTGAGGTCGAGGACCTCGCCGGTGATGAAGCCCGCGAGCGGGGAGAC
>DATJVS010000287.1:0-12496 GCA_035501715.1 Usitatibacter sp.
ATACGCCGCGCGCTACGTGGCGAAGAACGTGGTGGCCGCGGGCCTCGCGAAGCAGTGCACGATCCAGGTGAGCTACGCGATCGGCGTCGCGCGCCCGATCAACATCACCGTGTACACCGAGGGCACGGGCGCGATCCCGGATGAGAAGATCGCCGCGCTCATCCACGAGCACTTCGACCTTCGCCCGCGCGGCATCGTGAAGATGCTGGACCTGCTGCGCCCCATCTACGCCAAGACCGCCGCCTACGGCCACTTCGGCCGCGAGGAGCCCGAGTTCACGTGGGAGATGACGGACAAGGCGAAGCTCCTGCGCGACGCCGCGGGCCTGAAGGGCGACGCGAAGAAGGCGATGGCCACGGCCGACTAGAAATTCCTCGCGATCACCGGGGCCACGGCGTCCAGCGCGCCGGCCTTCTTCGCGATCGCGGAAATCTTCGGCGCATTGGCGTCGAACCACTTGCGGCCCGGACGCCAGTAGACCTCGAACGCGAGGTAGAGGTCGAGGGCGCTGAAGCGCTCGCCGAGGAACCACGGCGATCCCGCGGCCGATTCGAGCTGCTTCCAGAGCGCCTCGCGGTGGCGGTCGGTCGATTCGCGCAATTGCTTCGAGCCTTCCTCGTCGGATACCCACTTCTTCGGGTCGTCGCCGTACGTGAAAGTCGGATAGATCGCGGCCACGAGGAACACCGCCCATCGATAGAAAGCCTCGCGCGAAGGATCGCCCGGGGGCGGAATGAGCCCGGACTTCGGCGCGCGATCGTTCACGTAATGCATGATCGCAAGGCTCTCGGTCATCACCGCTCCGCCGGGCAGCACCAGCGTCGGCACCTGCCCCAGGGGATTGAGCGACAGCAGCCGCGGCCGCGTGGGACTGTCGGCCGAATAGTCCACTTCCTCGTAGTCGATCGGAATGCCCGCGACGGCGAACGCGCTTTCCACGATGGCGCTTCCGCACCCTTTGCAGCCCAGCAGGAGAGGTTTGTTCATGGCGCCACGGTAGCCCGCATCGAGGACAGGATCCGTCCTAATTCGGGTAGAATATGCGTCTCCTCGAGGAGCGTTGCAACGCCGTGCCACGGCGCCAGGCTCGAGGTATTCCGCAACGGCGCTCGTTGATCCGTGACTCGCACACGGAGGACGAGCGATCCAATTCCTCTCCCCGCGGCAAGTCACCCTTTGACGATGAAAGGGAACGACATGAACGCCCGCACCAAGCCCGAAGGTTTCACCGACTTCAAGGTCGCCGACCTCAAGCTCGCCGACTGGGGACGCAAGGAGATCGCGATCGCCGAGACCGAGATGCCCGGACTCATGGCGATCCGCGAGGAATACGCCGCCGTGCAGCCGCTTCGCGGCGCGCGCATCACCGGGTCGCTGCACATGACGATCCAGACCGCGGTGCTCATCGAGACGCTCATCGCGCTGGGCGCCGAAGTGCGCTGGGCCTCGTGCAACATCTTTTCGACGCAGGACCATGCCGCGGCCGCGATCGCGCAGGCCGGCATTCCCGTGTTCGCGTGGAAGGGCGAGTCGCTCGGGGAGTACTGGGACTACACCCATCGCATCTTCGAGTGGGCCGACGGCAAGTTCACCAACATGATCCTCGACGACGGCGGCGACGCCACGCTCCTGCTGCACCTGGGCGCGCGCGCCGAGAAGGACGCGACCTGCCTCGGGCATCCTTCCAGCGAGGAAGAGACCGTGCTCTTCGCATCCATCAAGGCGAAGCTCGCGAAGGACCCCACGTGGTACTCCACGCGGCTTGCGCACGTGAAGGGTGTGACCGAGGAGACCACCACGGGCGTGAAGCGCCTCTACCAGATGGCCAGGGAAGGCACGCTCAAGTTCCCCGCCATCAACGTGAACGACTCGGTCACCAAGAGCAAGTTCGACAACCTCTACGGCTGCCGCGAGTCCCTCGTGGATGGCATCAAGCGCGCGACCGACGTGATGGTCGCCGGCAAGGTGGCGCTCGTCTGCGGCTACGGCGACGTGGGCAAGGGCAGCGCCCAGGCGCTGCGCGCGCTCTCGGCGCAGGTCTGGGTCACCGAGATCGATCCCATCTGCGCCCTGCAGGCCTCCATGGAGGGCTTTCGCGTGGTCACGATGGACTACGCCTGCGACAAGGCGGACATCTTCGTCTCCGCGACGGGCAACTTCCAGGTCATCGCCCACGAGCACATGAAGCGCATGAAGAACAACGCGATCGTGTGCAACATCGGGCACTTCGACAACGAGATCGACGTCGCGTCCCTCAAGCAATACAAGTGGGAGAACATCAAGCCGCAGGTCGATCACGTCATCTTCCCGCCGCAGGCGCCTGGCGAACCGGCCAAGCGCATCATCCTGCTCGCCGAGGGCCGCCTCGTGAACCTGGGCTGCGGCACGGGCCACCCGTCGTACGTGATGAGCTCCTCGTTCGCCAACCAGACCATCGCGCAGATCGAGCTCTTCGGCAACACGAAGAAGTACCCGATCGGCGTGTACGTGCTGCCCAAGCACCTCGACGAGAAGGTCGCCCGGCTGCAGCTGAAGAAGCTGGGCGCGATGTTGACCGAGCTCACGGACGCGCAGGCGCGCTACATCGGCGTCCACAAGGACGGGCCGTTCAAGTCCGACAGTTACCGGTACTGATGTCCGCCGGGGAAAAGCGCAAGTTCAGCTTCGAGTTCTACCCTCCGAAGACCCCGGAGGGTGTCTCGAAGCTGCGCGCCACGTGGAAGCAGCTCGCGCAGCTCAAGCCCGACTTCTTCTCGGTGACGTACGGGGCGGGCGGCTCCACGCGCGAAGGCACGCTCGCGACAGTGCTCGAGATTCGCGGCGACGGCCATCACGCGGCGCCGCATGTCTCGTGCGTGGCCTCCACGAAGGCCAACATCCGCGAGGTGATCGAGAAGTACAAGTCCCACGGCATCCGCCACATCGTCGCGCTGCGCGGGGACTTGCCCTCGGGGCTCGCGATGTCGGGCGAGCTGCGCTACGCGTCGGAGCTGGTGGCCCTCATCCGCGAGGCCACGGGCGACTGGTTCCACATCGAGGTCGCGGCCTATCCCGAGTACCACCCCCAGGCGAGGAAGCCGCAGCAGGACCTCGCCGCGTTCAAGGCGAAGGTGGACGCGGGCGCGAGCTCCGCGATCACGCAGTACTTCTACAACGCGGATGCGTACTTCAATTTCGTGGACCAGGCTCACGCGCTGGGCATCCGGTTGCCGATCGTCCCCGGCGTGATGCCCATCAACAACTTCTCGCAGCTCGCGCGCTTCTCCGATGCGTGCGGCGCCGAGATTCCCCGGTGGATCCGCCTCAAGCTCGAGGGATTCGGCGACGACACCGCGTCGGTGAAGTCCTTCGGCCTCGACGTGGTGACGCAGCTGTGCGAGCGCCTCCTCGCGGGTGGGGCGCCGGGTCTGCACTTCTACACGATGAACATGGCGGGGCCCAGCTCCACCATCTGGCAGCGCCTGGGGTTGTAGCGCGGCGGAAGTACAATCGCGGCTTCACGGGAGTGAGGAGCCGCAATTGAACGAGAACGACACGTCGCCCAGCGAAGCCGTACCGCAGCAGACCGAGCTCGCCTCGCGCGTCCGGGAGCTGCCGAGCCACGAGGCCGCGGCGCTCATCGAGCGCGTGGTGCCCGCGCAGGCGATCGAGGCGCTGCTGCAGCTCAATCCCGCCATCGTGCAGTCGATCCTCGCCGAGGTGGAGCCGGGTGCGCGAAGCCTGCTCGCCGCTTCCGCGCCGCCGGAAGTCGCGGCGCAGTGGAAACGAAACACCGAGTACCCCGTGGACACCATCGGCCGGCTCATGGAGGCGCCGCTCTCGGTGTTCCGCCCCGACATGACGGTGGGCGAGGCGATCGACGCGCTGCGCCCGCTGGTGCGTTCGCTCTTCGTGACCTACGTGTACGTCGTCGACCTGGAAGGCCGCCTGCTGGGACTCGTCACCATGCGCGACCTGCTCTTCAACGAGCGCGCGGCGCGGCTTTCGGAGGTGATGCTCGCGAACCCCTTCGCGCTCCCGCCCGAGCTCCCGGTGCCCGAGGCGATGAAGCTGATACTCAACCGCCACTATCCGCAGTATCCCGTCACCGAGCGCGACGGCCGCCTCGTGGGGCTCGTGCGCGGCGCGGCGCTCTTCGAGCTGGAGGCCTTCGAGATCACGGCGCAGGCGGGCGCGATGGTGGGCGTGGAGCGCGAGGAGCGCGTGGCCACGCCGCTCAAGCAGAGCTTCAGGTTCCGCAACCCCTGGCTCCTGGTGAACCTCGTGACGGCGCTTCTGGCGGGCGCCGTGGTCGCGATGTTCCAGGGCACGATCGACCGGATCGTGATCCTTGCCGCGTTCCTCCCGGTGCTCTCGAGCCAGGCCGCCAACACCGGCTGCCAGGCGCTCGCCGTGACGGTGCGCGGAATCACGCTGGGCGACGTGCATGATGGGCATGGCAGCGAGCTCACGTGGAAGGAAGCGCTCCTGGGCCTCGCCAACGGCGCGGTGACCGGAGTGCTCTGCGGCATGGCGATGTTCCTCTACGCGACGTCGCAGGGCTCGACGCACGCGCCGATGCTGGGCGCCGTGGTCGCCATGGCGATGTTGGGCAGCTGCTGCGTGAGCGGGATCTCGGGCGCGCTCGTGCCGCTCGCGCTGAAGCGCTTCGGAGCCGATCCCGCCACCGCTTCGAGCATCATCGTCACCACCGCCACCGACGTGTCGAGCATGGGCCTGCTGCTGGCACTCGCGGCGCTCCTGGTGCATTGAAGGGATATCATGTCCGCCATGGGCCTCCGGACCGCAGCGCTTCTCGCCGCCACGCTCCTCGCCGCCGCCGCGTGGGCGCAGGAACAGGCGTTCACCAGCCGCTCCACGGAGCTGAAGGACCTGGGCTCGCCCTCGGGCAAGACGCTCGCGACCCTTCCGGAGAACACGCCGGTGAAGGTCGTGGCGCGCGCGGGCGGCTGGACCAAGGTCGATGCCAACGGGCAGCAGGGGTACGTGAACGTCTTCCACCTGCGTTTCCCGGCGACCGTCGAGAAAGCGTCCTCATCCTCGAATCCGCTGTCGGGGATCGCGGGGCTCTTCGGAGGCAACCGCCAGGCGCAGGGCACGACGATCGCCACGACGGGCATCCGCGGCCTCTCGCCGGAGGACCTGAAGAACGCGAGCCCGGATCCCGAAGCGCTCGCCAAGGCCGAGAGCTATCGCGCCGACAAGCCCACGGCGGAGCGCTACGCGAAGGACGGCAAGCTCGCGAGCGCCTCGGTCAACTACAAGGAAGGAGGCCGCTGATGAGGAAGATCGTCTTCGCCGCGCTGCTCCTCGCGTGCGCGAGCGTGCAGGCGCAGTTCGACATCGGCCGCGCGCTCGACATCGGCCGCAAGATCGTGACCTCCGACGCGTTCAAGGAATTCACGCCGGAGCAGGAGCTCGCGCTCGGCGAGCAGCTCACCGCGGGCTTCCTCGGCGCCTCGCCCCTGCATCCCGACGCGAACCTGCAGCGCTACGTGAATCGCGTCGGCAAATGGCTCGCGCTGCACTGCGACCGGCCCGACCTTCCGTGGACCTTCGCGGTGATCGACACCGAGACAATCAACGCCTTCGCCATGCCCGGCGGCTACGTGATCGTCTCGAGCGGGTTGTTGAAGCGCCTGTCGAGCGAATCGGAGCTCGCCGGAGTGCTCTCGCACGAGATCGCGCACGTGGTGAAGAAGCACCAGCTGCAGGCGATCCAGTCGGCGGCCAAGGGCGACCTCGCGTCGTCGATCGGCAAGGACCTCGCGGGCGACGCGATAGCGCGGCGCGGCGGCAACATCGCGGCGCAGGAGGCGAAGACATGGGCCTCGGGCATCGCGACGGACCTGCTGAAGGACGGATTCTTCCTGCGCCCCCTCGACCGCTCCATGGAATTCGAGGCCGACCAGCTGGGCGTGGTGATCGCCACCCGTTCGGGCTACGACCCTTACGGCCTGGTGGGCGCGCTCGAGATGCTCGCCCAATACAAGGGCGGCGGAGACGCGGCGTCGGTCTTCAGCACGCACCCGCCCGCGGCCGATCGCCTCGCCGAGCTGGAGAAGTTCCTGCCCACGGTGGAGCGCTTCTCCGGCCAGCCGCAGCTCGAGGGCCGCTTCCGGCAGATCGTCGGCGCGGCGAAGTAGGGTCAGAGCCCTTTCTTCGCGAAAAGGGCTCTGACCCTCAAGCCGCCGCGATCTTCTTCCGTGCGTGCTGCGCGTCGGCCGCGTGCAGCGTGGCGTACGCCTGGTGCGCCGCGGCTTCGGCTTCGCCCACCTTGATCGGCAGTCCCATGTCCATGAGCACCGAGCCCAGCGCCGAGAGGCACAGCATCACGTTGTCGGGGCGGCACGAGTAGCCCATGAGGCCGAAGCGCCAGATCTTGCCCTTCAGCGGCCCCAGCCCCGCTCCGATCTCGAGCGAGAACTCGTTCAGCAGCGTCTTCCTCACCGCTTCCTCGTCGACGCCCTCGGGGCATATCACCGCGTTCATCTGCGGAAGCTGGTAGGCCTCCTCCACGAGGAACCTCAGTCCCATCGCCTCGAGCCCGGCCTTAAGGGCGAGGTGATGGCGGCGATGGCGGGCCCAGCATTGCTCGAGGCCTTCCTCCTGGATGAGCAACAGCGCCTCGTGCAGCGCGAAGAGCGAGTTGGTGGGCGCGGTGTGGTGGTACGTGCGCGTGGTGGAGCCCCAGTAGCTCGACAACAGGTTCATGTCCATGAACCAGCTGTGGATCTTGTCCTTGCGCGACTTCACGTACTCGACCGCCCGGTCGGAGAACGACACGGGCGACAGGCCCGGCGTGCAGGAGAGGCACTTCTGGCTCGCCGAGTAGACGGCGTCGATGCCCCATTGGTCCACGAGCACCGGCGTGCCGCCCAGCGAGGTCACGCAGTCCATGATGACCATGGCGCCGTGCTTCTTCGCGACCGCGGCGAGCGCTTTCGCATCCGACTGCGCCCCCGTGGAAGTCTCCGCGTGCACGAACGCAAGCACTTTCGCGTCGGGATTCTTCTTGAACGCGTCCTGGACCTTGTGCGGATCGACGGGCTTGCCCCATTCGTCGTCGACGACGACGGGCACGCCGCCGCAGCGCTCGACGTTCTCGAGCATGCGTCCGCCGAAGACGCCGTTCCTGCACACGATCACCTTCGTGCCGGGCGCCACGAGGTTCACGAAGCAGTACTCCATGCCCACGGAGCCGGGGCCCGAGACCGGGAACGTGAGCGCGTTGTCCGTCTGGTACACGTAGCGCAGCAGCGCCTTGAGCTCCTCCATCATCTCGACGAAGACGGGATCGAGGTAGCCGATGGCGGGCTGGCTCATCGTCGTGAGCACGCGGGGATGTATCTCCGTGGGCCCGGGGCCCATGAGCGTGCGCTGCGGGGGATGGAAGGACGTGATCTTCTTGTTGGCGGTGAACTGTTTGAGCGTCATGAGGATTTCCGGAAATGGATGAGCGTGGGTCCTGGCTCGCCGGTCGCCTCGATGTTTGCGAAGTCGAACAGGGAACGGTCCAGCAGGTGCGACGGCGCGACATTGGTGAGCGCGCCGAAGATGGTTTCCACGCGGCCGGGATGCTTCTTCTCCCAGTCGCGCAGCATCGCCTTCACCTGCTTGCGTTGCAGCTGCTCCTGCGAGCCGCACAGGTCGCAGGGAATGATGGGGAATGCGCGAAGCCCGGCGTACGCCTCGAGGTCGGATTCCTCGACATAGGCGAGCGGCCGGATCACGACGTGCCTGCCGTCGTCGGAGACGAGCTTGGGCGGCATCGCCTTCAACTTCCCGCCGTGGAAAAGGTTGAGGAAGAAGGTCTCGAGGATGTCGTCGCGGTGGTGCCCCAGCGCGATCTTCGTGGCGCCCACCTCGGCGGCCACGCGATAGAGCACGCCGCGGCGAAGGCGCGAGCACAGGCCGCACATCGTCTTGCCCTCGGGGATCACGCGCTTCACGACGCTGTAGGTGTCCTGCACCTCGATGCGGAAATCGACGCCGAGGGAAGCGAGGTAATCGGGAAGCACGTGCTCCGGGAATCCCGGGTGGCGCTGGTCGAGGTTCACCGCGACGATCGAGAACGGCACCGGCGACTTCTCGCGAAGGCGCATCAGCACGTCGAGCATCGCGTAGCTGTCCTTGCCGCCCGACAGGCACGCCATGACCTTGTCGCCGGCCTCGATCATCGAGTAGTCCTCGATCGCCTGGCCCACGAGGCGGCGCAGGCGCTTGGCGAGCTTGGCGCCCTCGAAGTCGGACTTGCGCGTATCGGCGGTGGGGTCGGTCATGGCCTAGAGGTGGATGCTTCGCCCGCCGTCCACGGCGAGGACCTGGCCGGTGACGAAGGGCGCATCGAACAGCAGGTATTTTACCGCGCCGGCCACGTCTTCCGGGCTGCCGATGCGCGCGAGCGGCGTCTGCTCGGCGATGCGCGAGCGCTCGGCCGGATCGAAGTGCTGGCCGCCATCGGGCCAGAGGATCGCGCCCGGCGCCACGGCGTTCACGCGCACGTCGGGACCCAGCTCGAGGGCGAGCGACTTCGTGAGCCCCACGAGCCCCGCCTTCGCGATCGAATACACCACGAAGTTCCTGAGCGGCCGGTCGGCATGGATGTCGGCGATGTTCACGATCGCGCCCTTCGCCTCGCGCAGCAGCGGCGCGGCCGCCTGCGCGAGCAGGAGCGGCGCGCGAAGGTTCGTGCCGACGAGGTCTTCCCAGTCGCGCTCGCCGATTGTCCCGAAGGGCGTCGCATGGAAGGACGATGCGTTGTTCACGAGCGCGTCGAGCTTGCCGAGCGCCGCGGCGGCGTCCCCGACGATGCGGGCGAGCTCTCCCACGTCGAGAAGGTCGCCCTGCACCACGAAGGCCGATCCCGCGCGGCCGGCGTTGAGCTCGGAAGCGAGCGCCTCGCCTTCCTCCCACGAGCGGTTGCAATGCAGCGCCACGCGCGCGCCGGCGCCGTGCAGGCGCCGCGCGATGGCCGCGCCGATGCGCCGTGCCGCGCCCGTGATGAGGACCGCGCGATCCTGCATGCTATATTTCCGCCGCGTTTCAGAAAAACAGAAGTGTAGCCGAAGGCCCCGATGCCGCTCTCCGCCGAAACCTCCCTGCCGCCCCCGTCGCCCGAAGCCGCGGCGCACTCGCAGCAGCTCGCCGAACACATCGCCACGGTGATCGCCAACGAAGGCGACTGGGTCCCGTTCTCCCGCTACATGGAGCTCGCCCTCTATGCGCCGGGGCTGGGCTACTACGCGGCGGGCGCCCGCAAGTTCGGCGAAGAGGGCGACTTCGTCACCTCGCCCGAGATCTCGCCCATGTTCGCGCGCTGCTTCGCGTTGCAGGCGGGCCAGGTGCTCAAGAACCTCGGGCACGGCGACATCCTCGAGCTGGGCCCCGGTTCGGGCATCTTCGCCGCGGACCTCTTCGATGCGCTCAAGGAGCAGGGTACGGTGCCCGGCCGCTACCTCCTGCTCGAGGTGAGCCCGGACCTGCGCGAGCGCCAGCGCGAGCTCCTCGCCAAGCGCCATCCCGCGGACATCGATCGCTTCGTCTGGGTCGATGCGCTGCCGGCGAAGATCCGCGGCGTGGTGATCGCCAACGAAGTGCTCGACGTCGTGCCGTGCTCGATCGTGCACCGCGAGAACGGCGAGATCCGCGAAAGCGGCGTGATCGTGACCGAAGCGGGATTCGCGTTCGAGGACTCGGCGCTGCCCGACGGCGAGCTCGCGAGGCGCGCGGCGGCCGTGATCCCGCCCGGCGACTACGAGTACCTCACGGAGATCAACCTCGCTGCCGAGGCGCTCGTGCGCACCATCGCGCATTCGCTCGAGGCGGGGCTCGCCCTCTTCATCGACTACGGGTATTCCGAGGCCGAGTACTACCACCCGCAGCGCTCCATGGGCACGCTTCGGTGCCACTACCGGCATCGCTTCCACGGCGATCCGTTCTTCTGGCCGGGGCTGCAGGACATCACGGCGCACGTGGATTTCACGGCCATGGCGCGCGCCGCGGAGCAGGGCGGTTGCGAGGTGGTGGGCTACACCACCCAGGCCTACTTCCTCATCTCGTGCGGCCTCGCGGTGCTGGTGTCCGCGGGAGACCCCACGATGACGCTGTCGAGGCTGAAGGGCACGAGCGCCGTGCATCGCCTGATCGGCCCGTCGGAGATGGGCGAGCTCTTCAAGGTGATGGGATTCGCCAAGGGGCTGGAAGGGCCCGTGCTGGGATTCCAGTCGGCGCGCCACCTGCCGCTCCACCGCGACGCTACTCCCGGCGAGGAATCGTAAGGCCCTTCTGCACGGCCGGCCGCGCCACGAACGCGTCGAGCACGCGCCGCACGTTCGCGTACTTGTCGAATTCCACCAGCGCGCCCGCGCCGTAGAAACCGACGAGATTGCGCACCCAGGGAAACGTCGCGATGTCGGCGATCGTGTATTCGTCGCCCATGATCCATTGCCGTCCATCGAGACGCGCCTCCAGCACGGCGAGGAGCCGCTTCGCCTCGCTCACGTAGCGGTCGCGCGGCCGCTTGTCCTCGTAGTCCTTGCCCGCGAACTTCACGAAGAATCCCACCTGCCCGAAGAAGGGGCCGATGCCGCCCATCTGGAACATGAGCCACTGCAGCGTTTCATAACGCGCCGCGGGATCCTTCGGCATGAGCTTGCCGGACTTGTCGGCGAGGTACACGAGGATCGCGCCCGATTCGAAGAGCGGCAGGGGCCTTCCACCGGGCCCGTCCGGATCGATGATCGCCGGGATCTTGTTGTTGGGATTGAGTGAGAGGAATTCGGGTGAGAGCTGGTCGTTCGTGTTGAAGTCGACCAGGTGCGGCTCATAGGGAAGGCCCATCTCCTCGAGCGCGATGGAGACCTTCACGCCGTTGGGCGTGGGCAGCGAATAGAGCTGGATGCGGTCCGGGTGGGCGGGCGGCCACTTGCGGGCGATCGGAAAGTCGGCGGGGAACGAGCTCAAGGCCTCAACCCCGCGTCCAGGCTTCCCGGCGGGTCACCAGGGCGGTGGCCGGGGCCGCGGGCGCAGCCTCGATGCCCTGCTCGACGCGGAATGCCTGCAGCAGGTCCTTCAGCCTCTCGGCCTGTTCCTTGAGCGTGAGCGACGCCGCGGCGGACTCCTCGACCATCGCCGAATTCTGGTGCGTCATCGAATCGAGCCGCTGGAACTCGCGGTTGATCACAGTGAGCTTGGCGCTCTGTTCCGATGTCGCCGAGCTGATCCCGGAGATCGTATCGGAAACGCGCAGCACCGAGGCCACGACCTCCTCCATTGTCTTTCCCGCGCTCGACACCATGTCCACCGCGGCATCGGCGCGCGTCACCGATTCGGTGATGAGCTCCTTGATCTCCTTCGCGGCCTGCGCGCTGCGTTGGGCGAGGTTGCGCACTTCGCCGGCAACGACCGCGAAACCGCGTCCCTGCTCGCCGGCCCGCGCCGACTCCACGGCGGCATTCAGGGCCAGGATGTTGGTCTGGAAGGCGATGCCGTCGATGACCGCGATGATGTCGCGTATGCGCTTCGAGCTGGCGTTGATCCCGTCCATCGTGGCGACGACGCCCGATACGACCTTGCCCCCGCGAATCGCGACCTCCGATGCCTCGTTGGCTTCCTTGCCGGCCTGCACCGCGCCCTTGGCGCTCAATCCGACGGTGTCGGTCAGGTGCTGCAGGGCGGACGACGACTGCTGCAGGCTGTGCGCGGTGGTTTCCGTGCGGTTTTGCAGGTCTTCGTTCCCGCTCGCGATCTCGCGGCTCGCGTTGCGCATCGACTCGGCCGATTGCGCCACTTCGTGCAGGACCCGCTCGAGTGAAGCGCGCATGCTGTCGACCACGCCGAGGATGCTGTCCTTGTCCGGCCGGTCCTCGCCGTCTTCCCAGTGCTCGCCGGTGAAGTCGCCGCCCGCCACGCGCTGGATCTTCCTGATGACGGCCTCCGGCTCGCCGCCGAGGGACTTCACGAGCTGGCGAACGGAGAAGAGCAGCGCGATGAGCACCAGGGCGCCGACGAGCACGCTCAGGGCCAGCAGCCACTTGGAGTTCGCGAGGAAGCGCGCGTTGGCCTCGGCGTCGGAAAGCCCGTTGCCGACGATCCATTTCCAGCGGGGCGACTGCACCGCGACCGAGACGATCGTCGCCCTCACGTTCTTCCTCTCGTCGTAGGAATCCCAGGTATAGGTCGTCAGCTTGCCGCCGGATTTCTCCAGGGCGGCGAGGGCGAGCTTGCCGACGCTTTGCCCCTTGTCGTCCTTGAAGTCGTTGAAGCTCGTGCCGTGCAGTTGCGGGTCGAGGGGCGCGGCGACGAAATTCAGGTTCTCGTCGACCGCGAAGCAATACTCGGACGCGTGGTACTTGTTCCCTCGCAGGATCTCGGTGGCGATCTTCTTCGCCTGTTCCTCCGGGAGGGCGCCGCTCGCCGCGAGGTTCTCCAGGGTGGTGATTGTGGAGGCCGCGCTCAGCATCAGCTGCTTCACGCGCGCTTCGTTGTCGATGTT